>JBLMWU010000358.1:0-8259 GCA_050257395.1 Gemmatimonadota bacterium | reverse complement strand
GCGCGGAACCGCGGCGACCCGGCGGCTCCGATGCGCCGGCGTTCCACCAGTTCGGGCAGTTGCTCCAGGCCCCGGTCGCGGTCCCACCACAGGGCGCCGACCACGGTGGCGCGCAAGGTGCCGGCGCTGGCGGCCCGCACGTAGGCGGCCAGCGGGTCGGCCTCGCCGAGATAGCTGCCGACGATCGCGTCCTGCCAGCCGGTGATGCCCAGCGACAGCAGATGATCCTGGGCAGCCAGCAGCGCCTGGTACCAGTCCTCCTCAGTGACTTCCGGCAGCAGCCGGGACACCAGCTTGGTGGCGCCTTCCTGCAAAGTGCCGAGAGGCTCACCGGCCTCGTCCCGCTCGATCCGGCCGTCCGCCGGGTCCGGGGTGGCCGCGCTGATCCCGGCCAGCTCCAGCGCCCGGCTGTTCACCCAGGCGCCGTGCCCATCGCGGTTGGGCAGGTACACCGGCCGGTCGCTGACCACCGCGTCCAGGGCTGCCCGGGTGGGGATACCACCCGGGAAGGCGTCCATCGACCAGCCGCCGCCGGTGATCCACTCTTCCTCCGGGTGTGCCCGGGCGTACGCCGCTATCAGCTCCAGGTAGCCCGCTGCCGTCGTGGCCCCTCGCAGGTCGCAGTGGCGCAGCTGGTTGCCGGCGAAGACCGGGTGGGCGTGCGCGTCGATGAACCCCGGCAGCAGCGTCCCGCCGGCCAGGTCCACCAGCTCGGCGGCGCCGCTGGCCGCGGCCGGGCCGACCTCGGTGATCTGCCCGTCCCGGACCCGCACGCAGGTGCCCGCAGGGAGGAAGTTGCGGCCGTCGAAGACCGTGCCGCCGTGGAACAGGACTTCGCCGCGTGACCGCACTGATGGCCTCCTCCGGGGCAGATGCCGCGATTAGACCAGCACGTCAAAGCTATTGTCAATGCCTATGACCAAGCGGGCGGGTGGCATAGACTCGGCCCCGCCCGGCACTGCCGGGAACCGGGGAACACCGGCACCAGGAGAGCTGAGGCAGGGCTATGACAGGCAGCACGGCCAGCCGCCCGCCGGCGCGCGGCCGCCAGCGCGGGCTGCGGCGGGGGAGCCTGACCCCGGAGCTGATCGTCAAGGAGAGCCTGCGGCTCCTGGACACGGACGGGGCAGAGGGGTTCAGCCTGCCCAAGCTCGGCCGCGCACTGGGCGCGGACCCCACCGCCGTGTACCGGCATTTCGCCAGCAAGGACGACCTGATGCTGGCGATCGCCGATGCCCTCATCGAGGAGGCGACGGCCGGCATGGCGCCGCGGGAGTGCTGGGTCGCCAGCATCACCGATGGGCTCAGGCGGCTGCGGCGGACCTACCAGGCGCACCCGGCGGCGGCGTGGCTGTCCGCCTGCCGGACCACCCAGCGCCCGGCGGAGATGCGGGCGGTGGACCACCTCATCGGCGCGGTCCTGGCGGCAGGGTTCGAGGGCGCCGAGGCGGCCCGCGTCTACCGGGCCCTCGGTGACTTCGGGCTGTACTGGTCCGGCGGAGAGGCCGGCTTCCTGGCCCTGGACGAGCGGGCGCAGCGGGCGGACCGGGCCGCCTGGACCCGGGCCTACCTGGCCGTCAGCCCGGCCGAGTTCCCGCACATCTGGCAGGTGCGCGAAGAACTGCCGAAGGTGGCCGACGACGACATCTTCGAGACGATCCTGTCATTCGTGGTCGCCGGCCTGGTGCAGCGAGCCCCGAGGCCGTGCAGCTGCCCGGCCCACCAGGCGTGACGCCCGGGGGCTTAGCTGCTGCGCAGCCGGGCCAGCGCCTCGGTGCGGGAGGACACGCCGAGCGCCCGGTAGACGTTCTGCAGGTGGGCGTGGACCGTCCGGATGCTGATGCCCAGTGACCGGGCGATCTGCCGGTCCGCGTGCCCGGCCTCGACCAGCCGCATGATGCCCGCCTGCCGGGTGGTGAGCAGCGGGACGCCGTCCGGGCCGAGCAGCGTGCTGGGCGGCGGCAGGTGCAGCACCCCCGCGATGGCGGCGGCCTGCGCGACATGCGGCCGCAGCAGGTCCACCAGCTCGAGGTCGGTGCCGGAAAAGTCCGAGCTCTGCCGGCCCATCGCGACGGCGATCAGGCTGTTTCCGGGCAGCGGCATGGTGATGACCGCCTGGTAGTTCACCTGGGTGCGGCGGTAGAACTCGTGGTGCAGGGCGAGCGCGCGGAACTGGCGGTCGCTGAGGAAGTCGGAGATGCGCCGGGCGGCCCCGTCGCCGGTGGCCCGGAAGTGGGCGAGCACCGGATGCTGGTGCACGTGCTGCTTGAACACAGCGTAGGCGTCGGGGAAGGTGGGCCCGTCAAACGGCTCGGCGTGTACTCCCAGTGGCCCGCTGGGCCCGAAATGGTTGTATGAATATGAGTCCGCGCCAGCGATCGTCCGCACCACCCGGACGACCCGCGCGGGGAAGTCGCCGGCGTCCGGCTGGTACAGCTCCGCCAGGCCAGCCAGGAGCGCCCGCACTTGGCTTCCGGCACGCGGCATAGACCTCACCTCTGTGGCAGCGTAGGCAAAATTACCGATACCGCCAACCGCTTCCGGTGACGCAGGGTTATGTCGGGCTGTCGCTTGCGCCCTGGGTTACCGGGGCACCCAAGGCTGGTGGCAGCTGTCTCAGGTCGCAGCACGAGGAACAGTAAGGGATCTCACGGCAATGGGTCCTCACTGAACCAGGCCGGTCCGCGTGTCCAGTAGCACCGCCGAGCAGGCGGGCCGAGCCTGACCATCAGCCTGGGCGGGGCCCAGGCATTACGGGTCTCTTACGCGACCCGGCGGAGTCAGGACGGCTGGGCGGCCGGTGCCCTATACAGGTGCCAGGCAAAGTCCAGCGCTGATTCCCCGGGAGGTAACTGGTGACCCGCGACCGGATGCCCGGTACCGACGTGACCCGGCGTACCCTGCTGGCCGGTGCAGGCCTGGCCGGCCTGGCCAGCACGGTGGCAGGCTGCGCCGTGATCCGCAGCGATGCGGTGGCGGCCGCCAGGCAGGAGGCCGCGAACGGGGACTCCACCGTCGCCCCGGCGAGCATGGCGCCCGGGGGCGGCGGCGCGGCGTCCCCCGCCGCGGGCGGCATGGCGCAGGCGGCCGGCAAGCCGCTGGGCGCGGTCAGTGAGATCCCGGTCGGCGGCGGCAAGGTGTTCACGGCGGCACAGGTCGTGGTGACCCAGCCGGCGGCAGGCCAGTTCCGCGCGTTCAGTGCGGTGTGCACGCACGCGCAGTGCCTGGTCGACAAAGTCGCCATGGGCAGGATCGACTGCCCGTGCCACGGCAGCCAGTTCAGCGTCAAGGACGGCAGCGTGGCAGCGGGCCCAGCACCAAGCCCGCTGCCACCCAGGAACATCACCGTGCAGGGCGGCCAGATCACCCTGGCGTGAGCGGTCCGGTTGCCGGGCCTGCCGGCGGGTGGGGATACTGCTCTGATGGGCGAGCGCAACGTGCTGGGCGGGGAGCTGGAACCGTGCGGCAACGATCCGGTCACCGGCTTCTACCGTGACGGGTGCTGCCGCACCGGGCCGGAGGACCTGGGCAGCCACACCATCTGCGCGGTGGTGACCGCTGAGTTCCTCGAGCACCAGCGCGGCATCGGCAACGACCTCAGCACCCCGGTGCCGCAGTTCCGGTTCCCCGGGCTGGTGCCGGGGGACCGCTGGTGCGTGACGGCGGTGAACTGGCTGCGGGCCTACCGGGACGGCGTGGCCGCGCCGGTGGTGCTGGCCTCAACCCATGAGCGGGCCCTGGACATCGTCCCGCTGGCCGCCCTGCGGGAGCACTCCGTCGACGTCCCGGCCAGCCCCGGCGGGCTGGAGGGCTGACTCCGGCGCCGCGTCGCCGGTCAGCGCCCGCACCGTGGCCCGGCGCCGCCAGGCCACGGCGAGCATGATCAGCGACAGCAGCAGCGCCGAGCCTGCCGTGGTCCAGCCGATCCCGATCCGGTCGATGATGGGCCCCTGCGCCAGCGACCCCAGCGGGTAGGCGACGCCGAGCGCGACCAGGTAGAAGCTGAGCACCCGGCCCCGGTAGGCCTGCGGCGCGCGCAGCTGGACCACCGTGGACAGGCCGGACAGCACCCCGATGTAGACCAGGCCGACCGCGAACAGGGTCACCGCCCCCCACCAGGGGGACCGGGACGTGGCGTAACCGAGCAGCGTCACCGGGAGCAGGATCAGGCTGCCGGCCAGCACCCGGCCGCGGCCGAACCGGCCCGCCAGCGGCGCCAGGCACAGCGCCCCCACCACCGCGCCGACCCCCTGGGCCGTGGTCAGCACGGCCGTGGCCTGCGCAACCGCGCGGGGCCCGCCGCTGGTCAGGTGGTGCGCCATCACCGGGACCAGCGCGATGAACGGGGACGCAACGAACGCGACCACGGCGATCGACCCGATGGCCGCCCGGCAGGACGGTTCCTGCCTGGCCTGGGCGAAGCCCGTTCGCAATGAGGAAAACAGGCCCGGTGACTGGCCGGCCGGCGGGGCGAGCCGCACGAACCCCAGGGCTGCCACCACGGCCAGGAACGAGACCGCGTTGGCGGCGAACGCTACCGGGTACCCGAACGCGGCCACGGTCGCGCCCGCCAGCGCGGGCCCGGCGATCCGGCCCAGGTTGAACTGGGCCGAGTTGAGGGAGACGGCGGCCAGGAAGTCGGTGCGCGGCACCAGGTCGGGCAGGATCGCCTGCTGGAACGGCCCGATCACGGCGGACGCCGCGCCCTGCACGGTCACCAGCGCCAGCACCGCCTCCGGGCTGTCATGACCGGCGGCGACCAGCAGCGCGAGCAGCGCCGCGGTGCCGGCGGCGGCCAGGTTCCCGGCCACCAGCACCGGCCGCCGCGGCAGCCGGTCGGCCAGCGCGCCGCCCACCGGGGACAGCAGCCCGATCGGCAGGAACGCGCCCGCCGCGACCAGCACCGCCCAGGTCGCCTTGCCGGTGTGCGAGACCACCAGCGCGCCCACGGCGACGGTCTGCATCCACGACCCGATGACCGACACCAGCCCGGCCGCCCACAGCAGCGCGAACGCGCGGTGCCGCAGCGGCCGCAGCGACGCCAGCCCACGGCGGGGCGATGCCGCCTCACTGGCGGGCCGCTCCAGCGTGGCCATGGGCCTCCCGTTCTCTTCCCGTGCGCCTTGAGCTTACGGGCGGCTGCGGTCACAGGAAGCTGCGGCCCACCGCCGGCGGGATGATCGTGACCGCCGCCGTGTCCCGGCCCAGCACGCGGTGCGCGGCGGTGACGGTGACCTGCCCGGGCTGGCCCGGCCGGGAGCGCACGAAGGCGCCGCCCACGCCGCCGTAGGTGCCCAGCGGGAACGGGCTGGCGCCGATCAGGTCGGCCGGCCCGGTCAGGGTCAGCGTGACGGCGCCGGTGACCCCGGGGCGGTGGTTGCCGAACGCGTCCACGGCCCGGAACGTGAGCCGGGCCGTGTCCGAGCCGTCGGCCTCGATCACGGTGGCGCCGGCGGTCAGGGCCAGGCGGTCCAGCGCGGGGTCGGCCGACATCCGCAGGGTCGCCCGGGGCCTGCCGCTGACGTACCCGTCGATCCGCAGGTCCGGCCGGGCGGAGCCGTCCACGGTGAGGTCCGCGAACACCGGCGGGTAGCGCAGGCCGCCGAACCGGGCGGTGTCGGGGGTGGCGGTGGCCAGGTGCCTGCCGCCCACGTAGATCTCCAGCCGGTCGCAGTTGGTGGCGATCATCGCGCCCGGGCCCGGGCCGTTCGCGGGCGAGCCGGGACCGAAGTCCCACCAGAAGGCGGGCAGGATGACCGGCCGCACCGCCGGGTCCAGCTGGGAGCGGTACACGGCCGCACCGGGCTTGGCCACCCGGAACGTGTCCATGACACCGGGGGTCTTGAGCGCGTGCCAGATCCGGTCGCCCGCGTTGTAGGAGGCGTAGTCGAAGCCGGCCCAGCCCAGCAGCCCGGCGTAGCGCGGGTCCAGCCCGGCGGTGCTGTGGACCTGGGCGTGTATCAGCGCCTGCACGGCCAGCGAACCCGGCGGGTCCGTCCAGGTGTAGGTGTGCGGCCCGGCCAGCGCCCCCACCGCTTCGCTGACCAGGTACGGCACGCCGGGCAGCGGGGGCTGGAGGGTGGCGTTCCCGTTCGACCGCTGGTAGTCGTCGTACCCGAACACGTCCTCGGCCCAGCCGGTGGTGGAGTAGCTGGCCATCGCCCCGGAGGTGGGGCGGCTGCCGTCGAGCTGGTAGGCGGCCTTGCGGGTCTGCGCATGGAGGGCGGGCTGGTCCGCCGTCTCGTCGAGCCGGGCGCCCCAGACGATCACCGACGGCCGGTTCCGGTCCCTGACCACCATGTCCCGCATGTTCGCGAGCGCGAGCTGCTGCCAGGCGGAGTCGCCCACGTACTGCCAGCCGGGCGGCTCCTGCCACACCATCAGGCCCAGCTCGTCGCAGGCGTCCAGGAAATGCGGCGACTGCGGGTAGTGCGAGCAGCGGACCATGTTGCAGTTCAGCTCGTTGCGGAGGACCTCCGCGTCGCGGCGCTGCAGCCGGGCGGGCGCCGCCATGCCGATGTAGGGGAAAAGCTGGTGGCGGTTGAGGCCGAAAAGCTTCAGCGGCTGGCCGTTCAGGGTGAAGCCGCCGGGGCGGAACACGGTCACCGGGCCCGCCGCGGCGGCCGCGTCGATGGTGGCCTGCACCTGCACGGCGGGGCTGCTGGTCAGCACCGCGATGGGCCGGGCGAACACGTCGGCCAGGAACGCCTGCGGCACCACCCGCAGGGCGGCTTCCCGGTAGATCCCGCCGGGCTGCAGGAAGTCGACCGAGGCCGCGCCCGCCGGGGCGCCCGACGGCGGCACCGGCAGCCACCGGGCGTCCACGATCACGGCGAGCACGTTCCGCCCCGGCCGGAGGTGCTGCGTGAGCTCGGCTGACCAGGGCAGGTAGCCGCCCTGGTGGCGGGCGACGGTGACACCGTTGAGCACGGCCGTGGCGCTGGTCATCACGCCGTCGAAGTCCGCGAACACCCGGCCGCCCAGGACGCTGGTGGCGTCGAAGTGCTTGCGGTAGATCCAGACCTTCTCCCAGCTGGTGTGGTCCCAGTCGCCCCAGGACAGCGGGGTGACCGTGTGCGGCAGGGTGACCTCGGTGAAGCCGCCGTCGTGGTAACCCGGCGCGGCCGAGCCAGCGACGTAGGGGCCGCCGAACAGCCAGCCCTGGCTGAACTCGTAGCTGGCCGGAGGCACCGGCGGGGAGGCGGATGCCGCGGCGGGCGTGGCCGCCGGGGGCGGAGGCGGCCCTGGTGGCGGGGGCCGCGTCCGGGCTGGGCGTGGGTGCGGGGGTGCCGGCCCGCAGGGCGGCGGTGCGGAGCCCCGCCCGGAGGGCCGCGGGCGTGATCAGCGCCACGCCGGCCAGGGCCCCGGCGCGCAGCACGGCCCGCCGGGATCTGCCCGCAGCAGCCGGGCCGCCGCTGCCAGCAGCCGGATCGCCGCCGCTAGTGGCCGAGGTGCTGTCCGCAGCAGCCGGGGTGCCGTCCGCAGTGGCCGGGGTGCCATCCGCAGCAGCCGGGGTGCCGTCCGCAGTGGCCGAGGTGCCGTCCGCAGTGGCCGGGGTGCCGTCCGCAGTGGCCGGGCCGCCGGGGGCGTTCGATCCGCCGCCGGCAGCGTCCGGCCCGGCCGGGTCAGCGCTGGCCGGCCGGCGGGGCGGGCGCCAGTCATGGCAGGGCTCCAGCAGGGACGGGGGAGGGGACGCGGTCTCGGGCCGCGGCGCACGGCCCGGGGTTGGCCGGCAGCAGCACTGTAACCTGCGGCGCTCCGTGCGCGGGCGGGCTCCGCGACACCTGCGGACCTGGCATCTTGTCATTAGAAATTAAGTTCGATAATGGTGCTTCTTCTGGTAAGATTGGCCATGGTTCGAGGTGATGTCCGCGATTGTCATGAGGAGCGCGGTGACTGTCTCCGCCCAGCTGGCTGATCGTTCCTGGGACGGTGGTCCCAGCGGCGACACTGGCATGGGCTGGCTGACACACCTGCCCGCGGATGAAGAGCTGTGGGAGTTAGCGCCCGATCCCGATACTGATCCGCCGGATGACCCAGCTCTGTCGGAGATCCCTGCCGACCTGGCGCTGGCACTGTTCGAGGCGCAGGCGGCGGCAGCGCCGAAGCCGGGTGAGATGTTCGTGGCGGGTGGGCTGTCGCGGCCCGGCGGCCGGGCCGGGCGGGGGTTCGCCGCCGGTGGCCCTGCGGAGCGGATCGGGCCCGGGGCGGTGCTGGCGGGGCTGACCGGCCGTGCGTGGGAGCAGCACGAGCGGGTCA
>JBLMWU010000357.1:0-28551 GCA_050257395.1 Gemmatimonadota bacterium | reverse complement strand
CCCCCCCCCCCGCGGCCACGTCGCTGCCCCGGCGGAAGCCGGAGTCCACCAGGACCTCCAGCCGGTCCCCGGCCGCGTCGACGATCCCGGGCAGCACGTCGATGGTGGCCGGCAGGTGGTCGAGCTGGCGGCCACCGTGGTTGCTGACGATCACCCCGTCCAGGCCGGCGTCGGCGGCCCGGACCGCTTCCTCGGGCCGCAGCACGCCTTTGACCAGGATCGGCCCGTCCCACAGCTCGCGGATCCAGACCAGGTCCGCCCAGCGCACGGTGCCGTCGAACATGCCGGAGAGCTTCTCGCGGGAGCGGTGGTCACGCGGGCCGATGTTGGGGAAACTGATCGTTTCGGACGTGAGGAAGTGCCAGCACCAGCTCGGGTGCAGCGCGCCCTCGAGGAAGGTGGGGACGGCCAGCTGCGGCGTGGGCAGGTCGAGGCCGGCGTGCTTCTCCCGTTCGCGCTTGGAGCGGACGCTGGTGTCGATGCTGAACAGCAGCGCGCTGAATCCGGCGGCCCGGGCCCGCGCGATGGCCTCCCTGGTCTCGCCGCGGTCCCCCCACAGGTACAGCTGGAACCACAGCGGCGTGTCCGTCTGCGCCGCCACCTCCTCCACCGACCTGGTCGCCAGGGTGGACAGCGCGTACGGGAGGCCCGCCTGGCGGGCGGCGCGGGCCACCGCCAGCTCGCCTTCGTGGTGGAACATCCGCGGCGCGCCGACCGGTGACAGCACCAGCGGCAGCGGGATGGGCTGGCCGAGCACGGTGGCGGTGGTGTCCACGTGACTCACGTCGCGGGGCATGTCGGGGACGAACTCGAACTGGTCGAAGGCGGCCCGGTTGCGGCGCAGCGTGTACTCGCCTTCCCCGCCGCCTTCCAGGTAGGCCCGGGCGCCCAGCGGCAGCCGGCGCCGGGCCTTCCTGGCCACATCCTCGATGCTGTAACAGCGGGCCAGCCTCCTGGCCCCGTACGGTGCTGGCGGCCGGCTCACCCGGAGCAGGCGGCGCATCTCCGGCAACTCCATGCCGGTCCCAGCTTTCCGCCTGGCGGCGGCGTTAAACCGGGGAGCGGCTGGCGGCCCGGGCAGCCCCCGCCCCGGCTTGCCGCCGCGCCGCGGCCAGGCCATGACTGGTGACCTTGGGCCCTGCGCCCGGTGGCGGTAGCCGTGCGAGCCTGGGCCAGGCTCCGACCAGCGAGGTGCCCGTGACCGTTGCCGTCCCCCGCCGCGAGCAGGAGGGAGCCGGCGCCGCGCCGCTGACCGTGGCGGCGGCCGCCGCGCTGGACGCGGCCGGGGTGCTGGCCCGGCTGCGCAGCAGCGACGCGGGGCTGGCCGCTGGCGAGGCGGCCCGGCGGCTGCGGGTGACCGGCCCCAACGCGGTGCGCAGCCACCGTGCCCGGGCGCTGCCCGTGCTGGCCCGCCAGCTCAGGTCACCGCTGCTGCTCCTGCTGCTGGTCACCGCCGTGGCCTCGTTCTTCGTCGGGGAACGGACCGACGCCGTGATCATCGGCGTCATCCTCGCCGCATCGGTGGGCCTCGGGTTCCTCAACGAGTACCGGGCCGAGAAGGCCGCCGAGGCGCTGCACTCGGCGGTCCGGCACCGCTGCGTGGCCGTGCGCGACGGGCAGCCCCGGCAGGTCGACGTCACCGAGCTCGTGCCCGGCGACGTCATCAGCCTGCAGCTGGGCGAGGTGGTCCCGGCGGACCTGCGGCTGCTGGCCGTCACCGGGCTGGAGTGCGACGAGTCCGTGCTGACCGGGGAGTCGCTGCCAGCGGAGAAGTCCCCGGCCGCGGTCCCGCCGCAGACCCCGCTCGCGGAGCTCACCAGCTGCGCGCTGATGGGCACGGTGGTGCGGGCCGGCTCGGGCACCGGGGTGGTGGTCGCCACCGGCGGGCGCGCGGAGTTCGGGCGGATCGCACTGGGGCTCGGTGCCCGGCGGCCCGAGACCGCGTTCCAGATCGGCCTGCGCAAGTTCTCCATGCTGCTGGTGTGGGTGGCCGCCGTGCTGACCGCCGGCATCTTCATCGCCAACGTGGCCCTGCACCGCCCGGTCATCGACGCGCTGCTGTTCTCGCTGGCGATCGCGGTGGGGATCTCCCCGCAGCTGCTGCCGGCCGTGGTGTCGACCAGTCTCGCGGCAGGCTCACGGCAGCTGGCCCGGCGCAAGGTCCTGGTGAAACGGCTGGTGTGCATCGAGGACCTCGGGGACATCGAGGTGCTGTTCACCGACAAGACCGGCACCCTGACCGAGGGGAGCCTGCGGTTCATGCGCGCGGCCGGCCCGGACGGCCGGGACGGCGGGGACGCGCTGCTGCTGGGGCTGCTGTGCAACGAGGCGGTGGTGACCGGCGGCCAGGCCGCGGGCGGCAACCCGCTCGACGTCGCGCTGTGGGAGTCCCCGGCGGCCGGCCACCACCGGCGGGCGCTCGCCGGGTACCGGCGGCTGGCCACCCTCCCCTTCGACCACGAGCGGCGGGCGGTCTCGGTCCTGGTCGAAGACCCCGGCGGGCACCGCGCGATCATCACCAAGGGCGCGCCGGAGAACGTGCTGGCCCGGTGCGGGGAGATGCCGGAGTCCGCCCGGGCCCGGCTGGACGCCGAGTTCGCCGCCGGCAACCGGGTGGTGGCCGTGGCCTCCCGCCCGGCGGACGGGCAGCAGCAACTCACCGCGGCGGACGAGCGCGACCTGGAGTTCCGCGGGCTGCTGGTGTTCCTCGACCCGCCCAAGCCCTCGGCCCGGGCCGCGCTGGCCCGGCTGGCGGGGCTCGGCATCACGGTCAAGATCCTCACCGGGGACAACCCGGCGGTGGCGGCCAAGGTGTGCGCCGAGCTCGGGCTGCCGGCGGGCCAGGTGGTGACCGGCGCGGACATCGACGCGGCCGGGGACCGGCTCGGGCACCTGCTCGCCAGCGGCACCGTCTTCGCCAGGGTCACCCCGGAGCACAAGGCGCGGATCGTGCGGGCCCAGCGGAAGGCCGGGTCGGCGGTCGCGTTCCTCGGCGACGGCGTCAACGACGCGGTAGCGCTGCACGCCGCCGACGTCGGCATCTCGGTGGACTCGGCCACCGACGTCGCCAAGGACGCGGCCGACGTGCTGCTGCTGGAGAAGGATCTCGATGTGCTCGCCGACGGCGTGGTCGGCGGGCGGCGGATCTTCGCCAACACCATGAAGTACGTGCTGATGGGCACGTCCAGCAATTTCGGGAACATGTTCAGCGCGGCCGGGGCGTCGCTGTTCCTGACCTTCCTGCCGATGCTGCCGTCCCAGATCCTGCTCAACAACCTGCTCTACGACACCAGCCAGCTCACCATTCCCACCGATGAGGTGGACGCCGAGCAGCTGGCCCGCCCGTCACGCTGGGACGTGCGCTTCATCCGCCGGTTCATGTTCTTCTTCGGGCCGATCAGCTCCCTGTTCGACTTCCTGACCTTCGGCATCATGCTGTGGGTCTTCCACGCCGGCCCGGCGCTGTTCCGCTCCGGCTGGTTCGTGGAGTCCCTGGCCACCCAGACGCTGGTGATCTTCGCGATCCGCACCCGCCGGGTCCCGTTCTTCCGCAGCCACCCGAGCATGCCGCTGCTGCTGGCCGCGCTGGGGGTGGTCGCCGTGGGCGCGGCGCTGCCGGCGCTCCCCGCCGCCCGCGCGCTGGGGTTCCAGCCGCTCCCGGGGCCGTTCTTCCTGGCGCTGGCCGGGATGGTGGTCACCTACCTCGCCCTGATCGAGGCCGGCAAGCGGTGGTTCTACCGCGCCGCGGCCGCGCCGCCCACGGCGCGGCGCCCGGTCCCCGGCCACCGGGTGCGCCGCCGCGCCGCCCGGTTCACCGTGCTGGCGCGGGCGCCCAGGCTGCCCGGGCCGGCTCCCGGTGTCAGGGGATACCGGGCTGCGGCCGGTGCTGTGCATGCTCGGCGCCCGGGCCGTACCGGGCGGCGCACGGGGGCACGTGCCAGCCATGACCGCACGCCGGTGAGCGGGCCTGCGGGCCGGCGGAACCGCTGAGCACGATTCCCCACAGCACGCCCAGCAGCAGGGCCGCTGCCGCGGCGAGCACGTGCAGCCGCAGGGCCCGCGGCCACCAGGTGCGCCGCTCACAGGCCGGTGCGCGCCGCCGGCCGCGTTTTCCCCCGAAGGCCCGGAGCCTGGCGGCCAGGACGGGATCGGACCGGCGCAGCTCGCTCTCGATCCGGGCGAGTGCGAGCCGGTCGGCCGGTGCGAGGCTCATGGGTCACCCCCATGGAAGACGTGTCATGGAGGACTACCGTGCCGGCCGGAAACCATTCCTATCGTCTTGCGATATAACTCTGCCGGGCCGCCGCCGCTGGGCGGCGGCCGCCCGCCCGAAACGGATCAGGTGGCGTTTTCGCTTTAACCGGGGCAAGGTGAACATCACAGGCAGGGAAGTGAGAGGTTGCCCGGCGGCCCGGCCAGGCCTGACGGCCGGCCTCAGCCGATGACCGGACGGCGGGGGACGCGGGGGACGATAATGGCGATACTTCCCGGACTTCCCGGCGCGTGTGTGATCCAGCGGGCCTGGCCCGGCGTCTAGTTTCCGGGCCATGACCGGCCGGAAACGCCGCTGTGCAGCCGTCACCTCACGTCTGCGAGCTGCGAGCCACCGCGCCTGCCGAGGGTGACGCGATAGGAGGGCGTGCGTGCTGGGTGAGGGCTATTCCCGGCCTGCGGCCGGCCGGGACACGCACGTCCGCTCGGCGATCGGGCGCTGGCGGGACGGCCTCATCGACGCGGCGGCCGCCAGCGCGCTGCTCAGCGCGACCCCGGGCGCGGACGGTGTGATCACGATCGTGCGGCCGCCAGCCGGGGAGGTCATCGCCCGGCTCGCCGCGGGCGGGGCCTTCACACTCCGGCCCCGCACCGGCGGCCTGGACGGGGCCGCGCCCCGGCCCGGTCCCGGCGTGCTCGACACCGATCAGGACCCGACCAGCCTGGCCGTCACCGCCCGGCAGCTCACGCTGCGGCCCGGCCCGGACGACCCAGGCGGCGGTGAGGGCGCCCTCTACCTGGCAGCCGGCGCGCTGACCTGGGCGGGGGAGGGCCAGGCCCGGCGCACCAGCCCGCTGCTGCTGGTCCCGGTCCGGCTGACGGCCGCCGGGGACGGCGACCTGCCGGTGCTCGCGCCAGCGGCCGACGGCCCGCTGGTCAACCCCGCGCTCGCCCGGGAGCTGGGCCGCTACCGGGTTACGTTGCCGCCAGTACGCGACCTGGACGAGGTTGCCCTGGCGCGGCTGCTGGAGGCGGCTGTCGACGCGGCCGCCGCCCGGGAGGGCTGGCGGGTCACCGGCACCCTGCTGCTGTCCTGGTTCCCGTTCCCCAGCGGGGCGACCTATCAGGACCTGCTCGACAACGAGGCCCTGGCCGCGGCCCACCCGGCGGTGCGGGCGCTGGCGGACGGCCGGCCCGCCGGTGGCGAGCGCGAGTTCTCCCGCCCGGCGGCCGGCCCGGAGATCGGCGGCTGGACGGCCCCGGACACGGCGCCGCTGATCCTGGCGGCCGACTCCGCACAGCGGGCCTGCGTCGCGGCGGCGCTCGCTGGCCGGCCGCTGGTGATGGAGGGCGCGGCCGGCACCGGCAGGCGCCAGACAGTCGCCAACATGATCGGCGCCCTGCTGCACGCCGGCCAGACCGTGCTGTTCGTCTCCCCGGACGCCGCCGGCGGCGGGGCGGTGACCGAGCGGCTGGCCCGGGCAGGGCTCGGCCCGTACCTGCTGGAGCTGGGCACCCGCGCGGCCGCCTCCGCCGAGGTGGCGGCCGAGCTGGCCGGCGCGCTGGACACCCAGCCCGCCGGGCCCGCCGCACCGGGCCTGGACCAGGACGCGCGGCAGCGGCTCGGGCAGTTCAGCGCCTACACCGGCGCCATGAAACGGTCCCGGCCCCCGCTCGGGTACTCGCTGCACGACGTGATCGGGATGGTCGCGAGCGTGCGGGACATCCCGGCCCCGCCCGCCGCCGGTCCTGCCCCGGCCAGCCTGACCGCCGCGGTCTTCGGCGAGATCCGGCAGGCCGCGGCGGCCCTGGCCGCCGCCTGGCGGCCGGCGGCCGAAGGGCGGTCGTTCCCGTGGCGGGGGGTGACCGCCCGGGGCTCCCAGGACGAGCGGCTCTACCAGGCCGCCTCCGCCCTGGAGGAGCTCGCCGGGATGGTCCGGGTCAACCAGACGCTGGCTGACGTGACCGGGCTGACCCGGCCGTCCAGCGCGCCCGCCCTGGCGGCGCTGCTCGACCATCTGTGGGGCTGGCCGGAAGGCATGCCGGACGGGTGGCTGACCATGGAATCGCTCGACGCGGTGGAAGTGGCGGTCACCCAGCTCGCCGGCGCGCTCACCGCGATCACCGCCCGGGAAGGCAAGGCGGCGCAGGCAGCCGGGGGCGACTGGCGGACGATACCGCGGCCGGACGCCCTGCCCGCCGTGGACACCCGCGCCCTGGCCGGGCTCGCCCCCGCCTGCGCCGACCCGGCCGAGCTGACCGCCGGGCAGATCGGCGGGCTCGCCCGGTCCTTCTCGGCCGCCGCCGACCAGCTGGACAAGCGGCTGGGCACGCTGGCCAACCTGGCCAGCATGCTCGGCATGCCCGCCCCGGTGACCTTCAGCGACGCCGCGGACCTGCTCACCCTCGCCCACCTGGCCGAGGAACCCGACCGGCCGGAGCGGTCCTGGCTGTCCATCCCCGGCCAGCAGGCGGCCTACGAAGCCGGCCGGACCCTGTACGAGGCCCACCGCGCGCTGGCCGCGGCGGCCGCCGAGGCGAGCGCCTACTACACCGCCGACGTGCTGAACCACGACGCCGGCGGGCTGGCGCAGCGGCTCGGGCAGGAGGTCAACCGGCTCAGCAGGCTGTCCGGCGACTACCGGGCCGACCGGCGGACCGTCGCCGCCTTCACCAGGGAGGGCGTCTCCCCGGAGACGGCGGTGGAGCATCTCGCGCTCGCCGCCGCCTGGGAGCACGCCGCCAGCAGCCTCACCGCCGCCGAGGCACGGTACGGCGCCCACCTCGGCCCCTACTACGCGGGCCAGGCCACCGACTTCGACCGGCTCGGCCGCGCGCTCACCCACGCGGCCACCGCCGTGCGCAGCGCCCGCGGGCACGACCTGTCGCGCGCGGCCGAGCACATCTCCCGGGACGCGGTGCCCAAGCCGGTCATCACCTCCACCGTCGCGGAGATCCGGCAGGACCTGGCCGCCTGGCAGGCGACGCTGGCGGCGCCGCCCGCGGTCGCGGCGCGGCCGGAGCTGATAAACGGCGGGATCGCCGCGGCGGCGGAGTGGCTGCGGGCGCATCTGGCGCCGCTGCAGTCGGCGCGCGCGTTCACCGAGCGGATGGGCGAGGCGGCCGGCCGGCAGCTGACCTTCGGGCAGGCGCGGCAGCTGGTGGCGCTGCGGGAGGCGGCCGACACCGCGCATGCGGAGCTGACCTCGCGGAAGGCGGTGTTCACCGAGCTGTGCGGGCGGCTCTACGCGGGCACCCAGACCGATGTCGCGGCGCTCAGCGCCGCGCTGGAGTGGGCGCGCGGCCTGCGCACCATGATCACCGGCGGCCCGGGCCCGCTCACCCCCGCGCACCTCAAGGCGGCCGAAAGCGCCGTTCCCACCGCCGGGCTGGCCGAGGCGGCCGCGGCCTGGCAGCAGGCCTGCGCCTCACTGGCTGACGCGTTCGGCCCGGAGCGCCGCCACGACCTGGCCGCCGAGCTCGACGAGTACGAGGACGGCACCGCCGTGCTCGAAGCCATGTTCAACGACGCGGGCGGCCGGGATGAATGGCACGCCTACCAGGCCGCGCGGGCCGCGCTCACCGTCTACGGCCTGGCGGAGGCCGCGGACTTCTGCGCCGCCCAGCACGTGGCGGCCGGCCGGGTCGCGCAGGTGATCGAGGGGGCGGTGCTGCAGGGCTGGGCGGAGTACCAGCTGCGGACCGCCCCCGACCTGGCCGCCTTCCGGGCCGCGGACCGCGGCGCCCTGCTGCGTGACTACCTGGAGCTGGACGCCGCCCTGCAGTCGGCGGCGGCCGGGACCATCGTCCGCGCCTGCAACGCCCGGCGCGCACAGGCCGACGACGGCGAGAGCAGCCTGCTGCGGCGCGAGGCGGGGAAGGCCGCGGACCACGCGGGCCGGGCCGGCGCGGGCCCCGCCGAACCGCCGCTGCCGGTGCGCGAGCTGCTGGAGCGGACCCGCCGCACCGTCCAGGCCGTCAAGCCCTGCCTGGTCACGTCCGCCCACGGCGCCAGCCGGTACCTTCCCGCTGACCTGCACTTCGACGTGGTCATCATCGGCGACGCGGACCAGCTCAGCCCGGCGGAAGCGGCCGCCTGCCTCTACCGCGGCTCCGCCGCGGTGCTGGTCGCGCAGCCCGCCGGGCCGGGCCGGCCCGCGGCCCCGGTCCCCGCCGTCGCCGCCGCGTCCGGGGTATACGAGCACATCGGCCTGAGCTGGCGGTACGCGGCCGGCGAGTGATCTGGCCCGCGCGGCCTGCGGCCGGCCCGGCCCGCGCCCCAGTAGAGCCGTTCGGCCCTGCCGCCGTGCGGGCCTGGTCACTACCGTGGGTACGGAGGCGGAGATGAGTGATCAGCAGAAGGCGGAGGCGCTGGCCCGGGCGGCCAGCCTGCTCGGCGGGCAGGGCGCGGGGGCGCTGGCGGCGCTGGGCGAGCTCTGGGACACCGCGTTCGAGCAGGGGCGGCTCGCCGCGCTGGACGAGCTGCAGGACCGGTTCTGCGTCTGCATGAAGTGAGCCGCCGCGGCGCGGGCGCTAGGCCCGGGCTGAGAACCAGGTGGTGGCCAGGCCGTCGCGCCGCGCCAGATCTCGAATCCGGCCTCGATGTTCAGCAGCCAGTACCACGGCTGGATCCAGCCGTGGTCCTCGAGCGTGGTGACGAACGGGCGCAGCCGCAGGCCGGACACCCGCCACACCGGCCGCACCCGGCGGAACTGGATCAGGCGCCAGCGGATGCCCGCGTGGTGGGTGATCCAGCTGTGCAGGTACCAGCGTGCGTGGTCGATCCGCACAATCGGCGTCCGCGGCGGTGGCGGCGGGCGGTGCTGGGAGCCCAGCCAGATCATCAGCTCCCCGCCGGTGGCCTGCCCGGTCTCGATCGGGGTGCTGTTGAACCAGATGTCGTAGGAGGCGTCCCAGCTCCCGGCGGCGCGCTGCGAGGTGTGCCAGCTGGTCCGCGGCGAGGGCAGGCCGGCGACCATGGCCGGCAGGCCGCTGCCGGGCGTGCACAGGCCCCAGCTGCAGCCCAGGAAGATGTAGGGGAACGCGGCCGGCTCGCCGCGGGAGGCGGCCCCGGACCCGCTCACCGCGAAGTCCGGCCCGCCGGTGTTCAGCAGGCACTCCGGCTGCCCGCCGTAATTGTCGTTCCGGACGATGAACTGCTCGCCAGCGCCGTTGCGGACCGGCAGGTACTGATAGGGGCGGCACAGTGCGGTGACGGAGGCCGCCGGCGCCTGCTGGCCGGCGGACAGCCCGGCCACGGCGACCGCACCGGCGGCCATCAGCGCCGCGGGCGTGAGCGCTTTCCCGCGCAACAGAAGCTCTCCCGTGCAGGTCAGGCCAGCGTTCCCGGTAAGAATCGCGACGAGTGTAACCGCGGCATCGCCGCTGGTGACGGACGCCGCCGCGGGCCCGCGATTCGCACCCGGCCGCGCCCGGCTCCCGGGCCCCGGCCGGATGGCCAGGGTGCGGCCAAACTGTGACATTCCGGGAACCTGTCGCGCCAACCACAAGGTCACGGCGCGCGTCATAGGTGTCGAACGGCTCGCGGAGCCGCCCGCAGAAGGAAACCCGATGACGCGAAACCCCCGCGCTGTCCGGCGAGCCATCGCCGCCGCCGCGCTCACCTGCCTGACCGCACTGGTCTCCGCCTGCGGCGGGGGCACCCCGGTGCCCACCAAGACGGTCACCGTTAGCGCCAGCGCCGCCGCGTCCGCGGTGGCCAGCGTGTCCCCCGCGGCCTCCGCCCCGTCCCCGTCCTCGCCCGCCGCCCCGGCCGGGCCGGGCCCCTGCGCGACCCGCGACCTCCAGGTCAAGCTGGGCCTGGCGCAGGGCGCGGCCGGCAGCATCTACCAGGTGATCGACTTCACCAACATCGGCACGGGCACCTGCAGCCTGTACGGCTACCCGGGGGTCTCGCTGGCGGGCGGCACGCCGGTCAGCCAGATCGGGCTGGCCGCCAAGGAGGACCCCTCCACCCCGCGCCAGCTGGTCACTCTGGCGCCCGGTGCGGTGGGCAACGCGCTGCTGCGGCTGGTGCAGGCGGGTTTCTTCCCGCCCGCCAAGTGCGCCCCGGTCAACTCCAGGTTCCTGCAGATCTACCCGCCGAACCAGACCACCCCGGTCTACCTCAGCTACAAGGCCCAGACTTGCTCCAAGCCCATCCAGCAGCTGACCATCAGCGTGGTCAAGCCCGGCTCGGGCGGCTGACAGCCGGCGGGCGGCGTCCATTGGCGGGGATGCCAGCGGGGCGCCGCGATAGCCGGAGACGTCGCGTGCGCTTGACCGACGGTGACGCAACGTCCACCTCTGTCGTGCTCATGAGAATTGGCGGGGCGCGGAAACCCCGGCGCCCAGGCCGGGAAGGAACGCCCCCAAACTCTTTCCACAGTCATGGCTCACATGTTAAGCCGCTAGAATGTGAGCATGGCGGAGACGGTGAGGCGAGCGTATAAGTGCCGCTTCTACCCGTCACCGGAGCAGGCCTTGGATCTGACGCGGACATTCGGCTGCGTGCGCAAGGTCTACAACTTGGCCCTCGCAGCGCGTACGGAAGCGTGGTACCAGCGGGCCGAGCGTGTCTCCTACGTACAGTCCTCCGCGATGCTCACCGAGTGGAAGAAGTCGGAGGATCTCGCCTACCTGGCCGAGGTTTCCTCCGTTCCGCTCCAGCAGGCGCTGCGGCATCTGCAGGGCGCGTTCGTGGCGTTCTGGGGAAAGCGGGCGCTGTACCCGAGGTTCAAGTCCCGGAGGAAGTCGCGGGCGTCGGCGGAATACACCCGGTCGGCGTTCCGCTACCGGAACGGCCAGCTCACGCTGGCGAAGATGAGCGCGCCGCTGGATATCCGCTGGTCCCGTCCGCTGCCTGTTGGTGCGGAGCCGTCCACGGTGACCGTGTCCAGGGACGCAGCGGGCCGCTGGTTTGTGTCCCTGCTGTGCGAATGCCCGATCGAACCTCACCCGCCCAGCGACGCGGTGGTGGGTATCGACGCGGGGATCACCTCCCTGGTCACCCTGTCGACTGGGGAGAAGGTGGTCAACCCGCGGCATGAGCGCCGCGACCGGGCCCGGCTGGCGCTGGCCCAGCGGCGGTTGTCCCGCAAGGCCAAGGACTCGGCCAACCGGGCCAAAGCCCGGGTGAAGGCGGCCCGGGTGCATGCCCGGATCACCGACCGGCGCCGCGACTTCCTGCACCAGCTCACCACCCGGCTCGTCCGTGAAAACCAAGCGGTCGTGATCGAGGATCTGAGCGTGCGGAACATGCTCGGCAACCACACTCTGGCCCGCGCCATCTCCGACGCTGCATGGGCGGATTTGCGGGGCATGCTGGAGTACAAGTGTCAGTGGTACGGACGCGACCTGATCGTGATCGACAGGTGGTACCCGTCCAGCAAGACCTGTTCTGCCTGCGGGCACGTTCCTGCGGTACTGCCGCTGAAGGTCCGCGAGTGGGACTGCGGTAACTGCGGCACCCGGCACGATCGGGACATCAACGCCGCGAAAAACATCAGAGCCGCCGGGCTGGCGGTGCTTGCCTGTGGAGTTGGTGTAAGACCTCAACGGGAATCCTCCCGGGGGGCGGTCGGCGGTGAAGCAGGAAACCCAGCGGGTGACCGCTGGAATCCCCACCTTCAGGGCGGGGAGGAAGTCAAACCGGCATGCTCTCACCCGTGAGAGTTGGCCGCGGCCGGCCGGGCGGGCCCGCCATCAGGGATGGCTGAAGCGTTGAATGGTCCCAGCACTGAAGACATCCAAGGAGGACCCATGACCTCGGCCCGCCAGACGCAGAAGGAACTGCAGACCCTCGGCCGCAGCCTGCGGGAAGCGATCCCGGGTGTGTACGCGGGCTACGCGCAGATGCACGGCGCGGTCATGTCCGAAGACGGGGTGCTGCCGGCCAAGTTCAAGGAGCTGATCGCGCTGGCCATCGCGGTCACCCGGGAATGCGACGGGTGCATCTCCGCGCACGCGCGGGGCGCGGCCCGGCGCGGGGCCACCGCCCAGGAGGTGGCCGAGGCCATGGGGGTGGCCATCCTCCTGAACGGCGGCCCCGGCACGGTCTGGGGCCCGCGCGCCTACGCCGCGTTCGCGGAGTTCGCCGCGCCGGAGGAGGAGGCGCCGGGCGGGGAGCCGGGTGGTGCGGGGGACGGGCAGTCTCCCGGCACCCCGGCCGGGTAGCCCGCGGGCGGGACGGTCAGCCGGGACACCGGCCCGTTGCGGGCCATCGAGGCGGCGGGCCCCGCGATCAGCAGGCACAGCGCCGCCATCACCGCGCCGTAGCCGGGGGCCGGCCAGCCGGCGCTGACCAGCGACAGGTGCGCGAGCAGCAGCAGGATCATGCCCCTGCCGGCGATCGCGACCGCCGCGATCAGGGCTTCGTCCCGGCGGTCGCTGCGGCTGCGGGCCAGCGCGCCGAGCAGCCACAGCGCGGCCAGCGTGCAGCCCGCTTCGGCGGCAGCCAGCAGCGGGGTCAGCTGCCTGGTGGCCGCCAGCACCGCGGCTGTGCCAGCCGCCCAGCAGCAGCCGCTCGCCAGGCAGGTCGCCCGGCGGCCGTGGCGGACCAGGAAGGTGCGCTTGCCGAACAGGGCGTCCCCCCGTACGTCCCGGAAGTCCTTGAGCAGGATCCGGCCGGTGAAGCCGAGATACAGCCCGGCCAGCAGGAACAGGTCGGCCGGGCGGAAGGCGGGCCCGGCCGCGAGCACCCCGTCGGCGTAGGGGACGGCCACGTAACAGGCCGGCAGGATCAGCGAGGCCACCGCGCCGCGGCCGGCCAGCCGGACCGGCGGCAGCGAGTACGCCGCGCTGACCGCCAGCCCGGCCCCGGTGACCGCTACCGCCTGCCAGCGCAGCGTCGCGCTGGCGGCCAGCGCGACGGCCCCCGCGGTGAGGCCGATAACGGTGAACGTGCCCCGGGTGACCAGGCCGGCCGCCAGCGGACGGCGGCCCGGCAGGTTGACCCGGTCGATCTCCTCGTCGGCCAGGTCGTTGCAGACCACGGAGAACAGCAGGAACCCGGCCACCGCCAGCAGCGCCCGGCCGAGCGGGTAGGGCGCTTCCGTCCGGCCCGCCTGCGCCAGCCCGGTCGCGGTGAACATGGCCAGCAGGATCAGCACCGGCGGCCGCACCAGCAGCAGCGCCAGCCGCACCCGGTCCGCCAGCGCAGCCCGGGCGGTCACTTGTTGCTCCCGTACTGGCTCATGCCCACGAAGACGACCACGGCCAGGCCCACGATGGCCAGGCCGCCCAGGGCCAGGATGACCGCGAGGGCGATGCCGGCGATCGCCCACACGCTGCGCTGCGGCCGCGCCGCCCGGGGGGCGCGGCGGGGATTCGCGTCCATGCCCCCACCCTGCCCGCGCGGCCGCGCCCCTGCCTGAGCCCGCCTACTCAGATCCCCCTGAGTAGGCAGGCCCGGTCAGCGCGCGGTGAGCGGGGCGGGCTGACCGGTCAGCGCGGGCAGCAGCGCGTCGAGGTCCGGCTGCCAGACGCGGGGCACGCTGAGGCGGTGATTGCGGGACCGCCCGTCCACGGGCGCCCGGCAGTGCAGCGACGCGCGCCAGCGGCCGCGACGGTACCGGGTGATCCGGACATCGGGCAGCGGCGCCGCGAACAGGAACCGGGCTGGTTTCCCGCCGTAGGCGGACAGCCGGAAGCAGATCACCTGCCGGTCGGTGACCGCGAGGAACACCGGCCGGTTCAGGTAGTTCAGGCCCAGCAGGACCGGAGTGACCAGACCGGGCGGGATGGGGCTGCCCATGCCGTGGACCAGCAGGTTGATCCCGTACGCCATGTCCGCGAGGCAGAAGGCGAGGCCGGCGGCCAGCAGGCCCGCTGGCGGCGGGCCGGCCACGGCGCGCACGCCGGTGACGATGCGCTCACCTGGCACCATGAAGCGGTAGAGCCAGGGGCCGACCTGCTGCTTGACGCGGGCCTTGTCGCGCTCGGCGCGCTTGCCCATCCGCCCTCCCGGCGGGCGCCGCCCGGGCGTGGCCGTGGCCAGCGCCCGGGCGGCGGAGCCGTCCGTGCCGTCAGGCGACGAGCGTCTTGACGGCGGCCGTCAGATCCGTCAGGGCGGACTTGGCGTCCGCGAAGAACATGCTGGTCTTCGGGTTGATGTACAGCTCGTTGTCGATGCCCGCGTAGCCGTGGCCCATCGACCGCTTGATCACGATGATGCTCTTGGCCTGGTCCACGTCGAGGATGGGCATGCCGGAGATGGCCGTCCCGGGGCGGCGCGCGGCCGGGTTGGTGACGTCGTTGGCGCCGATCACCAGCGCCACGTCCGCCCGCGGGAACTCCGGGTTGATCTCGTCCATCTCCTTGAGCTGCGGGTAGGGCACGTTGGCTTCGGCCAGCAGCACGTTCATGTGCCCGGGCATCCGGCCGGCCACCGGGTGGATGGCGTAGCTGACCTCCACCCCGCGCTCCTCCAGCAGCTTGGCGAGCTCGGCCACCTGGTGCTGGGCCTGGGCGGCGGCGAGGCCGTAACCCGGCACGACGATGACCTTCTGCGCGTAGGCGAGCTGGATCGCCGCGTCGTCCGCCGCGATGGAGCGCACGTCCCCGGTCGGGCCTTCCACCGCCGCCTGGGCGTCGCCGGTGCCGAAGCCGCCGATCATGATGTTGCGCAGCGACCGGTTCATGGCGTCGGCCATCAGCTTGGTGAGGATGCCACCCGAGGCACCCACCAGGGCGCCGGCGATGATCAGCGCCCAGTTGCCGATGACGAACCCGGCCATGGCGACCGCGGTGCCGGTGAACGCGTTCAGCAGCGAGATCACCACCGGCATGTCCGCGCCGCCGATCGGCAGCACCATGGTGATGCCGAACACCAGCGCCGCCACGATGACGACCATCAGCATCAGGACGCTGGGCGTGACGATCAGGTAGATGGACCCGCCGACCGCGACCACCGCCATGGCGATGTTCACCAGCCGGGAGCCCGGGAAGGTGATCGGCGCCCCGTTGATGACGCCCTGCAGCTTCCCGGCCGCGATGATGGAGCCGGAGAAGGTCACCGCGCCGATGATCACGTCCAGCAGGGTGGTCACGGTGGTGGACTCGGGCACGCCGGCGGTGGCGCCTGCCAGGTTGATGTAGTCGTGGATGGCGACCAGGGCCGCCGCGCCGCCGCCGACCGCGTTGAACATGCTGACCAGCTGCGGCATCGCGGTCATCTGCACGGCGCGGGCCGCGTACAGCCCGGCCCCGCCGCCGATCAGCGCCCCGGCGAGCATGACGACCCAGCCGGTCACGCTGATCACGCCGAGGTGGATGATCAGGGCGAAGGTGGCCACCACCGCGGCGACCATGCCGCCGGTGGAGACCTGGTTGCCCCGCCGGGCGGTGGCCGGCGTGTTCATCAGGTGCAGGCCGAGCACGAAGCACACGGCCGCCGCCACATAGATGAGCTGGATGATCCAGTCGAACGTGTTCATGCCGTCACCTTGCCGTTCGGGCTGGCCTGGGCCTCGGGTGCGGCGGGCACCGCCCGGCGCCGGAACATCTTGAGCATCCGGCCGGTGACGACGTATCCGCCGACCACGTTCGCGGCGGCGAACGCGGCGGCGACGAAGGCCAGGATGTAGCCGAGCACGTTGTTCGCCGAGGCGGCGATGAGCATCGCGCCGACGAGGATGATGCCGTGGATCGAGTTGGCGGCCGACATCAGCGGGGTGTGCAGGGTCGCGGGGACCTTGCTGATGACCTCGAAGCCGACCAGCACGGCCAGCACGAAGATCGTGACGTCGGTGAGCAGTGCTGTGGTCACTGGGCCGCACCTCCGGCGGGCTTGTCGGCGAGCAGCGCGGCGGTGGCCGGGTGGATGACCGTGCCGCCGTGGGCGATGACCACGCCCGCCTGGATGTCGTCGCTGGGGTCGATGGCGAGGGCGCCGTCGGAGACCAGGTGCTGCAGCAGCGAGCCGACGTTGCGGGCGAACGCGCTCGAGGCGGCGGTGGGCACCGTGGCGGCCAGGTTGCCGGCGCCGATCACGGTCACGCCGTTCTCGGTCACGACCGTCTCGTCCGGCACGGACCCGGCGACGTTGCCGCCGAGCGGCCCGGCGGCCATGTCCACCACCACGGACCCGGCCGTCATGGCCTTGACCGCGTCGGCGGTCAGCAGCACCGGCGGCTTGCGGCCGGGCACTTGCGCGGTGGTGATCACCACGTCGTGCCGGGCGATGTGCCCGGTCAGCTCGGCCTGCTGTGCCTGCTGCTCGTCCTCGGTGAGCGCCCGGGCGTAGCCGCCCTCGCCAGCGGCCGAGCCGACCGAGGTCAGCTCGATGAACGTGGCGCCGAGCGACTCGACCTCGGTCTTGGTCTGCGGCCGCACGTCGTAGGCGGACACCACCGCGCCCAGCCGGCGGGCGGTGCCGATGGCCTGCAGGCCGGCCACGCCGGTGCCGAGGATCAGCACCTTGGCGGGCCGCGCGGTGCCGGCGGCGGTGATGAGCAGCGGGAAGAACCGGCCGAACGCGGCGGCGGCGACCAGCGCCGCCTTGTACCCGGCCACGTTCGCCTGGGAGGTCAGGGCGTCCATGCCCTGGGCCTTGGGCAGCGTCCGCGGCAGGCCGTCCAGGCTGATGACGGTGATCCCGCGGGCGGCCAGCCCGGCGGTGTACTGCGGGTCGGCGAGCGGGTTCAGCATCCCGAGCACGGCCTGGCCTGACCTGAGCCCGGCGGCGACCTGCTCGCTGGGGCGGGTCACCGTGACGATGAGGTCGGCGTTCGCAAGCAGTTCGTCGCGGGTCGCGATCGTCGCGCCGGCGCCGGCGTAGGCGCTGTCGGCGAACCAGGCGCCGTCACCGGCGCCGGACTCGACCAGGATCTCGATGCCGGCTCCCTTGAGCCGGCCGACCGCCTCCGGGACCAGCGCGACCCGGTGCTCGCCGGGTGCGGTCTCCTTGACGACGGCTACTTTCATGGGCGCATCCTCTGTCTCCCGGGGCGTGGCCGGTACGAGCCTCGTTGTCAGCGGGCGGGCTAGGCAGGGTCAGACGTCCCATGTGCGGGAGACGTCCGGTCATGATGGCACAGCATCAGTATGTACTCCAGGCAAGGACCGCCGGTTGCGGGTCAGGTGAGCCGGCGCAGCGCCGCGGTGATCTTCTCCCCGGCGGCGACCACGGCGGGCGCGTGCAGCCGGCCCGGTGACCGGGTGAGCCGCTCGATCGGCCCGGATACCGAGACGGCCGCCACGATCTTGCCGCTGCGGTCGCGGACGGGGGAGGACACCGAGGCCACCCCGGCCTCCCGTTCCGCCACGCTGGCCGCCCAGCCGCGCCGCCGGACCTGCGCCAGGGTGCTGGCGCTGAACCGGGCGCCGCGCAGGCCGCGGTGCATCCGCTCGGGCTCCTCCCAGGCCAGCAGCACCTGGGCGGCCGAGCCGGCCGACATCGGCAGGGCCGAGCCGACCGGGACGGTGTCGCGCAGGCCGGTGGCGCGCTCGGCGGCGGCCACGCAGATCCGGCTGTCCCCCTGCCGCCGGTAGAGCTGGGCGCTCTCGCCGGTCTGGTCCCGCAGCTGGATGAGCACCGGCTGGGCGATGGCGAGCAGCCGGTCCTCGCCCGCGGCCGTGGCAAGCTCGGTAATGCGCGGCCCGAGCACGAACCGGCCCTGGGTGTCCCGGCTGAGCAGCCGGTGCCGCTCCAGCGCCACCGCGATCCGGTGCACCGTGGGCCGGGCCAGGCCGGTGGCCGCCGTGAGCTGCGCAAGCGAGGCCGGCCCGGACTCGAGGGTGGTCAGCACGGCCACTGTCTTGTCCAGCACGCCGACTCCGCTAGAGTTGTCCATAGAACGAATACTGCCGTCTCATTATCTGAGACGCAAGTCCACCGCCCTGGCCGTGACCGGCATGGACGCGCTGATTGACAGACGTGACGCCTTGAGAGGGGAACGTGATGGGCCGCACGCTGGCACAGAAGATCTGGGACGCCCACGTGGTGCGCAGTGCCGCGGGGGAGCCCGACCTGCTCTACATCGACATGCACCTCACCCACGAGGTGACCAGCCCGCAGGCATTCGACGGGCTGCGGATGGCCGGGCGCAAGGTCCGCCGGCCAGACCTGACCATGGCCACCGAGGACCACAACGTGCCGACCGCGGGGGTCACCGGCCCCGGCCTGCCGCTGACCGGCCCGGGCAGCCCGGTCACCGACCCGGTCTCCCGGGTGCAGGTGGAGATGCTGCGCAAGAACTGCGCCGAGTTCGGCGTCCGGCTCTACCCGATGGGGGACGCCGGGCAGGGCATCGTCCACGTCATCGGCCCGCAGCAGGGGCTCACCCAGCCGGGGATGACGATCGTCTGCGGCGACTCGCACACCAGCACCCACGGCGCGTTCGGGGCGCTCGCCTTCGGCATCGGCACCAGCGAGGTGGAGCACGTGCTGGCCACCCAGACGCTGCCGCAGGCCCGGCCGGCGGACATGGCGATCAACGTGACCGGCGAGCTCCCGTACGGGGTGACCGCCAAGGACCTGATCCTGGCGATCATCGCGCAGATCGGCACCGGCGGCGGCGTCGGCCACATCCTCGAGTACCGGGGGGAGGCGGTGCGCAAGCTGTCCATGGAAGGGCGGATGACGGTCTGCAACATGTCCATCGAAGCGGGCGCCCGGGCTGGCCTGGTCGCCCCGGACGACACCACCTTCAGCTACCTGGAAGGCCGCCCGCACGCCCCGCGGGGCGCGCAGTGGGAGGCCGCCCTGGAGCACTGGCGGGCGCTGCCCAGCGACCCGGACGCCAGCTTCGACCGGGAGATCACGCTGGACGCGGCAGCCCTGTCGCCGTTCGTCACCTGGGGCACCAACCCAGCGCAGGCGGCGCCCCTGAGCTCGGCCGTCCCCGACCCCGCCGGGATGGCCGACTCCATGGCGCGGGTGTCCGCCGAGCGCGCGCTCGCCTACATGGGCCTGGAGCCCGGGCTGCCGCTGCGGGACATCCGGGTGGACACGGTCTTCGTGGGCTCCTGCACCAACGGCCGGCTGGAGGACCTGCGCGCCGCCGCTGAGGTGCTGCGCGGCCGCAAGGTCGCCGGCGGCGTCCGCATGCTGGTCGTGCCCGGCTCGATGGCGGTCAAGATCGCGGCCGAGGAGGAGGGCCTGGACAGGGTCTTCGGCGACGCAGGGGCGGAGTGGCGGTCGGCGGGCTGCTCCATGTGCCTGGGGATGAACCCGGACAAGGTGGCCCCGGGCCACCGCAGCGCGTCCACGTCCAACCGCAACTTCGAGGGCCGGCAGGGCCCGGGTGCCCGCACCCACCTCGTCTCGCCCGCGGTAGCCGCCGCCACCGCGATCACCGGGACCCTCACCGCCCCCGCCGACCTGTAGCCGATCCGCGGCAACTGAGCGGAACTGAGAGGAAAGCAGCGCATGGAACCCTTCACCACCCACGCCGGCCGCGCCGTGGCGCTGCGGCACAGCAACGTGGACACCGACCAGATCATCCCCGCCGAATACCTCAAGCGGGTCACCAGGACCGGTTTCGCCGACGGGCTTTTCTCGGCCTGGCGGTCGAATCCGGATTTCATTCTCAACCAGCCCGCGGCGCAGGGCGCGAGCATCCTCATCGCCGGCCCGGATTTCGGAATCGGCTCTTCCCGTGAACATGCGGTATGGGCACTGATGGATTACGGATTCCGGGCGGTCATCTCATCCCGGTTCGGCGATATCTTCCGCTCGAACGCGACGAAGGGCGGCCTGCTCCCGGTCCGGATGGCGGACTCGGACGTGAGCGCCCTGATGGACCTAGTCGAAGCCGACCCCGAGGTCGTCGTCACCGTTGACCTGGACAAGCGGCAGGTCTCGGCCGGGCGCCCGGGCGAGCCGGCCCGGGTGGGCGCCGCGTTCGACATCGACGACTACACCCGCTGGCGCCTCATGGAGGGCCTGGACGACATTTCACTCACACTGCGCCATTCGGACGATATCGCGCGGTATGAGAGCACCCGCCCGGCCTGGCTCCCGACAGCGGTATAAATACCCCGGCTCGGTGCGTGCCGGGCACCGGAAACCGGTGCCCGGCACGCTTTTTAATGTTTCCGGGGACGACACGCCGTGTTTTTACGCCAAGGTTATTGTGCGGAAGCGCTCGATCCCTTAATTTCAGGCAGGTCAGAGGTCGCGATCCGGCTAGCAGTCCGCGCGACCTCCCACCGGGGGAACCGCAGGAGTGATTCCATGAACAAGCGTGACCTGATCGACGCGATCTCGAGCAGGATGGGGGACAAGAAGACCGCCACCGAGGCCGTGAACGCGGTGCTGGACACGATCCAGTCCACCGTGGCCAAGGGGGACAAGGTCTCCATCACCGGGTTCGGCGTCTTCGAGAAGACGATCCGCCCCGCCCGCACGGCCCGCAACCCCGCCACCGGCGCCACCATCCGGGTGCCCAGGACGTCGGTGCCCAAGTTCCGGGCCGGTGCCGATTTCAAGGCGATGGTCAGCGGCGACAAGAAGGCCGGCGCCAAGCGCTAGCCCGGGCAGCGTCCTGAGGCCAGGGGCGGCAGCGGGACACCCGGTGCCGCCCCTGAGCACGTTCAGGGGCCCGGCCGCTGCTCCGGCGGCAGCGGGAACGTGACCAGGGTGAGGGCGGCGATGCCGCCGCCGGCGTCGCGGCGGATGCGGACCCGCTGGCCGGGCCGCAGCAGCCGGAGCCCGGATCCGGCCAGCGCGGCGGCGCCGAAACCCAGCACGGTCCCGTCGTCGGTGAACACGCTGCCGGACCGGGTGCCGGGGTCGTAGCCGCGGACGGTGGCCTGCACCGCGTCAGCGCATTCCCGGGCGCTTGCGCAGGGCGGTGGTGATCATCCGGTCGAGCAGCCCGGGCAGGGGCAGCCCGGTCGCGGCCCACATCTTGGGGAAGTACGACGTCGCCGTCATGCCCGGGATGGTGTTGATCTCGTTGACCAGGATCGTCCCGTCGGGGGTGTAGAAGAAGTCCACCCGGGCGAAGCCCTCGCAGGACACCGCGTCGAACGCGGCCGCGGCCAGCCGCCGGATCTCGGCCTGGTGCGCGGCCGGGATCGGTGCCGGGATGGCCATGCTGCCGCTGGCGTCGAGGTACTTGGCCTCGAAGTCGTAGAAGTCCTCGCCGCCGGCGATCACGATCTCGCCGGGCACGCTGGCGTCCGGCGGGGCGCCGTCCAGCCCTTCCAGCACGGCGCACTCGATCTCCCGGCCGGTGACCGCCTTCTCCACGATCACCTTCGGGTCGTACCGGCGCGCGTTCTCCACCGCCTCGGCCAGGGCGGCGGGGTCCTCCGCGTGGGAGGTGCCGATGCTCGACCCGCCGCGCGCGGGCTTGACGAACACCGGGTAGCCCAGCTCGTCGATGGCGTCCATGACCCGCTTGCGCTCGGCGGTCACCGCCGGTCCCGCGCCCGCCGCGGTCACCGGCTGCCAGTCCCGGTCCCGCACCACCACGTACGGGCAGATCGGCAGGCCGTGGGCGGTGAAGACCAGCTTCATGTACTCCTTGTCCATGCTGACCGCGCTGGCCAGCACGCCCGCGCCCACGTAGGGCACCCCGGCCATCTCCAGCAGCCCCTGGATGGTGCCGTCCTCCCCGAACGGGCCGTGCAGGACCGGGAGCACCACGTCCACCCCGGCCAGCACCTGGCCGGCGGAGGCCACCTGGCCTGCGGCCATGCCACCAGGCTCGACCTCACCCGGGTCCTGGCCGGGCATGGCGACCGCTGCCACGGACGGCAGCGTCCCGCTGGTGATGGCCAGCCGGGCGGGCTCGTCCGCGGTGAGCACCCACCGGCCGTCGGGCAGGATGCCCACCGGGACCACCTCATACCGGTCGCGGTCGAGCTGGGCCAGCACGGTCCCGCCGCTCGCGCACGAGATGGGGTGCTCAGGGCTCTGGCCGCCGAACACGACCGCCACCCTGATCTTCCGCTGCGGTGAAGTCACGGGTCCTTCCTCTCCTCTCAGGGCCAGGGCCCGTGCTGGAGGCTGCCGGGGACGCCGGCCGTGAGGCCGTCGAGCGCCTGCTGGGCGTCGGCGATGAGGTCCTCGCCGTCCTCGAGGCCGATGGAGAACCTTACTGCGCCGGGACCGATCCCCGCGGCGGCGAGTGCGGCGTCGTCGAGCTGCCGGTGGGTGGTTGATGCCACGTGGCTGACCTTGGTATGCGTGCCGCCGAGCGACGTCGCCACCTGGGCGATGCGCAGCCGGTCCGCGAACGCCATGCCCGCCTCCCGGCCGCCGCGCGGGGTGATGGTGACGATCGCGCCGAAGCGGGTGCCTTCCGGCCCGGCGTCGAACTGGCGCCGGGCCAGCTCGTACCCGGGGTGCTGGGGCAGGCCCGGGTAGTCCACCGCCGCCACCATCGGGTGGCGGGCCATGGCCCCCGCGAAGACCGCGGCGGTCGCGCACTGCCGCCGGACCCGCACCGGGAGCGTCTCCAGCCCGCGGCGCAGCAGGAACGCCTCGTCGGGGGCGAGTGAGCCGCCGGTGTCGATGCGGGTCGCCCGCAGCGGCCCGATCAGCTCGGGCCGCCCGGCCACCACCCCGCCGGTCACGTCGGAGTGGCCGCCCAGGTACTTGGTGGCCGAGTGCAGCACCAGGTCGGCGCCGTGCTCCAGCGGGCGGCACACCACCGGCGGCGCCAGCGTGGAGTCCACCACCAGCAGCGCGCCAGCCTCATGGGCGATGGCAGCGAGCGCGGCCAGGTCGGCGACGGCCACCGTCGGGTTGGCCAGGGTCTCCGCGTACACGACCCGGGTGCCCGGGCGGATCGCGGCGCGCACCTGGGCCAGCTCGGTGATGCTGACGAAGTCGGTGGTCACCCCGAACCGGCTGGCCACGTTGCGCAGGAAGCTCCAGGTGCCGCCGTACACCGCGGCGGAGGCGACCACGTGCGCCCCGGCCTGGGTGAAGGCCCAGAACACGGCGCTGATCGCGGCCATCCCGGAGGCGAACGCCTGGGCCGCAGTCTCCCGGGGCAGCCGGGCGCCCTCCAGCGCCGCGACCGCGGCGGCGAACGCGTCCACGGTCGGGTTGTCGATCCTGCTGTAGGTGTAGCCGGGCGCCGTGTCGCCGAGCAGGGCCGCGTACTCGGCCGAGGACCCGAAGGCGAACGCGGCCGTCCGGTAGACCGGGGTGCCGAGCGGCTGCTGGGCGACCGCCGGGGGCGGCGGCAGGTGGACAGCGCGGGTGTTCTCGCCGAGGGCGGGCCAGTTCTCAGACGCCATAGCGCTCCGGCTTCGCGGACCTGGAGGCCAGCAGCAGTGCCGCTTCCTGCACCCCGATCCGGCCCGCGGTGACTTCCGCCACCACGTGCGCGATCGGCATCTCCACGCCGTGGGCCCCGGCGAGCTCGAGCACCGGCCCGGCCGACTTGACGCCTTCGGTGACCTGGGCGGCGTTGGCCGCGGCGTCGGCCAGCGTCGCGCCGCGGCCCAGGTTCTCGCCGAAGGTCCGGTTGCGGGACTGCGGTGAGCTGCAGGTGGCGACCAGGTCGCCCAGGCCGGCCAGGCCGGCGAACGTGTGCTGGTCCGCCCCGAGGGCCGCGCCCAGCCGGGCGATCTCCGCCAGCCCGCGGGTGATCAGCATGGCCCTGGTGTTGTCCCCCAGGCCCATCCCGACCGCGATGCCCACCGCCAGCGCGATGACGTTCTTGACCGCGCCGCCCAGCTCGCAGCCGATCACGTCCGGGTTGGTGTACGGGCGGAAGTAGGGGGTGTGGCACGCCTGCTGGAGCATCTGGGCGCGCTCGGAGTCGGCGCAGGCCACCACCGTGGCGGCGTACTGCCGTTCGGCGATCTCCCGCGCCAGGTTCGGCCCGGAGATCACCGCCAGCCGCTCCGGCCCGGCCCCGGTGATCTCCGCGATCACCTCGGTCATGCGCTGGCGGGTCCCCAGCTCGATGCCTTTCATGAGGCTGACCAGCAGCACCCCGGGTGGCAGCAGGCCCGCCCAGGCGGTCAGGTTCTGGCGCAGCGACTGTGCTGGCACGGCCAGCACCACCACGTCGGCGCCGTCCAGCGCGGCGGCGGCGTCGGAGGTGGCGCGCAGCTCCGGGGTGAGCTTGATCCCCGGCAGGTAGCCGGGGTTCTCATGCTCGGTGTTGATGGTCTCCGTCAGCTCCGGGCGGCGGCCCCACAGCACGGCGGGCGTGCCCGCGTCGCAGAGCACCTGGGCGAACGTGGTCCCCCACATGCCCGCCCCCATCACCGTTGTCTTCATGCCGGGGCTGTCTCCTGGTCGCCGTCACCGGGCGCCGGGGCCCCGCCTTCCTGCTGCGCCGTGCGCGCCGCGCGGCGCGCGGCGGCCCAGTCGAAGGGCTCGGCGGGCGGCTGCTCCCCGCGCAGCCCGGCCAGCAGCCCGGTGATGTCGGCCATGATGGCGGCGGTGGCGTCCCGCAGCGTGGCGCGGTCCAGCGGCTTGCCCGCGAAGGCGGACAGGTCCACTGCCGGCCCGGCCTGGATCCGGACCGTGTGGCGGGGCATCAGGTGCGGCCGCTTGGTGCCGTAGGGCAGGATCGCCTCCGCGCCCCAGTTCGCCACCGGGATCACCGGCGCCCCGGTGGCCAGCGCCAGCCGCGCCGCGCCGGTCCGGGCCACCATCGGCCACAGGCCCGGGTCGCGGGTGGCCGTGCCCTCCGGGTAGACGACCAGGGCCTCGCCCGCGGCCAGGCTCCGCTCGGCGTCCTTGAGCACCAGGGCGGCGTCCGCGGACCCGCGGTTCACCGGCAGCTGGCCGAGCCGGTGCAGCATCGGCCCGATCAGCTTCACCTTGAAGACCGGGGCCTTGATGAGGAACGCCGGGTAGCGGCCGGCCTCGTGGACGAAGAGGCACATCGCCGCCCAGTCGGCGTAGGACAGGTGGTTCGGCGCGATGATCACGCCACCCTCGCTGGGCACGTGCTCGTGGCCGTGCCAGTCGCGTTTCATCATCGCCTTGATCAGCGGCGGCAGGATGATCTCGGTGGCGCGGCGGCCGGCCCGGGAGTATCCCGCCTTCGTTCCCTCGCTCATCCGCTCAGCCCCTTGCCCCATCCGCCACTGTGGCGCTCCTGTCCTGGCCAGTCTTGCGGTTCCCGCGGTGCCGTGTCGAGCAGCCGGCGGCCCGGGGGGCAGGATCGGGGTATGCCCGCCGATCCCGCCACCGGTCCGCTCAGCTGGTCGCTGGTGGTCCCCGTCAAGGTACTTGCCCTCGCGAAGTCGCGGCTCGCCCCCCTGGCCGGGCCGCACCGCGCGGACCTGGCGCTGGCGATGGCGGCGGACACGGTCGCGGCGGCGCTGGCGTGCCCGGCGGCCGGGCAGGTGATCGTGGTGACCGACGACGAGCGGGCAGCGGCGCTGCTGTCGGGCCTCGGCGCGGTGATCGTGCCCGACCTGCCCGCCCGCGGGCTGAACCCGGCCCTGCGGCACGGGGCGGAGGTGGCCGCGGCACGCTGGCCGCACGCGGGGACCGCGGCGATCGCCGCCGACCTGCCGGCCCTGCGCCCGGCCGAGCTCGCCCGCGGCCTGGCCGCGGCCGCCGCCTGGCCGCAGGCGTTCGTGGCGGACGCCGCCGGCACCGGGACCACCCTGTACACCGCCCGGCCCGGGGCGCCCTTCGGCCCGCTGTTCGGGCCCGGGTCCGCCGGCCGCCACCGCGCCGCCGGCGCGGCCGAGCTGGCGCTGCTAGGGGTGAGGAGCCTGCGCCGCGACGTCGACGACGCCGCCGACCTGCGGGATGCGGCCGGGCTGGGGCTCGGCCCGCGCACCGCCGCCCTCGCCGCCCGCCTCTGGCTGGCGGCCGCGCCGGACGCCGGGGCCGGGAGCGCGGGCACCGGCGGGGCAGCCGGGAGGGGGACGGGCGCCACGTCCTAGATGTGGACGATCGGGCAGGTCAGCGTGCGGGTGATGCCGGGCACGTTCTGGATCTGGGCGACCACCATCCGGCCCAGGTCGTCGACGTTGTCGGCCTCGGCCCGGACGATCACGTCGTAGGGCCCGGTCACGTCCTCCGCCTGGGTGACGCCGGGGATCGCCCCGATCTTGACGGCGACTTCGGCGGCTTTCCCGACCTCTGTCTGAACCAGGATGTACGCCTGCACCATGCCGTCCTCCCGGGGACTCCCGTGGCCTCGGAAACCGCAACGTTACTCTAAGAGAACGCCGCAAAGGCGGATCAGGCGGCACCCCGGGAGGGCCTCATCACCGTCGCGGACCTGGGCGAGTTCGGCTTCATCGCGGCGATCACGGCCGGGCTGCCGCGTGGGCAGGCGGCGATCGTCGGGATCGGTGACGACGCCGCGGTGCTGGCCGCCCCGGACCGCCGGGTGGTTGCCACCATGGACCTGCTGGTGGAAGGGCGTCACTTCCGCCGGGACTGGTCATCGCCGGCCGACATCGGCGGCAAGGCCGCCGCCCAGAACCTCGCCGACGTCGCGGCCATGGGCGCGGTGCCGACCGCGCTGCTGGTCGGCCTCGCGGCCCCCGGCGACCTTCCGGTCCGGTGGGCGGAGGAACTCGTGTCCGGGATGGTGCGCGAGTGTGAGCGCACCGGCGCGATGGTGGCCGGCGGGGACGTGTCGAGCGCGGACGTGGTCATGCTCGCGGTGACCGCGCTCGGGGACCTGGCGGGCCGGGACCCGGTGACCCGGGCCGGCGCCCGGCCCGGTGACCTGGTGGCCGTCGCGGGCACCCTCGGCCGGTCAGCGGCCGGGCTGGCACTGCTGGCGGCGGGCCGGGCCGGGCCCGCCGCGCTGGTGGCGGCGCACCGGTGGCCGCACCCGCCGTACGACGCCGGGCCGGAAGCGGCGGAACTCGGCGCCACCGCCATGATCGACGTGAGCGACGGCCTGGTGGCAGACCTGGGCCACGTCGCAGCCGCCAGCGGGGTCAGCATCGGGGTGGACACCGGGCTGCTGCTGGCCGGGGCCGCGGCGGGCCCCGGCGGCGCGGACCTGCGGGCGGCCGCGGCAGCCCTGGGCGGCGCTGATCCGCTGCGCTGGCTGCTGACCGGCGGTGAGGACCACGCCCTGGCGGCGACGTTCCCGCCGGACACGGTGCTGCCGGACCGGTGGGCTGTGATCGGGCGGGCCGCCCCGGGTACGGGTATCACGGTCGATGGCCGCCCATACCACGATGCCGGCGGGTGGAATCACTTCCGCTGAGATATCTACCTTGATGTCCAGGACATGCATTACATTTGGCTCCTCAGTCCCCGGACCCGCTTGGCAACCCCGTCATGCCAACACCGCACTCCAGGCCGCCAGCCAGGCACAGGGCGCCCAGGCGCCTACGGCGGCCGCGCCCGGCGCCGCCGCCCGGTGGCCGCACGAGTTCCGCCATGCGCTGGGTCGTGGTGACGCCCACCTTCGTCGCGGGCCTGGGGGTGGTGGTGGCGGCGGCGCTGTCCGCCCCGACGCGCAACCTGACGCTCTCGACCAAGCCCTTCAAGGGCACCCCCTGCGCGACCGTGGGCTGCGTCCCCAACGGGAAGGGCACGCTGGCGACCGGGCCGAAGCCGAAGCGGATCGTGATCCCCGCCCGCATCCCCACCCCGGGCGCGGCGCAGGGCCAGAACGCGGCGCGCAGCGGCCAAAACGTGCTGGTGCAGTACCAGACCGTGGGCCAGGACGGCAGCGGTGACTTCATCGGCCGGCTCGTCCTCGCCAGCCCGGCCGGCCGGCCGCTGGGCAGCTGGGTGCTGCGGTTCGGCTATCCGGGCGAGATCCGGTGGGTCTGGGGCCGCCCACCGCTGCCGCCGGGGCAGCACTCGGTCACCATCACCTCGGTGCAGTACTCCCAGAGCAGATGGAGCGGGTCAGGCAGCCACGAGGTGCAGATCGTCTTCTCGGTGTCCGGGCAGCAGGGCCCGCCCGCCATCTGCACCGTCAACGGCAGCGCCTGCCACTTCACCAGTTTCGGCGGCCATAGCTACAGCGGCCCGGATTACGGCGGCTACGGCGGCTGACTCCAGCTCCGCCACCTTAGCGTCGCTGCCAGAGCGCCGATCAGCGCGGACGCGCTGAAAGTAGCAGCTCCACCCGGCGCCGCCGGCCGTCAGCGGGATGGCCCGCAAGCCGGAGCGAGACCGAGCCGGAGGGGCGGTGAACCCTTGCCGGAGCGAGCCAAAGGGCCGCGCCGCCGTCTGGACTGACGAGCGAGGCGGCGAAGGAGCCGGAGCGAGGAGGGAAGACGGCGGGCTCCAGCGGCCCGGCGGCGAGCGAGGGCCAGAAGGAGAGAGGGAAGACGGCGGGCTCCAGCGGCCCGGTGGCGAGCGAGGGCCCGGAAGAGGGCTAGGCTCCGCGCCTGCCTGATCCGCCGCTGTCATCGAGCAGCCCGTAACGGACGGCGAAGGACGCCGCCTCCAGCCGCGAGTGCACGCCCAGCTTG
>JBLMWU010000356.1:0-17942 GCA_050257395.1 Gemmatimonadota bacterium | reverse complement strand
GGGTGCCCATCCCCGGGTCGGTGGCCACCGTCTCCGGGCTCAGGCTGACCGCCGCGAGCATGGCCGGCCGCCGTAACCGGAGCGGCACCGTCACCGTCGAACGGGGCAGCGCGGTGAGCGGCCACGGCGCGGCCAGCCCGGGCAGCGAGCCGGAGCCCTGAGGGCCGCAGGAAGCCCGGCCCGCCGCCCCGCGCCGGCGTCACCGGGGCGGGATCCCGCTGGAGCGGCGGGCGCCGGACACTACACTGACGCCGTGATCACGCCCGGCGAGGAAGACCTCAAGATCATCACGCTGGCGCGGGCGGCCCGCGCGCGGGTGGCCTCCGCTGAAGGCGCGGCGGTGCGCGACGAGACCGGCCGCACCTACGCGGCGGCAGCGGTGGCGCTGCCGTCCCTGCACCTGTCGGCGCTGCGGCTGGCGGTTGCCATGGCGGTCTCCAGCGGTGCGAGCAGCCTGGAGGCCGCCGCGCTGGTCAGCGCCGCCGACGCGCCGGATCCCGATGACCTGGCCGTGGTCCGGGAGGTGGGCCCGGCCGCCACGGTGATCCTGGCGGGGCCCGACGGCGTGGTCCGCACGACCCTGACCGCGTAGGCGCGGCCGCGCCTCACCCCGCGTCGTGCCAGGGCAGGCGCACCGGCGCCGCGGGCGGCCCCTCGCTGAGCAGCTGGCGCAGCAACCCGGCCAGCCCGGACGGCAGCACCAGGTCGGCGGTCTCGTCGATCTCGTCCGCGCTCCACCAGCGGTGCCCGGTGATGACCGACCGCTCCAGCTCCTCATGGCCGCTGGTGTCCACCGCCAGGGTGGCGGCGCGGGCGAAGAAGTAGGAGTCGGTGGCCGCGAACACCCGGTCGCCTGCCGCCCATTCGCCGGAGCAGACCGCCACCACCGGCCCGAGCGCATCCTCGGGGATGGCCTGGCCGGTTTCCTCGGCGAGCTCCCGGGCGGCTGCGGCAGCCAGCGCCTCCCCGTCCCGGACCCCGCCGCCGGGGGTGAACCAGCCCGTCCGGCCCGGATGGTCGCTCAGCTGGCTGCTGAACAGCAGCACCCTGCCGTCCCGGCTGACCAGCAGGATGCGCGCGGACGGGCGGGGGATGGGGGCGGCCGCCACGGGAGGTGACTGTACCCGGGCTGGGCGCCGGCCCGCTGCAGTCCCGCGGTAGGCGAGAATCACTCTCGTGGGTATGTCGCAGCAGCCGCCAGCAGAGCCGCCGGGTTTCCGGTCCGGGTTCGCCTGTTTCGCGGGGCGGCCGAACGTCGGCAAGTCCACGCTGATGAATGCGCTGGTCGGCACGAAGGTGGCGATCACCAGCAGCCGCCCGCAGACCACCCGGCGGGCGATCAGGGGCATCGTGCACCGGCCGGACGCCCAGCTGGTCATCGTGGACACCCCCGGCCTGCACCGGCCGCGCACGCTGCTGGGGGAGCGGCTGGACAGCCTGGTGCGCTCGACTCTGACCGAAGTGGACGTGATCGGGTTCTGCGTGCCCGCACCGGATCGGGTCGGGCCCGGCGACAAGTACCTGGCCGCCGAGCTCGCCGGGATCCCCAAGACCCCGGTGGTGGCGATCGTCACCAAGACCGACCAGGCCAGCCCGGACCAGGTGGCCGCCCAGCTCACCGCGGTGGCGGGACTGGGTGACTGGGCCGACATCGTGCCGGTGTCGGCGGTCACCGGCTTCCAGCTGGACGTGCTGGCGGACGTCCTGGTCTCCCATCTGCCGCCGGGCCAGCCGCTCTACCCGGCCGGGGAGCTGACCGACGAGCCCGAGCAGATGCTGGTCGCCGAGCTGATCAGGGAGGCGGCCCTGGAGGGCGTGCACGACGAGCTGCCGCACTCGATCGCGGTGGTGGTGGAGGAGATGAGCCCGCGGGCGGGCCGGGACGACCTCATCGACATCTTCGCCGAGCTGTACGTGGAACGGCCCAGCCAGAAAGCCATCGTGATCGGTGCGAAGGGCGCCCGGCTCAAGGAGGTCGGCAGCCGCTCCCGGCAGCAGATCGAGGCGCTGCTCGGCACCCGGGTCTACCTTGATCTGCGGATCAAGGTCGCCAGGGAGTGGCAGCGCGACCCGAAGCAGCTGCGCCGCCTCGGCTTCTACGACTGAGGCCGCCGGGCGCTATGGCCGGGCGGGCAGCGCCAGCGCGCAGTCCACGCTCAGGTCCCACGACCGCCAGCGGTCCAGCTCGGTGAAGCCGAGCTGCTCGTTGATGGCGATCATGTGCTTGTTGGCGTCCGCGTTGCCGGTGATGATCGCCGTCAGCTGCGGCTCCCGCTCGGCGAGCAGTTCCAGCATGGCCAGCTTGACCAGCAGCCCGAGCCGGTGCCCCCGGTGCTGCCTGGCCACCGCCGTCAGCTCCTGGAAGCCCCAGTCCGGCTGCAGCGGGTCCACCCCGAGCTGGGTCACGGCCGCCAGCTCCCCGCGCCCGTCGGTGGCCGCCACGGTGTAGAAGCGCAGCCCTTGCGCGGCGACCCGCTGCTCGCTGCGCCGCACCCGCTCGGCGTCCCAGCGCTGGCCTTCGTGGCCGGCGTCGCGGGGCGCGTCGTTCATGGCCTCGCCCAGGGCCGCGTAGCCGGCCAACTGCTGCTCCGGCACCGGCCCGGTCCAGGACAGCAGCGGGTAGCCGCGGGCCGCCTGCCCGGCGTGGGCCCGCAACTCCGCCAGCTGCCCGGCATCGGCGCTGGCCAGCCGCAGCACCCGCACCACCTCGACGATGCCGGGCTCGGCGCCGAGGGCCCGCCAGAAGGCCGCGGCCGCGGAGTCCTCCCGGGCGTCGGTGGCCAGCACCGTGCGGCCCTGCCCGGCGGCCTGGTCCGCCGCGTGCCGGACCAGCGCGGTCCCCAGGCCGGCCCGGCGGCGGCCGGGCGCCACCAGCAGCAGCACCGAGGCGAGGCGGGTGTTCTCCCGCTCCGGTGCGATCATCAGGTACCAGCCCACCGGCTCGCCGGCGCCGTCAGTGGCCAGCCAGGGCTGCGGCCGGTCCTCGGTCCAGCCGTAGCCCAGCAGGCCGGCGAAGGCCCGGTCCGACATGGCCGGCTCGGCCGGGCTGTCCTGCGGGGCCCCGGCCAGATACATGGCGTGACAGGCACGGACCCGGCGGGGATCGCTCGCCGGGTCGAACCGCTCCAGTTGCATGGACCCCAGCTAACTGCCGCCCGCCCCGCCAGCGCCACCGAATATCCGCCCAGCCCGGGCGAGCCGAGGGGCTGAGGAGCCACCGGGACAACGGGCGATCAGCGGCAGGGGGGCGGTGCGCCCAGGCCGGAGCGAGCCGAAGGGCCGCGCCGCCGTCTGGACTGACGAGCGACGAGCGACGAAGGAGCGAGGAGCGAGGAGGGAAGACGGCGGGCTCGAGCGGCCCGGAGGCGAGCGAGGGCCAGAAAGAGAGCGGGAAGACGGCGGGTCCCAGCGGCCCGGAGGCGAGCGAGGGCCGGATAAGACAGCGCAGCTTCGCGCCGGGCTCGGAGTGGCTGTACCTGAAGCTCTTCGCCGGTCCGGCCACCGCGGACCTGGCACTGCTGCGGGCAGCCCCGGTGCTGGCGGGCGCGCTGGCGGCGGGCGCGGCTGACCGGTGGTTCTTCATCCGTTACGGCGATCCGGACTGGCACCTGCGGCTGCGGGTGCATGGCGAGCCCGGGCGGCTGCTCAGCGAGGTGCTGCCGCAGCTGCATCAGGTGCTCGCGCCGCTGGCCGGGCCCGGCCAGCTGTGGCGGATGCAGCTGGACACCTACGAGCGGGAGACCGAGCGGTATGGCGGCGACGCTGGTATCGGCCTGGCCGAGCAGGTGTTCCACGCCGACAGCGAGGCGGCGCTCGCGATCGCCGGGCTGCTGCGCGGCGATGCGGCCGCCGCGCTGCGGTGGCAGGTGGCGCTGCGCGGGATCGACCTGCTCTTCGACGACCTCGGGCTGACCATGACCCGCAAACGCGAGCTCGCGCGCCGCGCCCGGGCGGGTTATGAGCGGGAGTTCGGCACCGGCGCTGCGTTCCAGCGGGCGGTCAGCCAGCGCTTCCGCCAGCAGCGGGCCTCCCTGGAGGCCTTGCTGGATCCGCGGCTGGACCCGCCGGCCGGCCTCGCCGGGAGCTTCCAGGCGCTGCACCGGCGGTCTGCCGCGCTCGCGCCGGCGGCCGGGCAGATCCGCGCCCTGGCAGCCGCCGGGCAGCTGTCGCAGGACCTGCCCGAACTGGCCATGAGCCTCGCCCACATGCACGTCAACCGGGTGCTGCGGACCGCGCCGCGCGCCCAGGAACTCGTCCTCTACGAGATGCTCGACCGCCTGTACGGCTCGCAGGCGGCCAGGGCGGCCCAGCCTCCCACCGCGAGGGAGGCAGGAAGGTGAGGCGCGGCAAGCACGGCCGGGCGCGGCCGCCGCGCCGCCCGCTGCGCCTCGCGGCCGGCCGCACCCGCCAGCGGGCCGGGCTGGACCGCGGCCCGGCCGCCGCCGGGCCAGGGCGGCAGCCGCAGGCGGTGGGCAGCCGCGCGATCTTCCGCAGGGAGGCGCTGGAGTTCCATTCCCGCAGCCGCGACCTGGCGGGCGGGGTGGTCCGCCTCGGCGGGTCCTGGCTGCGGTGGCTCTACCGGCTGACCATCGCCCTCGTCATCGCCGGGGTGGCCGGGGTGGCGCTGGTCCCGGCGCGGCAGTCGAGCTACGGGTCCGCGGTCGTCGACTCCGGCAGCGGCTGGTTCGCGGCGCTGTTCCCGGTCTCGGCGGCACCGGAACTGGGGACCGCCCGGGGGCTGAGCTTTGTCCTGCCCGGCGCGGGGCTGCGGCCGGTCCGGGTAACGGGCGTGCACGTGCAGCTCGCCTCCGCGAGCGCCGCCCGCCGGACCGGGCTCGCCGCACCTGGCCAGCCCAGCATCCTGCTCACCGGGCAGGTGCTCACGGCGGTCCTGCCGGGGCCTGCCCGCCGGGTCCACACCGGTGCGGTGGTGGTCCTGCCTGACCAGCCGCTGGCAACCGTGCTGGGCCACGAGCTGAAGGTGATGCTCGGCCAGGGCGGGGCCGGCCAATGAGGCGCGCGGGCCGGCGCTGGCGGAGCGGGGGCGGACGGGTGATCGGGCTGCTGCGCGGTGGCCCGCTGCGGCGGGTGCCGGTGATCCGCCAGATGGAGGAGGCCGACTGCGGCGCAGCCTGCCTCGCGATGGTGCTCGGCTCCTTCGGCAAACGGGTGCCGCTGGACGAGCTGCGGGACGCGACCGGCAGTGGCCGGGACGGCACCAGCGCGCTGTCGCTGGTCCAGGCCGCCCGCAGCTACGGGCTGCGCGCCCGGGGCGTGCAGGCGGACGTCGCCGACCTGCGCTACCTGCCCAGCGGATCGGTGCTGCACTGGGAGTTCAGCCATTTCGTGGTGCTGGAACGGGTGACGCGCGGCGGGGTGCGCATCATCGATCCGGCACACGGGCGGCTGTTCGTGCCAGCGGCCCGGCTCAGCCGCGTCTATACCGGTGTCGCCATGACGTTCGAGCCGGCCGACGGCTTCGGCCGCGGCGGCGCCGCGGCCAAGGGCACCTGGCGCTACCTGCGCCCGATCCTCGGCCAGACCCGGAACCTCGTGCGGGTCATCGTGACATCGCTGGTCATCAGGCTGGTCACGCTGACGCTGCCGCTGCTCACCGCGCTGGTCGTGGATCAGATCGTGCCCCGGGACGACCGGCAGCTGCTGCTGGTGTTCGCCACCGGCGCCGCCATGGTGGTCGGCTACCAGTTCCTGGCCGCCTTCCTGCGCGGCAACCTGCTGCTCGAGCTGCGCACCCGGCTGGACCTGGGCCTGACCATCGGCTTCGTCGACCATCTGGTCGAGCTGCCGTACGACTTCTTCCTCCGGCGCTCAGCCGGCGACCTCATGATGCGGATGCAGAGCAACACGTCCGTGCGCGAGATCCTCACCGCCGGCTCCCTGTCCGCGCTGCTGGACGGCGTCTTCGCGAGCCTCTACCTGGTCCTGCTCTTCGTCGTCAGCCCCGTCCTGGGCGGGCTGGTGGTGGCGATCGCGTGCCTGCAGATCGCGACCCTGGCGCTGTCCTGGCGGCGCAACCAGCGGCTCATGTCGGAGAGCCTGCAGGCGCAGGCCGACTCGCAGAGCTACGCCTACGAGCTGCTCGCGGGCATCGAGACGCTCAAGGCGTGCGGCGCCGAGCACCGGGCCGCTGACAGGTGGAGCGGGCTGTTCGCGACCCAGATCAACATCGACCTCACCCGCGGGCGGCTGACCGCCGTGGTCGACTCGGTCACCAGCACGCTGACCCTCAGCGCGCCGCTGTTCCTGCTGCTGGCGGGCACCTTCGAGGTGCTGACCGGGCGCCTGTCGCTGGGCACCATGCTGTCCGCGGCCGCGCTGGCCGCGGGCTTCCTCGGGCCGCTGGCGGCGCTCGTGTCGAGCGGCCTGCAGCTGCAGCTCATCGGCAGCTACATGGCCCGGATCAACGACGTGCTCGACAAGCCGCGGGAGCAGGCGGGCCAGCGGGTGCGGGCCGCGGGCGCGCTCACCGGCCGGATCCAGGCGGCGGACGTGTCGTTCCGGTACAGCCCGGTGGCGCCGCTGGTCGTCCGGAACGTCTCCCTCGACATCCATCCTGGGCAGCGGATCGGGATCGCGGGCCGGTCCGGGTCGGGCAAGTCCACGCTCGCGCACCTGCTGCTCGGCCTGTACCAGCCGAGCTCCGGGCGGATCGAATACGACGGCCGCGACCTGGCCGGTCTCGACGCCAGGTCGGTCCGCCGCCAGCTCGGGATCGTCACCCAGCACCCCTACGTGTTCGGCTCGTCGGTCCGGGAGAACATCGCGCTGGCCGATCCCGCGCTGCGGCTGGAGGACGTGGCCGAGGCGGCGCGGCTCGCCTGCATCCATGACGACATCCAGGCCATGCCCATGGGCTATGACACGCTGCTGCACGACGGCGGCGCCTCGCTGTCCGGTGGCCAGCGGCAGCGGATCGCGCTGGCCCGGGCGCTGGTCAGCCGCCCGTCGATCCTGCTGCTCGATGAGGCGACGAGCGAGCTCGACACGGTGACCGAGCAGCTGGTGTACGAGAACCTGGCCGCCATCCCCGCCACCACCATCGTGATCGCGCACCGGCTGAGCACCCTGCGCAACGCCGACCTGATCCTCGTCATGGCGGACGGCACGATCGCCGAAGCCGGGACGCACGCGGAACTGCTGGCCCTGGGCGGGGTGTACCAGTCGCTGGTCCGGGCCCAGACGGCCGCGGACGCGGTCCCGGCTGCCCCGGCCGCGGCGGTTACCGCGCCAGCCGGGGGAGAAGCAGGGCGGACACGGTGATCGCCAGCAGGGTGGCCCCGGCCAAGCCGGACTAACGGTCAATGCCCGGGTGAGAACCGGCGATGAGTGGGTAAGGGAAGCTGCCTGAAACCAACAGTGAGGGAGGTGTCACATGGCGGCGGATCCGGATGTGACTCCTGACCAGGTCGTCAGCAGCCTGGTACCCGCGCGTGTCGACCGGCTCCCGTGGTCCCCGTTCCACACCAGGCTCGTCGTGGCCCTCGGTGTGGCCTGGGTCCTCGATGGCCTGGAGATCACCGTCGCGAGTGCGGTGGCCGGCGTGCTCAGCACCAAGGCCACCCTGGGCATGTCGTCCACCTCGGTCGGCGCCATCGCCACCGTCTACCTGGTGGGCGAGGTGGTGGGTGCCCTGGTGTTCGGGCGCCTGTCCGACCGGCTCGGCCGCCGGAACCTGTTCATGGTCACCCTGGCGGTCTACCTGGTCGGCAGCGGCCTGACCGCTGCGACCGCCGGCGCCGGCGCCGGCTGGGTGCTGTTCCTGTTCGCGACCCGGTTCATCGCGGGCATGGGCATCGGCGGCGAGTACGCGGCCATCAACTCCGCGATCGACGAGCTGATCCCCTCGCGCTACCGCGGCCGGGTGGACATCGCCGTCAACGGCACCTACTGGGGCGGCGCCATCCTCGGCACGCTGGGCGCGCTGCTCCTGCTGAACGTGCTGTCGCCGAGCGTGGGCTGGCGGCTGGGCTTCCTGCTGGGCCCGGTGCTGGCGGTGGTGATCCTGTTCGTCCGGCGCAACCTGCCGGAAAGCCCGCGCTGGCAGCTCATGCACGGGCGGGCGGCCGACGCCGAGGCCACCATCATGGGCATCGAGCAGGAGGTGGAGGCGTCCGGCCGGTCGCTGGCCCCGGTCCGCGAGGACCAGGCGCTGCACGTGCGGCCGGTGGAGCGGACCAGCTACCTCACCATGATCCGGGTGCTGTTCTCGCAGTACTGGCCCCGGTCCACGCTGGGCGCCACGCTGATGATCACCCAGTCGTTCCTGTACAACGCGATCTTCTTCACCTACACCCTGGTGCTGACGAAGTTCTACCACGTCAGCGCGTCGAACGCGCCGTTCTACCTGATCGCCTTCGCGGTCGGGAACCTGCTCGGCCCGCTGACGATCGGGCACTTCTTCGACACCATCGGCCGCAAGCAGATGATCGCGGGCACCTACATCCTGTCCGGGGCCATGCTGGCCATCACCGCCTACCTGTTCAACCAGGGGATGCTGACCGCCACCACCCAGACGATCGCCTGGTGCGTCATCTTCTTCTTCGCGTCGGCCGGGGCCAGCGCGGCCTACCTGACCGTCAGCGAGATCTTCCCGCTGGAGGTCCGCGCCCAGGCCATCGCGATCTTCTTCGCGATCGCGCAGTGCTTCGGAGCGCTCGGCCCGGTGTTCTACGGGCACCTGATCGGGAACGGGAACGACCCGTTCAAGCTGTTCATCGGCTACCTGATCGGGGCAGCGGTGATGGTCGTCGGCGGCGTGGTGGAGATCGTCCTCGGCATCGCCGCGGAGGGCAAGGCGCTGGAGGACATCGCCCGCCCGCTGTCGGTGGTGCGGACGGCCGCCGAACGGGTGACCCGCGGCACCACCGGGCTCGGCCCGCAGCCCGGCAGCCCGGCCAGCTAGCCGCCGGCGCGGCCAGTGCCCTCCAGGGCGGCCGGGGCCGGGGCACCAGGCCCGGTCCCGGCCGCGTGCTCCTCGTGCACGAACCGGCCGCCGCGGAGCGCGGACGCGGCGGCCGCGATCACCAGCACCGCCATGGCGGCGGCGAACACGATCACCAGGCCGTGGTGGAACGGCTGGGAGATCAGCTGGGGGAAGAAGCGCTTGCCGGTGAGGGTGGCGACGTGGGCCGGCGGCAGGCGGTGCAGCACGCCGGTGGGGGCGAGCAGGGTGCGGACCGGGTTGTAGCCGAGGAACGCCGCGAACAGGCTGCCCACCGGCGGCAGCGACCCGACCAGCTGGGCGAGCTGGTGCGGCACGCCCTGGGCGGTGAGCCCGCGGGTCAGCGTGGTCGGCAGGGTGGAAGCGAGACCTGTGATCATCAGCGAGAAGAAGATCCCGATCGACAGCACGAAGCCGGAGTTCTGGAAGGTGGCGAGCATGCCGGAGGCTGCGCCCCGCTGCCGGGCCGGCACGCTGTTCATGATCGCGGCGGCGTTCGGCGCCGAGAACAGGCCCATCCCGGTCCCGCAGACGAAGATCAGCACCGCGAACACCGGGTAGGCGAAGTCCGTCGGCACCAGCAGCAGGCCGCCGAACGCGGCCGCCGAGATCAGCAGCCCGCCGGATGCGAACGCGCGGGCACCGTGCCTGTCGGACAGCCAGCCGGAGACCGGCCCGGACACGATGAACCCCAGCGACAGCGGCAGCAGGTAGATGCCCGACCACAGCGGGGTGTCCGCGTACCGGTAGCCGTGCAGCACCAGCCAGATCCCCTGCAGCCAGATGATCAGCATGAACTGCAGCCCGCCGCGGGCGATCGTGGCCAGCAGGGTGGCGCCGTTCCCGGCGGCGAACGCGCGGATCCGCAGCAGCTGCAGGTCGAACATGGGATTGGCGACCCGCAGCTCGATGAGGCAGAACGCGGCCAGCAGCGCGGCCCCGCCGATCAGGCCGGTCAGCACCACCGGGCTGGTCCATCCCATGACATGCCCGCCGTAGGGCTGGATGCCGTAGGTGATGCCCACCAGGATGCCGATGAGGCCGAGCGCGAAGGTGAGGTTGCCCAGCCAGTCGATCCGGGCGCGGGTCCGCAGGCCGATCTCCCGGAGGCTGAGATAGGACCAGATGGTTCCGGCCACCCCAACCGGCACCGACACGATGAAGACCAGCCGCCAGTCCACCGCGGCCAGGATGCCGCCCAGGATCAGCCCGATGAACTGGCCGGAGATGCCCGCGATCTGGTTGATGCCCATGGCCGTGCCCCGCTGGCCGGCCGGGAAGGCGTCGGTGAGGATGGCCGGGGCGTTGGCCATCAGCATGGCGCCGCCGATGGCCTGCAGCACCCGCCAGCCGATCAGCCACATGGCCCCGGCCGGCCCGGTGAGCGGGTCGAAGGGCAGCGCCAGCGCGCCCACCGTGAACACCGCGAAGCCCAGGTTGTACATGCGCACCCGGCCGTAGATGTCGCCCAGCCGGCCCAGCGTCACCACCAGCACGGCGGAGACCAGCAGGTACCCCATGAGCATCCACAGCAGGTAGCTCACGTTGCCGGGCGTGAGCGGGTTCAGCCGGATGCCGCGGAAGATGGCGGGCAGCGAGATGATCACGATCGAGCCGTTGACCGTCGCCGCCAGCATGCCCAGCGTCGTGTTCGACAGGGCGAACCACTTGTAGTGCGCGCCGCGCGCCCGCCCCGGGGAAGCCTCCGATGACCCAGCCACCCGCCCAGCCTTCCTCGCACGCAGATAGTTCGTGCGAGCAAACTAACAGGTTTGCCGCCATCTGGGCATTCCGGGCCGGTGACCGGCGCTGGTCAGGCCGCCTCGGTGGGGTCTGCCAGCGGGACCGCCGCGGCCGGGACCGCCGCCGGGGCGGGCGCGAAGCCACGGGCCAGCGCCACGATGATCAGCGCCAGCACCAGCGGCGCGGCATAGGCGGCGCGCCAGCCCGCCGCCCCGCCGGCCACCCCGGCGATGCCGCCGACCAGGGCGGCCCCGAGGACGAACCCCGCGTAGTTGAACAGGTTGACGCGGGAGATCGCGATGCCCGAGCCGGTGGGGTCCAGCTTCGCGGTGGCCGAGAAGCACTGCGGCGGGACCACGCAGTAGCCGAGCCCGGTCACGGCGAAGGCGGCGATCGCCAGCACGGGGGAGGGAGCGAGGACCACACCCGCGAGGCCGAGCGCGGCCACCACGGCCCCGGTGCGGACCACCCCGGCGGCGCCGAACCGGCGGACCGTGACGTCGCCGATCGCCCGCCCGGCCACCATCAGCGCCTGGTACGCGGCGAACGCGAGCGGGAGCACTGCCCGGCTGCCGTGCTGGACCGAGGACATGTAGACGGAGCTGAAGTTGGAGACCGCGGCGTCCCCGATGTACATGCAGCCCATGGCGATGCCGATGAGGATGATGGGCCGCCACGGGATCGCGACCCCGGCGGCCTTCGCCGCGGCCTCGCTCACCGGCGCCACGTCCTCGGACTTGCCGAACAGCGCCCGCCCGGTGAGCAGCGCGCCGGCCAGGCCCGCGGCGGCGGCGATGGTGAACGCCGTGCCCAGGGACAGGCCGAGCTTGCCCGCCGCGGCGTTCCACAGCCCGCCCAGGATCCCGGCCGCGCTCCAGCCGCTGTAGAACGCGGTGATGACGCTGTAGCCGTAGCGCTTCTCGGTGATCCCGCCCTGCATGTTCATGGTCGCGTCCACCGCGCCCAGCAGCAGGCCGAACAGCCCCACCGCGACATACAGCTCACCGAGCGTGCTGGCGAAGCCGATCGCGGGCAGGGTCAGGCAGACCAGGGGCTGGGCCACCCGCAGCACGGCGCGGCTGCCGCGCCGGGCCGCCAGCGGCCCCGCCACCACGCTGCCCACCCCGGCGATCACCGGGACGATGAGCAGCACGATCGTGAGCTGCCCGTTGGACAGGTGGAATCGGTCCTGCAGGACGGACACCCGGGTCACCACGACGGCGAAGCACAGGCCCTGGATGAAGTAGGCGACCGCGGTCGCCACCCGCCCGCGCCGGTCCCTGGTCATGATCCGCTCCTTTTTTCTGGCCCTCGCTCGCCTCCGGGCCGCTCGAGCCCGCCGTCTTCCCTCCTCGCCCCGGCTCCTTCGTCGCCTCGCTCGTCAGTCCAGACGGCGGCGCGGCCCTTCGGCTCGCCTGGGCCTGGGTGCACCGCGCCCCTCCGGGTGCGTTCATCGGTCCAGACGGCGCCGCGGCCCTCTCTTTGGTTCGGTCGGACTTTAGGGACGGCCACAGCGGCGGTCAAGGACGGATATTTTCAGGGCATGAGTTCCCGGCCCGGTCCCCGCGACCTGCGTGCCTCAGACGCTGACCGCGAGCGGGTGGTGGCGGCCCTGGCCGAGGCGGCCAGCGACGGCCGGCTGACCCTCGATGAGCACGCGCACCGGGTGCAGCGTGCCTACGCCGCCCGGACGCTCGGCGACCTCGCGCGGCTGACGGAGGACCTGGCCGCTCCCTCGGCGCAGCCGCTGCGGCTGGACGACTCCCGGGTGATCGTCGCGTTCTTCCGCCGGGAGGAGCGGGCCGGCCGGTGGGTGGTGCCCGACCGGCTGACCGTCACCACGGTGGGCGGTCACATCGTGCTGGACCTGCGCGAGGCCCTGCTGCAGGGCCAGCACACCCTGGTGCAGGCGACGGTCATCGGCGGGCAGCTGCACCTGCTGGTTCCCGAGGGCGTCGAGGTGTCCGTCACCCGCAGCAGCGCAGCCGGCCGCTACCAGGGCGACCGCGGGCCGGCCCTCCGGCCGGCCACGGCCGGCCGGCCGGTCATCGAGGTCCGCGCGTTCACGCTGGCCGGGCAGGTGCGGGCGCACGTGCCCCGGCGGGCATCCGGCCGCCGGCTGCGGCTGTTCCCGCGCCGCCGCTGACCGGGTTGCCCTGGCTGACCGGGCTGAGCGGGCGGCCTCAGGTGGCGCTGTCGAAGTTGATGGAGCTGTAGGCCCGCAGCTTCCAGAGCTGGTGCTCGCTGGTGATGGTGCGGATGGTCCCGGACCGTGCGCGCATGACCAGCGAGTGGGTGGTCGCCCCACCTGCCCGGTACCGGACGCCGGCCAGCAGCTCGCCGTCGGTGATGCCGGTGGCCGCGAAGAACGCGTCCTCAGACGTCACCAGATCGTCGGTGGTCAGCACCTTGGCCAGGTCGTGGCCGGCGCTGACGGCCCGGTCGCGCTCGGCGTCGTCGCGGGGGGCGAGCTTGCCCTGGATGACGCCGCCGAGGCACTTGACCGCGCAGGCGGCGATGATGCCCTCGGGCGTGCCGCCTATCCCGAGCAGCAGGTCCACACCCGTGCCGTCGCGGGCGGCCATGATGGCGCCGGCCACGTCGCCGTCGGTGATCAGCTTGATCCGGGCGCCCGCGGCGCGGACCTCGGAGATGAGCTGCTCGTGCCGGGGCCGGTCCAGGATCACCACGGTCACGTCCTGCGGGGAGCAGCCCTTGGCCTTGGCCACCGCGCTCACGTTGTGGGCAACCGGGGCCTCGATGTCCACCACGCCCGCCGCGGCCGGGCCGGTGACCAGCTTCTGCATGTAGAAGACGGCGGACGGGTCGTACATGGAGCCGCGGGCGCTGACCGCCAGCACCGAGATGCCGTTGGGCATGCCATTCGCGGTCAGCCGGGTGCCGTCGATCGGGTCCACCGCCACATCGCAGGCGGCACCGCTGCCATCGCCCACCTGCTCGCCGTTGTAGAGCATCGGGGCGTGGTCCTTCTCGCCTTCCCCGATGACCACCACGCCGTTCATGGACACGCTGTTGATCAGCAGGCGCATCGCGTTCACGGCGGCGGCGTCGGCGCCGTTCTTGTCCCCGCGGCCCACCCACCGTGCGGCGGCCATCGCGCCCGCCTCGGTCACCCGCGCCAGTTCCAGCGCCAGGTTCCGGTCCGGGGCTGTCCCCCCGGTGGGCCCCGCCGGCCCGGCCGGCGTCACGTTTTCGGTCATGATGGCAAAGCCCTCCCTGGTGGCCGTGGTGAAATCCTACGTACCCCGCCCGGCCGGGCATTCCCCCCGCACGGTGGTTACCCGTGTGGCCCCGCCGGTCACCGGCGCGGCAGGCTGAGTGCGGCGGGGCAGGCCGGATGCGACGCGTGGCTGTCAGAACGGCGCGGCGGCGCCGCCGGCGGCCGCCTCAGGCCCGGACCGGGCGGAGATGGCGGCGGCGAGCCGGGCGCGGGCGCCTTCCAGCCACTCGGAGCAGATGTCAGCGAGCCGCTCTCCCCGTTCCCACAGTTCCAGTGACTGCTCCAGGGTGAGGCCGCCCGCCTCCAGCCGCCGCACGACGTCGGTCAGCTCGTCGCGGGCCTGCTCGTAGCTGATCTGGCCCGGGCCCTGGCGGGTGCCCGGGCCGGGCTCGCCGGAGCTGCCGGTCACGGTGCCAACCTAGCCGGCAGCGCGGCGCCGGCCTGGGACCGCAGGAACGGCACGGTGATCCGCCCGCGGGCGGGCGTGGCCACGGTGTGGCCCTCGGCGGCGGCCTGCACCGCTGCCTTGATCATCCGGGCGTAGACGGTGCCGCCGGCCGGCTTCGGGTGGATGCCGTCGCCCCACAGCAGGTAGGTGCGGTGGCGGATGGTGTGCTGCCAGTCGGCGAGCGCCACGTTGGGGTAGCGGCTGGCGGCCTGCGCGAGCACCCGGTTGTCCGCCTGCTCCCAGGGCCGGGGCACGAAGGTGTTGACGAACACCAGGGCGCGCCGGGGCCCGGCCGCCGCCAGCAGCTGGCGGATCTGCTGGCTGGTGACGGTGCCGTTGGTGCCGAGCCCGATCACCACGACCTTGCGCAGCCTGCCGTCCGCGGCGAGCTGGCGGACGATCCCGAGGCCGACCCCGAACTGCCGGCTGACCTGCGCGTCGATGTAGATGCCGGGCAGCGCCGCCTGCAGCTCGGGGGCGGCCGCGAGCATGACTGAGTCGCCGACCGCGGTGACCTGCCTGCCGTGCACCCGGGGCGGGGCGGCGGCCGGTGCCGGGCTCGGGGTCTGCGGGTGTGCTGGCGCCGCGGGTGTCCCGGCCGAGGAATGCGCCCTGGTGGCCGCGCTGACCCTGGCCCCCCGGGTGATCTGCTGCTGCAGGCCGCTGGACGCCGCGGCCGGGGGATGCAGCACGCCGTACCCGGCCGTGCAGGCGACCGTCAGCGCGGCCGTGGCCGCGACCGCGGGCATGGCCCCCAGCGGGGACCGCCGGGCCGCCGAGAACGAGCCGGCCAGCTGCCGGAGCCTGGCCCGGGTGGTGGCACTGAAGCCGTTGCGGAGGATGGGCTCCTCCAGCCACCGCCAGGAGGCTGCCGCCAGCCCGATCGCCACCACTGTCTCGGCCGCCCACAGCCAGGGACTCGCGGTCCGCGGTCCCGCAATCGCGGTGGCGAGGGCGATGACGGGCCAGTGCCAGAGGTAGATGCCGTAGGACCGGATGCCGATCCAGCGCAGCGGCTCCCAGCTCAGCGCCGTGCCGACCGCCCCAGGGGCGGCGGCCGCCGCGACCAGCCCGGCGGCTGCCAGGGCGGCGATCGTGAGCCCGAGCGGGTACACCACCGGGTCGCCGCCGGAGAAGTGGCCCACTGCCCAGCCCAGCGCCGCGATGCCCGCGACGCCCAGCACGTCGAGCTGCCGGGTGCGTTCCGCGGCCGCGCTGGCGAGGGTGGACAGCGGCCAGGTCAGGGCGACGGCCGCCCCGGTCAGCAGCGCGGTGGCGTGGGTGGCGGTGCCGTAGTACACCAGCGACGGATCGGAGCCGGGCACGTACATCAGCGCCATGGCCACCGCGGACGCGGCGGCGCCCGCCCAGGCGGCGCCCGCCCGCGCCCGCCCGTCGCCAATCCGCAGGATCGCCACCAGCAGCAGCGGCCAGACCAGGTAGAACTGCTCCTCAATGGCGAGCGACCACAAGTGCTGCAGCGGCGGTGGCGGGCCGAAGGCGGCGAAGTAGGACTGGTGGTGCAGCGCCTGGTACCAGTTGCTGGAGTAGGTGACCGCCGCGGCAAGCGCCGGGCGCAGCGCGCCGAGCTGGCCGGGCTCGATCACCGCCACCGCCGCCGTGACGACGACGAGCACCGCGGCCAGCGCCGGCAGCAGCCGCCGGGCCCGGCGCACCCAGAAGTCCCGCAGGTTAAGCCCGCCGAGCCGGTCGCGTCTGGACACCAGCAGGTCGGTGATCAGGTATCCGCTGAGCACGAAGAAGATGTCGACCCCGAGGAAGCCGGCGGGCGCGGCGCGCAGCCCCTCGTGGAAGGCGATGACCGCGAGCACGGCGAGCGCGCGCACGCCGTCGAGACCCGGCGCGCGCACCCGGGCCGGCCCTTCCCTATTGCCGATCTTTGCCGTCGTTTGCGTTGCAGGCACCTTGCGGACTCCCCCCGGCTCAGAGCAATGCTCTGATGTCAGCCGGTCGAGTGCGAGAGGAAACGCCGTGACAGGTAGTAGAGGGGAAGATATTCCCTAGCTTTCCGGGTCCCGCTCCTGCGGGTGGGTGGCTGTCACCGTCAGCTGGTCATCAGCGAACCTTACTCCTAGCTGCTCGCCCGCGCCGACATCTGCGGCACTCCGGACGACCGTGCCGTCGGTTCGCTGCACGATCGCGTAACCGCGCTGCAGGGTGGCGGCGGGGGACAGGGCGAGCAGGCGGCTGCGGGTGTGCGCCACGTCATCGCCGGCCCGGGTGAGCTGAGCTCCCAGGCACCGGCGGGCGCGCTCGGCCAGCGCCAGCACCTGTTCCTCCAGCCGCTCCACTTCCCGGCGCGGGTCCGCGAGCGCTGGCCGTGAGCGCTGCCCGGCCAGCCACGACGACTCCCGGTCGAGGCGGCCAGCCAGCGACCGGCGGGCCCGGCCGCGCAGCTCGCGGACGAGAGCGATCTGCTCCGCCACGTCCGGTACCACCCGCCGCGCGGCATCGGTCGGGGTGGATGCCCGCACGTCGGCGACGTGGTCGAGGAGCGGCGCGTCCTGCTCGTGCCCGATGGCGCTCACGACCGGGGTCCGGCACGCCGCCACCGCCCGCACCAGGGACTCGTCGGAGAACGGGAGCAGGTCCTCCAGGGAGCCGCCGCCCCTGGCGATCACGATGACCTCGACCGACTGATCGGCGTCGAGCCGCTGGAGTGCCTCGGTGACCTCGGCGACGGCGTAGGGGCCCTGGACGGCGCACTGCTCGACCCGGAAGCGGACCGCCGGCCAGCGGCGGGAGGCGTTGCGCAGCACGTCACGCTCGGCTGCGGAGTCGCGGCCGCAGATGAGGCCGACGCACGCGGGCAGGAACGGCAGCGGGCGCTTGCGCTCCCGGGCGAAGAGCCCTTCGGCGGCCAGTGCCCGCCGGAGCCGTTCCAGCCGGGCGAGCAGCTCCCCGATGCCGACGGCCCGTATCTCCATCGCCGCAAGGGAAAACGAGCCGCGGTTCGTGTTGAAGTCAGGCCTGGCCCAGACCACGACGCGGGCGCCCTCGGCGGGCGGCGGGTCGGTCGCGTCCAGCACCGCCCGGGCGCACACCACCCGGACCGACACGGCCGCGACCGGGTCGCGGAGGGTCAGGAACACGGTCCCCCCGCGCCTGGTCAGCTCCGCGATCTGGCCTTCCACCCAGACCCGGCCCAGCCGGCCGATCCACTCGCCGACCATCCGCAGCACGCTGCGGACCGGGACCGGCGATTCCGGTGACGTCTCCAGAGGCATCGGGGCAGGCTGGCCCGGGCGGCGGCGTCAGCTGGCCTCGCTGGCTATCTTCTCCAGGCGGCGCTCGTACATCGTGACCACCGCTTCGCGGTTCGCGTGCGACTTCTCGTAGTCGAGCAGCCCGCGCACGTCGGCCGCGCTCAGGCCGCGCATCCGGGCACGCAGCGAGGCAACGGTCAGCTCCTCGTAGTTCGGCAGCGGCGCGGCTGCTGCGGCGGCGGGAGTGGCCGGCTTCTCCGCGGCCGCGGGCTTGGCGCTGGCCGGCTTGGCGGCGGCGGGCTTGGCGGCGGCGGGCTTGGC
>JBLMWU010000355.1:0-2642 GCA_050257395.1 Gemmatimonadota bacterium | reverse complement strand
GGCACGGTGAGGATGCCGCCCGGGTCTCGGCGCGCGATCATCACCCCGGCGCCGGCGGTGAGGGTCAGGCGGTCACCGCTGCGCCACCCAAGCGCGGTGAGGATCACGCGGTCGGCGATGCGGCCGGAGGCGTCGATCCGGCCGAACCCGTAGACGGCGTCCGGCCGCCCCGGCGGGCTGGGGAGCGGCAGCGGGCGGGCGGCACTCACCCTGCCCGTACGGCGCTGGCCGTCATGGCCGGCGGAAGGGATGACGGGGGCGACGGGCTGGCCGGTCATGGCTGCCTCCCGTGAGGGAGACGGCCGGCCCGCGGCCGGGAGGCTGGCTGACGGCGGTGCCGCCGGCCAGCGCGCGTGTTCAAGCAGTGCGTGTTTTGGGGAAATCGCACCGGTTCGTGTGTCCGAGGGGGGACTTGAACCCCCATGCCCTTAACGGGCACTAGCACCTCAAGCTAGCGCGTCTGCCTATTCCGCCACCCGGACGTACGCCAGAGCACGGCAGGTCCCGTGTCGGCCGCCTCACGATAGCAAATCCGCAGCGCTCCGGCGAAGTGGTGCGGATACTCCCGGCGGGCGGCGCTGGCAGGCCTGGAGGTCACCGGCCCGGGCGGCGAACGGGGGTGCGACGATGGGCGGGTGACCGAGAACCCAGCCCGCGCGGGCATCACCGCGGCAGACGAGGTCGCGACCCTGTGCAGCGACCTGATCAGGATCGACACCACGAACCCGGGCGACAATACCGGCCCGGGCGAGCGGCGGGCGGCCGAGCACGTGGCGGCCCTGCTGGACGAGGTGGGCCTGGAACCGGTGGTGCTGGAGTCGCACCCCGGCCGGGCGAGCGTGATGGCCCGGATCGAGGGCGAGGATGCCAGCCGCCCGGCGCTGCTGATCCATGGTCACCTGGACGTGGTCCCGGCCGACGCCGCCGACTGGGCGGTGGCCCCGTTCAGCGGCGAGATCAGGGACGGCTACGTCTGGGGCCGGGGCGCCGTGGACATGAAGGACATGGACGCCATGATCCTGGCGGTGGTGCGGCAGCGGCTGCGGGAGGGCCGCCGCCCGCCGCGGGACGTGGTGCTGTCCTTCCTGGCCGACGAGGAGGCCGGCGGCTCCTACGGCGCGGGCTGGCTGGTGGACAACCACCCGGACCTGTTCGCCGGGGTCAGCGAGGCGATCGGCGAGGTCGGCGGGTTCAGTGCCACCATCGGCGGCCAGCGCCTGTACCTGCTGCAGACCGCGGAGAAGGGGATGGCGTGGCTGCGGCTGACCGCGCGCGGCACCGCCGGGCACGGGTCCATGCTGCAGTCCGACAACGCGGTGACCGAGCTGGCCGAGGCGGTGGCCCGGGTGGGGCGGCACGAGTGGCCCGTCCGGCTGACCCCTGCCGCGCAGGCCTTCTTCGAGGCGGCGTGCGAGGCGCTGAAGGTCGACTTCGACCCGGGCGATTGCCGCGGGGCCCTGGGCAAGCTGGGATCGCTGGCCAAGATGGTGGGTGCGACGCTCACCAACACGGCCAACCCCACGATGCTGAGCGCCGGCTACAAGGTGAACGTGGTCCCGCAGCAGGCCGCCGCCAGCGTGGACGGCCGCTTCCTGCCGGGCCACGAGGAGGAGTTCCTCGCCGAGCTCGACGCCCTGCTCGGCCCGGGCGTGAAGCGCGAGTACATCCACCACGACGTGGCGCTGGAGACCACGTTCGACGGCGAGCTGTGCGAGGCCATGACCGGTGCGCTGCTGGCCGCCGACCCGGAGGCCCGGGTCGTCCCGTACTGCCTGTCGGGCGGGACCGACGCCAAGTCGTTCAGCAGGCTCGGGATCCGGTGCTTCGGGTTCGCGCCGCTGCGGCTGCCCGCGGACCTCGACTTCGCGGGCATGTTCCACGGCGTGGATGAGCGGGTTCCGGTCGAGGCGCTCCAGTTCGGCACGGCCGTCCTCGATGACTTCCTCGACCGCTGCTAGCAGGGTTTCCGCAGGCGGGGCCGTGTTTTCCGGGACTTGCGCGCCGCTTTCAGCAAATCCACCACCAGCACGCTCTGTAGTGTTAGTGTCACGTATTGTGCGGGCACGGGACAGCCGGGCATGGAACCCCCTGCTGCGACTGCCTCCTGCGAACCGCGCCGCGGCCGGTTTCCGGTGACGAGAACCCCCGCGGTGCCTGGCGGCTGCCCCTGCCCGCACAGGCGGCCACGACCCGCCGGGTTGCCCCCGCTTCGCCGGCACCGGTCGTGGCCGCCGCCATGTGCGCGAATGGCCTGCTCCGGGGCATGCTGAACCACCAGGGCGGACGGGGCAGGAAACGGGCGCCGGCGGCCTTCGATGGTCAGAGCGTGCGGACTGGGCGTATGATCTGCCGGCGCAGGGTGGCTTTCCTGCTGCCATCCGCGAACAGGCGGAGTCTGGCGAGTTCCCAGTGCCCGTACTCAGCATGATCCGTGAGGATGCGCCGTGCGGCGTCTCGCGACGTTCCACGGGGCAGGTAGAGGACGAGGTACGAGTACTCAGCCATCACTCCCATTGTGCGCGGCTGGCGGGATGGTTCAATCGGTCGTGGTGAAATTTCTGCCGCCAGTCGGCAGGGGGTCCCGCGGCCGGGCACGGGCCGGGGAAGCGCCAGGTGCCAGGGCGATCCGGTGCGGGCAGGCC
>JBLMWU010000354.1:0-3513 GCA_050257395.1 Gemmatimonadota bacterium | reverse complement strand
CCGTCCTCCCCGAGGAGACCGGCCTTGAGGAACGCCTTCACCAGAGCCAGTACGCGCTTGTCCCCGATCCGAGCCCGCACCCGGTCCAGCAGGGCCGCATGCGAGATCTCGTCGAACGACGTCGGGCCTTACTACTGGTATCGAGGACCTCGCTGAGGCGATCCGGGCGTGGGCGCAGGGCTGGCTGCCCACCGAGGCGGCCGCTGAGCTGCTGATCTCGCACCGAGCCTGGCTGCTGCGGGAGGACTTTCTGCAGGTCGCGGTGGAGGTCGAGTGGGAACCGCTCCACGGCCGGGAGGTCGCTGCGGTCGATTTCGCCGCGGCGGCGGAGGCGGTGCAGGGGGTGCTGCCGTGCTCCGACGGGGAGCGGCAGGTGCTGCTGGTGGCGGCCAGCATCGCCGAGGGCATCCCGGTGGACCTGCGGGAGGCGGCCTTGTGCGTGGACGCGGTGAACGCCGAGCGGGTCACCCGGGCGCTGTGTCACGCCGCCGGCTGCTGCGGGCGGGTAGTGGCTGAGGCCGGCCGGTGACCGCCTCGTGGCCGGACATGGCGGTGATCACCCGTCCCCATCACCCGCTGGAAGGCCGCGAGCTGCGGGTGCTGGGCGGCATGCGCCGACACGGCCGGCTGGAGCTGCTGGTGGTGCTGCCCGACGGGAGCAAGTCGCTGGTCCCGGCGGCGTGGACCAATACAGGGGCCGGGGAATGGCCAGGCGATGAGCAGGCGACGGCCGGTGCTGCGACGGTGGGGACGACAGCCGGCCTGCTGGCGGCTTGCGCGCTTGTATCGGTGTTTTCCGCCCGTAACCGGGACAACCGGGAGCAGGCTGCACGAAACCCACCTGCCAGGGAGGATCATCGTGCAGCCTGTCCAGCTCAGTCTGCTGCCGGAACAGGTTCCGGCGCCACCCGCGGTCTTGACCGCCCAGCTCCCCGAGACACCCCTCGCCGCGGCCCTGGTGCTGCTGGCCGCGCTGATCACCCGGGCAGCGCCCCGCGATGCGGCGGGGGTGAGCGGCGGTGAGTGAGGTCAAGGTGACCGCCTCGCACCTGCACCGCCCGGCTGTGATCTATGTCCGCCAGTCCACCTTGATGCAGGTCGAGCGGAACACCGAGTCCACGCTGCGCCAGTACGACCTGGCATCACGCGCGCAGGCGCTGGGCTGGCCGCGCAGCGCGGTGACGGTGATCGATGAGGACCTGGGCATCTCCGGCGCGTCGGCGGCCGGCCGGTCCGGGTTCACGCAGCTGGCCGTCCAGGTCGGGCTGGGGCAGGTGGGGATCGTGCTGTCGCTGGAGGTCTCCCGGCTGGCACGCAACAACGCCGACTGGTACCGGCTTTTGGACCTGGCCGGGATGACCGACACGCTGATCGGCGATGCCGACGGCATCTACCATCCGGCGATCTTCAACGACCGGCTGCTGCTCGGCATGAAGGGCACCATGTCCGAGGCCGAGCTGCATATCCTGCGGGCCCGCCTCGATGGCGGGATCCGGAACAAGGCAGCCCGCGGCGAGCTGCGCCGCGGGCTGCCGGTGGGCCTGGTGTGGGGTGAAGCGGACGGGGAGATCCTCCAGCATCCCGACGAGGCCGTCCGCGGCGTCATCGCGGTGATCTTCGAGCAGTTCACCGGTTGCGGGTCGGTCCGCGGGGTCTGGCTGCACCTGCGGGAGGAAGGCCTGAAACTGCCGCTGCAGCGGCATGGGCACCTGACCGCCGCCCAGGCCGCCCGGCAGCAGATCACCTGGGTTGAGCCGGCCTATCACGCAGTCCACAACGTGCTCACTCATCCCGCTTACGCCGGCGCGTATACCTACGGCCGGTCCCGGCAGGTGAAGTACGCCGGCCAGGACGGGCTGCCACGCACCCGGCGGCGCGTGGTCCCGCAAACCGAATGGGAGGTGCTGATCAAAGACCACCACGCGGGCTTCATCGACTGGGACACCTACCAGGCCAACCAGGCCAGGATCCGGAAGAATATCCGCCCGATGGCACATCAGCCCGGCACCGGCGCGGTCCGCGAAGGCTGCGCCCTGCTGCAGGGCCTGGCCACCTGCGGCACCTGCGGCCGCAAGCTCGCCGTCTACTACGAAGGCAAGCACAAGGCCACCCCCGGTTACTACTGCACCGGCACCGGCCACATCATCGACGGCCGCGGCACCCGTCACCTGCGCGTCGGCGGTGTCGCGATCGACACCGCCGTCACCAGCGCGTTCCTGGCCGCACTGGAACCGGTGGCGCTGCAAGCCTGCCTGCAAGCCGCCCAGCAGATCGAACAAGGCCACGACACCGCCCTGGAACAGCACCGGCGCCAAGTCGAGGCCGCCCGGTTCGCCGCCGCCAAGGCCGAGCGCCGTTATCAGGCCGTCGACCCGGAAAACCGGCTGGTCGCCCGCGGACTGGAAGCGGCCTGGGAGAAAGCCCTCACCGAACTGGCCACCGCCGAGGCCGAACTCACCAGCCGCCAGGCCGCCCGGCCCGCCGCGCTCACCGTCGCCGAGCGCGCCGCGATCCTGGCCCTCGGCGACGACCTCCAGGCCATCTGGGACGCGCCGTCCACCACCGGCAAGGACCGCAAGCAACTGCTGCGTACTCTCCTGGACGAGGTGAACATCACCGTGCACCGCGACCACGACAGCGGGCGCGCCGACCTGGTCCTGCGCTGGAAAGGCGGCGCGATCACCGAACTGGCCATCCCGATCAAACGCACGCCCCCACGGCGGCTGCGCACAGATGAGGACACCGTCGGTCTCGTCCGCCGCCTCGCCGTCCACTACCCCGACGCCAAGATCGCCGGGATCCTCAACCGGCAGGGCCGCACCACCGCCCGCGGACTGTCATTCACCGGCGGTAGGGTCCAGACACTCCGGTTCCACTACAGCATCTCCTGCTACCAGCCAGGCCAGGCACCACCCGAAGGAGAACTGCTCACCGTGACCCAGGCCGCCGCCAAACTCGGCCTCGCACCCTCCACCTTGCACCGGTGGCTGGGCGACGGGTTCATCGCCGGCGAGCAGCTCACCCCCGGCGCCCCCTGGCGGATCCGGATGACCCCCAAGCTACGCGCGCTGTTCACCGACCAAGCCCCCGACGGCTGGCTCGCCATGCTCGAGGCCACCCTCGCCTACGGCGTCTCCCGCCAAACCATCATGCAGCGTGTCAAGGACGGGCGGCTGCGCGCCGTCCACGTCCGCACCGGACGCAGGAAAGGCCTGCGTATCGAACCCCCAACCCTCCAAGACGGGCTGTTCTGACCACCACAATCAGCAAGGAAAGCAGTGTGACGATGCATCTAAACACGCCTCGATGTCAGCATCCAGCACCCAGCGGTATCCCCTGGTGCCGTAACGCTGGACCTCGGCGATCGCGTCGTGCGCGCGCCGCATCGGCCGGAACCCGTAGGAGACAGGCAGGAAGCCCGCCTCGAAGATGGGTTCCAGCACCAGCTTGAGCGCCGCCTGGACCACCCGGTCCGCGATGGCCGGGATGCCCAGCCTCCGCAGCTTTCCCGAT
>JBLMWU010000353.1:0-6150 GCA_050257395.1 Gemmatimonadota bacterium | reverse complement strand
CCTGGACGCGGATGTCGGCGGGCACCCGCTCCAGCGCCATCACCGCCACCGCGCCGGCGTCCTCGGCGATCTTCGCCTGCTCCGGCGTGACCACGTCCATGATCACGCCACCCTTGAGCATGTCGGCCATGCCCCGCTTCACCCGCGCGGTCCCGGTCACCCCCGAAGCGGAGTCCCCGTTACTGGCTGCGGCACTGCTGACTGACACGGTCAACCTCACTTGATCGCTTGTTCAGGGCGCGCGGTCCGCCCGGGACGCCCCCGGGCCTGGCGGCTACCGCGGGCCACTACCCATGGTAGGCGGTGTCTCAGGGCGGCCCGGAAGCGAGCGGGGGGCGCTGCCGCCGGTGAGGTGCGGCATGTCGGCACCCCCGGCTTCTTCGCCTGGCGTGAGCATGGAGTCGTCGATCTCGAAGAACTCCGGCAGCGGCGCTCCCCCGGCCAGCCGGAGCACCCGGACCAGCCAGCGGCGCCGGGCCTCCAGCGTCGCCGCGACCGCGTCGTTGTAGAACTTGCGGGCCAGGAACACCTGGTGGGCGGCGGCTTCCAGCTCGGCCAGCAGCTCGTCGGCGCTGCCCCGCTCGTTCAGCGCGGCCCGGAAGCCGGGCTGGCCGAGCGCGGCCCGCAGTGCCCGGGTCAGGTCGCTTTCGGCCAGCTCGGAGCCGCCCGCCGGGCCGCCTGCCGCCCGGGCGTCGTGCGCGGCACCGGCGAGCAGCATGCTGGTGGCCGGGTCCAGCAGCCCGCACGCGGCCAGCTCCAGCGCCACCGAGCTGCGCCGTACCAGCGCCGCGTCCAGCGCGGCCCGGGCCGCTTCCACCCGGGCGTGCAGCCGGTCCAGCCGGCCCGCCCGCCAGGACACGTACACGCCGACCAGGATCGCGACGGCGATGATGATGATCACATTGGTCAGCACCGCTGTGTCCCTCCCCTGGGGCAGGTCCGGGTCACGGCGCCAGGCCGACCTTGCCGGCGGCCGGCACCACGGCTTCGTAGACTTTCACGACGTCCCTGGCGACCACCGGCCAGTCGTAGGCCCGAACCGCCTCTGACGCGGCGGCGGACCGCTGGGCGCGCAGCCCCGGGTCGTCCAGCAGCCGGCTGGCGGCTTCCGCCAGCGCCACCGGGTCGCCGGTGGCGAACAGCTCGCCCGCCCGGCCGCCGCGCAGCACCTGCCGGAACGCGTCCAGATCGCTGGCCACGATCGGCGCGCCCGCCGCCATGGCCTCCGCCAGCACGATCCCGAAGCTCTCACCGCCGGTGTTGGGCGCGCAGAAGACGTCCACCGAATGGTAGACGCGGGCCTTGTCCTCCTCGCTGACCTGGCCCGCCAGCACCACCCGATCGCGCAGCGGCGCGGGGACCCGGCCGAGCACGTCGCCGGCGTCTCCCGGGCCCGCGATGAGCAGCCGCAGCCCGGGCCGGCCGGCGGCCAGGATCGCGAAGGATCGCAGCAGCACGTCAAGGCCCTTGCGCGGCTCGTCCATCCGGCCGAGGAAGCCCAGCGCGCCGCCATCCCCCGGCCAGCCGGGCAGCGGCGTCGCCTTCTCGTACCGGCGCACGGTCACCCCGTTGGGGATGAGCACGGCGTCGCCGCCCATGTGCTCCACCAGGGTGGTGCGCGCCGCCTCGGACACGGCGATCCGGCCGCTGATCTTCTCCAGCGCGGTCTGCAGCACCGGGTAGGTGGCGTGGATCAGCCGGGACCGCGGCATCGCCGTGTGCACGGTGGCGACGATCGGGCCGTCCGCCACCCAGCAGGCCAGCAGGGACAGGCTGGGCGCGGCTGGCTCGTGCACGTGCAGGACGTCGAAGCTGCCCTCCTTGACCCACCGGCGGACCCGCGCCGCGGACAGGAAACCGAACGAGAGCCTGGCCACCGAGCCGTTGTAGGGCACCGGGACCGCCCGTCCGGCCGGCACCACGTACTCCGGCAGCGGCGTGTCGTCGTCTGCCGGGGAGATGACCGAAACCTCGTGGCCCAGGCCGATCAGGGCTTCGGCCAGGTCACGGATGTGCTGCTGCACCCCGCCCGGCACGTCCCAGGTGTAAGGGCAGACGAGGCCGATCCTCATGGCCCGCTCCCGCTCCCGGCCAGGTCCGCTCCCCCGTTCAGGCCGGCCTGCCCGGGCGCGGCGGCAGCGGCGGCCGCGTCCGCGGCGGCGAGCCGGGCCGGGTCCAGGTCTGCCACGAACACGCGCTGGAGCATGTGCCAGTCCGCCGGATGGGCCTTGATGGCCTCCTCCAGGACGCGCGCGAACTCCTGCGTCATGGCCGCGACCTTCTGCCGCCTGTCCCCCGCTTCCGGCACCGGGATCTCCTGGTGGATGTGCGCTGCCCAGTAAGGGCCCTCATACCACAGTGTGACGGGCATCAGCGCGGCACCCGTCTGCAGGGCCAGGGCAGCCGGCCCGCCCATCATCCGGGCCTTCTCCCCGAAGAACTCGACCTCGATCCCGCCGCCGGTGACATCCCGGTCGGCGAGCAGGCACACCAGGTGACCGGCGCGCAGCCGCTGCGCCAGCACCCCGAACGGCCTCGCCCCGCCGGTCGCCGGCAGCACCTCGAACCCGAGGCTCTCCCGGAACTCCAGAAAGCTGTCGTACACGGCCTCCGGCTTGAGGCGCTCCTGGACGGTGGTGAATCGCTTGGCACCGCGGGCGATGATCCAGGCACCGGCGTGGTCCCAGTTGCCCATGTGCCCGAGGGCGAAGATGACCCCGCGGCCCGCGGCAAGGTGCGCGAACGCGGTTTCCTCTTCCCCGTACGAGCGCATGTCGTCCAGGATCCGCTGCTCACTGATCACCGGCAGCCGGAAGACTTCCAGCCAGTAGCGCAGGTAGGACCGCATGGCCAGCCGGGACAGAGCACGCAGTTCCTTCCCGCTCGCCTGCTGGCCGATCACCCGCCGCAGGTTCGCTTCCAGCCGCTGGACCCCCCGGCCCTGGCGGCGCCAGGCGATGTCGGCCGTGAACTGGAAGAGCGCCCGCACCCATGACCCGGGCAGGCGACACACCAGGGACCAGCCCAGCCGGTAGCCGGAGCCCACCAGCCAGTCCGTCAGCCGGGCCCGGGCCGTGCGCCCGTGCGGCTCGCTCGCCTCGCTCATCTGTTCCCCTCATCCAGCGGGCGTGCCGCCCGCGGAACCCTCCTCCGGCGGCCGGGCCACCCCGGGACCGACCGCCTGGCGGACCACCAGCACCCGCTGCCCGAACGTCACCGTGGTCAGGACAGCCAGCGCCCACATTCCTATCGCCAGCACGAACGGCACACCGAGCCCGGTCAGGCCCGCCGCCACCAGGGCGATCAGCAGCCGCTCGGTGCGCTCCGCGACGCCCACGTCGCAGCGCACGCCCAGCCCTTCCGCCCGCGCCCGGGCATACGACACCAGCCCGCCGGTCACCAGGCAGTACAGGGTCACCAGGGCCAGCCCGCCCTGATGGTCGCGGGCGAGCCAGATCGCCAGCCCGGAGAAGACCGCCGCGTCCCCGATCCGGTCCAGGGTCGAGTCCAGGAAGGCGCCCCAGGCGCCGCTGGTGCCCTTCATCCGGGCCAGCACGCCGTCGAGCATGTCCGCGAACACGAACCCGGTGCAGACCATCGTCCCGGCGAACAGGTGCCCGATCGGGAACAGCCACAGTGCGCCCGCCGACACCCCGGCGGTGCCGGTGAGGGTGATCATGTTGGGCGTGACCGGGGTGCGTGCGAGCGCCCGGCCCACCGGGGTCAGCAGCCGGGTGAAAAAGGGGCGCAGCACGTTCAGCATGGCCGTCCGATCTTAGTGGTCCGCGAGCCGGGCGAAAGACCCGCGGGGCCGCTAAGCACCGGACTTCCGGCCCTATCGCGCCAGCGGCGGGCAGCGCCAGCGTTCTGCTGCTGCAGGCCACCCGTACCCGGCGATTGCGACTGGGGTCTTGTGATCGGGTGGCCGGCAGGTAAAGGCTGGTCATGACGCAGCCGAACCGACCGGCAGGAGGCGACAGATGACGGACAGGAGAGCATCAGCAGCGGCGGGCGGGACACCAGTGGCCGACCAGCCCGGCGGCGTGCGGAACGTCGTGCTGGTCGGCCACTCTGGTGCGGGCAAGACCACCCTGGTTGAGGCACTGCTGGTAGCGACGGGCACGATCCAGCGGCCCGGCCGGGTGGAAGAGGGAAGCACGGTCAGCGACTTCGACGAGGTCGAGATCCGGCAGCAGCGCTCGGTGAACCTCACCCTGGCGCCGCTCGCCCACGCGGGTGTCAAGGTGAACCTGCTGGACACCCCCGGCTACGCGGACTTCACCGGCGACCTGCGGGCGGGCCTGCGGGCCGCCGACGCCGCCCTGTTCGCGGTGCCCGCCACCGACGGCGTGGACGGGCTCACCCGGATGCTGTGGGAGGAGTGCGCCGCGGTGGGGATGCCGCGCGCTGTCGTCATCACCAAGATGGACCACCAGCGGGCCGACTTCGACGCCGCCCTGACGGCCTGCCAGGACGCGTTCGGCGAGTCGGTGTCCCCGCTCTACCTGCCGGTCACGGGCCCGGGCGGGGAGGTCAGCGGGCTGATCGGGCTGCTGTCCGGCAAGCTGTTCGACTACTCCGGCGGCAGCCGTGCCGAGCGCGAGCCCGACGACGGCGACACCGCCCGGCTGGCGGAGATGCGCGGCTCCCTGATCGAGGGGATCATCCAGGAGAGCGAGGATGAGTCCCTGATGGAGCGGTACCTGGAGGGCGACGACATCGACCCCAAGGTACTGATCGAGGACCTGGAGAAAGCCGTCGCGCGGGGCAGCTTCTACCCGGTGCTGGCCACCGCCACGCCGAACGGGCTGGGCCTGGCCGAACTGCTGGAAGTGATGACCCAGGCGTTCCCCTGCCCGCAGGAGCATCCGCTGCCGGCCGTGAGCACCCTGGACGGGAAGCCGGTCACCGGCCTGTCCTGCGACGCAGACGGCCCGCTGCTGGCCGAGGTCGTCAAGACCACCTCGGACCCGTACGTCGGCCGGATCAGCCTGGTCCGGGTGTTCTCCGGGACACTGACCCCGGACATGGCGGTGCACGTGTCCGGCCACGGCCTGGCCGATCGCGGTCACGCCGACCACGACGCGGACGAGAAGGTCGGCGCGCTCACCTCCCCGCTCGGCAAGCAGCAGCGGACCGTCGACAAGGCCGTGGCCGGCGACATCTGCGCGGTGGCCAAGCTGGCCAGCGCTGAGACCGGGGACACCCTGTCCAGCAAGGACCAGCCGCTGCTGATGGAGCCGTGGAGCATGCCGGAGCCGCTGCTGCCGGTGGCAATCACGGCCAAGTCCAAGGCCGATGAGGACAAGATGTCGCAGGCGCTGAGCCGGCTGGTGGCGGAGGACCCGACGCTGCGGCTGGAGAACAACGGCGAGACCCGCCAGCTGGTGCTGTGGTGCATGGGCGAGGCGCACGCCGACCTGCTGCTGGACCGGCTGTCGTCCCGGTACGGCGTCGAGGTGGAGACCACCGCGCTGCGGGTGCCGCTGCGGGAGACGCTGGCGGGCAAGGCCCAGGGCATGGGCCGCAACGTCAAGCAGACCGGCGGCCACGGCGAGTACGGGGTCTGTCACATCGAGGTTGAGCCGCTGCCGTCCGGCTCCGGGTTCGAGTTCGTCGACAAGATCGTCGGCGGCGTGGTGCCCCGGCAGTTCATCCCCTCGGTGGAAAAGGGCGTGCGCGCGCAGATGGAGCTCGGCGTGCTGGCCGGCTACCCGATGGTCGACATCCGGGTCACCTTGTTCGACGGCAAGGCGCACTCGGTGGACTCCTCGGACATGGCGTTCCAGAAGGCAGGCAAGCTCGCGCTGCGGGACGCCTCGGACAAGGCGAAGGTCTCGCTGCTGGAGCCGGTGGACGAGCTGTCGATCCTGGTGGACGACGAGTACGTGGGCGCCGTGATGTCAGACCTGTCCTCGCGGCGGGGCCGGGTGCTCGGCACCGAGCCGGTCGGCGTGGGCCGCACCATGGTCAAGGCCGAGGTGCCCGAGCTCGAGATCACCCGCTACGCCATCGACCTGCGCTCGATGTCGCACGGGACCGGCTCGTTCACCCGCTCCTACCTGCGGCACGAGCCGCTGCCCTCGCACCAGGCCGAGAAGCTGGTCGCCGAGGCCAAGGCCGGCTGAGCCAGAGTGGCCGGAAGGCGGC
>JBLMWU010000352.1:0-8836 GCA_050257395.1 Gemmatimonadota bacterium | reverse complement strand
ACCCGGGCGGGTAGGTGACCACGCCCGGCACCCGGTGGGGCTGGCTGATGATCCGGCCCTTGCGCAGGTCCAGGAAATGCGTCAGCGGCGGGGCGACCATCCCGAGCTGCCGCGCCCGCCGGTACAGCACGGCCGGGGTCTGCTCGCTGGCGATCTGCGCCTGCAGCGCCTGGCGCTGCTGGGCGAGCTGCACGTTGGCCCGCTGCAGCGCCGTGATCTGATACGAGCCGGTGGCGAGCACGGTGTTGATCAGCAGCAGGCTGATCAGCGCCCCCACGAGCAGGCCGAGCACGAGGAACACGAACCGGGTGCGCGACTCCTGCCCCGCGAGGCCCGGGCGCGCCGCGGCCGGGCCAGCGGCCCGGCCCGGGCGCGGCCTGGCGGGCAGCCCGGCGGGGCGGGTGCGGGTGCCGGGCCGGGCGGGCGCACGGGTCCCGGCCGGCCGCTGGCGCAGACCGGCCGGGCCGGCCGGCCGGGCGGCGGAGCTGGCCGGCCCGGACTCAGAGGCGGCGGGCCGCCGCGGCCTGGGCGCGCCGCGGCCAGGGACCGGCCGCGGCGGCCGCACGGTGTCCGGCTGGCCCGGCGGCAGTGTCGTCGTCATTGTTCTGCCCTCGGCTCGCCTCCGGGGCGCTGAGCGCGCCGTCTTCCCTCGTCGCTCCTTGCCGGCGCCCGCCGCTCCTCAGTCCAGACGGCGCCGCGCCCCTCCGGCTCGCTCGGGTTCATGCCGCCTCCCTGATGCGCTCGGCGGCGCGCAGCCTCGCGGAGGCGGCGCGCGGGTTCCTGGCCAGTTCCTCCGGGGACGGCCGTTCCGCGCCGCGGGTCAGCAGCCGCAGCTGCGGCCGGCCGCTGGGCAGCGGGACCGGGAGATCGCGGGGGGTGGTGTCCACGGCCCGCTGCGTCAGCGCCTGCTTGACGGCGCGGTCCTCCAGCGAGTGGTAGGCCAGCGCGACCAGCCGCCCCCCGACGGCCAGCGCGCCGAGTGCCGCGGGGAGCGCGCTGGCCAGCGCGTCGAGTTCCCCGTTCACCTCGATCCGCAGCGCCTGGAAGGTGCGCTTGGCGGGGTTGCCGCCCTGGCGCCGGGCGGCCGCGGGGATGGAGTCCCGGATGATGCCGGTCAGCTGGCCGGTGGTGGCCAGCGGCGCGCGGGCCCGGGCCCGCACCACCGCCTGGGCGATCCGCTGCGCGAACCGCTCCTCGCCGTAGGTGCGCAGCACCCAGGCGAGCCGGCCTGCGGGGTAGGTGTTGACCACCTCGGCGGCGGTCAGGTGCTGGCCCGGGTCCATCCGCATGTCCAGCGGGGCGTCATAGGAGTAGGCGAAGCCGCGCTCCGGGTCGTCCAGCTGCGGGGAGGAGACGCCGAGGTCGAAGAGCACGCCCTGCACCCGGGGGGTGCCGTGGCGGGACAGGATCTCGGCGAGCTCGTCGTAGACCGCCTGGACCAGGGTCACCCGGCCGGCGTAGGGCGCGAGCAGGCGGCGGCACTCGGCGATCGCCTGCGGGTCGGTGTCCAGCCCGATGAGCGCCAGGCCGGGGTGCGCCTCCAGCAGCGCCCGCGCATGGCCGCCGCGGCCCAGGGTGGCGTCCACCATGATCGCCCCGGCGCTGCCGAGCGCCGGCGCCAGGAGGGCGAGAACGCGATCCAGCATGACTGGCAGATGACCTGCTGCGGTCCCGTCCATCGCCCCCCCTCTCGCCGTGCCGCGCACCGCTGCCCCGCGCAGCGGCCCGCCGGGTGATCCATGTGTGGTGTGTCCGGCCAGGTCTCCATCCGCGCAATGCGCGGGTTGCCCGCAGCCACGCCTGGCGCCGGGGAAGTGACGCCAGCCGAGGTTGTTCACCCAGACGCGGGTGGAGACCTCGCCGGACACGGCGGTGACGAGCACCGCTCACAGCACCCCGGGCAGCACCTCCTCTGACGCCGCCGAGAACGCGTCCTCCTGCTCGGCCAGGTAGGCCTCCCAGGCGGCGGAATCCCAGATCTCGAGCCGGGTGTTGGCGCCGATCACGACGCAGTCGCGCTCCAGGGCCGCGTACTCGCGCAGGGCGGGCGGGATGGTGACCCGGCCCTGCTTGTCCGGGACCTCGTCCGAAGCGCTGGCGAAGAAGACGCGGCTGTAGTCCCGCACCGCCTTGGCCGTCACCGGCGCGGCGCGGAGCGCCTCGGTGATCCGGCCGAACTCCTCGGTGGGGAAGACGTAGAGGCACCGCTCCTGGCCCTTGGTGATCACCAGACCTCCCGCAAGTTCCTCGCGGTACTTGGCCGGCAGGAACAGCCGCCCCTTGTCATCGAGGCGTGGCGTGTGAGTGCCCAGGAACACAGCGCACCCACCTCCCCACTCCCCCGTGTGCGGGGAGGCCTGCCCTCTGGTGCCAGGCATCCCCACCGCGCTCCACTGTACTCCACATTCCTCCACCGTCAACGTTCAAACCCTCCACCGTCCCCCACTCGCACACCAATTCGGCTGGTCAGCAGAGTGGGGAGGAGTGGAGCGGCGGTGCGGGGCGGCCCGCTGGCCGGCGTGGCATCACGGTGTCTGAACCGCTGGGCCCCCGGAAGACGTACTGTCGGTACGCACGGTCGAGCCGGCATCACTCACACTGGTAGAGAGCCTGGCAAGCCCGATGCCAGGTTCCCCCGCCGCACCTGCGGCGCGGGGCGGCGAGCCAAGGAGGACGAGTGGTCGCTGATACCGGGCGCGACACTGGGCGGACGCTCGATGACCTCGTGCGGGTCGCCCACGATGTCGCCACCGCGGTCGAGTCGGTCATCGAGGGGAAGGCCGGCGCGATCCGGCTGGCCCTGACCGTGCTGCTGGCCGAGGGGCACGTGCTGATCGAGGACGTGCCGGGGGTGGGCAAGACCATGCTGGCCAAGGCGCTCGGCCGGTCCACCGACTGCACGGTCCGGCGCATCCAGTTCACGCCGGACCTGCTGCCCAGCGACATCACCGGGGTCAGCGCCTACAACCAGGAGCGGCGCGAGTTCGAGTTCAAGCCGGGCCCGGTGTTCGCCAACATCGTGGTGGGCGACGAGATCAACCGGGCATCCCCCAAGACCCAGTCCGCGCTGCTGGAGTGCATGGAGGAACGGCAGGTGACGGTGGACGGCACCACCTACGTGCTGCCGCCCCCGTTCATGGTCATCGCGACCCAGAACCCGATCGAGATGGAAGGCACCTACCCGCTGCCCGAGGCGCAGCGGGACCGGTTCACCGCCCGGATCGCCATGGGCTACCCGAGCCGGCAGGCGGAACTGGAGATGCTCGACGCGCACGGCTCCGCGTCCCCGCTCGACGACCTGGAGCCGGTGGCCGAAGCCGCGGACATCAGCGACCTGATCGCCGCTGTCCGCCGGGTGCACGTCGCCGCGCCGATCAAGGACTACGTGGTCAGCCTGGTGGCGGCCACCCGCGCCTCCCCGGACCTGCGGCTCGGCGCCTCGCCCCGGGCCACCCTGCACCTGCTGCGGGCCAGCCGGGCCTGGGCGGCGCTGGACGGCCGGGAGTTCGTCATCCCCGATGACGTGCAGTCGCTGGCCGGGCCGGTGCTCGCCCACCGGCTGCTGCCCAGCGCCGAGGCGACGGTCGCGCGGCAGTCACCCGAGCGGGTGCTGGCCTCGATCATCGAGCAGGTGCCGCTGCCGCCGGCCCGCTGACGGCGGCTGGCGGGGGCCGCGCACGGCTGGCACCCCGGCGCACCGCGGCTTAGGTTGGGACGACAGGCGGGAGGAAGGACCCGGGGGATGAGGCCGATTTTCGCAGCGCTCACCGCCCGCGGCAGGTCGTTCCTGGCGGCCGGGGCGGTGATCGGCGCTCTCGGGTTCGGGCTGGGCCAGCGGGCCCTGCTGAGCGTGGGCGTGCTGCTGGTCATCCTGCCGCTGCTGACCGGGCTCGCGGCCAGCCGGACCCGCTACCGGATCCGCTGCACCCGCCAGCTTCACCCGGCCCGGGTCGCCGCTGGCCAGCGGACCGAGGTCCGCATCAACCTGGAGAACGTCTCCCGGCTGCCCACCGGCCTGCTGCTCGCCGAGGACGCCGTGCCGTACTCGCTGGGCACCCGCCCGCGGTTCGTGCTGGACCGGATCGAGCAGGGCGGCAGCCGGACGCTCCGCTACCCGCTCCAGTCCGAGAGCCGGGGCAGGTACACCATCGGCCCGTTCCGGGTGCGGGTCGCCGACGTGTTCGGGCTGGTGGAAGTGGGGCGCTCGTTCGCGCCCCAGAGCACGCTCGTGATCACGCCCGCCATCACGGCCCTGCCGCCGGCCTCGCCGCCGGGCAGCTGGCTGGGTGAGGGCGAGGCCAGGGTGGCGACCGCGGCCGCCGCCGGGGAGGACGACGCGGTCCCGCGCGCCTACCGGGACGGCGACGAGCTGCGCCGGGTGCACTGGCGTTCCACCGCCCGGCACGGCGAGCTGATGGTCCGCCGGGAAGAGCAGCACTGGCGCAACCGCGCCGTGCTGCTGCTGGACAGCCGCGCCATCGCCCACGCCGGGCGGGGGCCGGGCTCCTCGTTCGAGGCGGCGGTGAGCGCCGCCGCCTCGGCCGGCGTGCACCTGGCCCGCGAGCGGATGGACTGCCAGCTGGTCACCGACGCCGGGCCGGCCAGCATGCCCGGCCGGTTCGAGGACGTGCTGCTGGACACGCTGGCGGTCATCCAGCCGTCCCGGCTCACGACGCTGACCAGCGGGTTCGCCCACGTCCGCACCGGCAAGGGCGGCCTGCTGATCGCCGTGCTCGGGCGGCTGTCCGCGGCGGACGCGCGCCAGCTCGCGGCTGCCCGCCCGGGCGACGGGCCCGCCATGGCGCTGCTGCTGGACGTCACCAGCTGGCTGTCGCCGCGCACCGGGCCGCAGCCTGGTGAGCCGGCCGCCCCCGCCCCGGAGACCGCGGCCGCCGCCAGGACCCTCACCGGCGCGGGCTGGCGGGTGGCCGTGATCGGCGCCGGGCAGCCGCTGGCCGCCGCCTGGCAGCGGCTGCACAGCCCGGCCGGGCTGCTGGCCCGCGCGCCGGCGGCCGCCGCCCCCGGCCGCGGCAGCCCGGACGGGGACGGCCCGGCCGCCCGCCCCCCGGACCCCGCCAGCCCCGGTGCGGCGAGCGCGGAGACGGCCGCCACCCCGCCCGCGGGGGTGCCGCGGTGAACCACCGGCTGACCCTCACCGCCGCGGCCGCCACCGTCGCGACCTCGGTGGCGCTGTACCCGCTGGTCAGCACCAGCACCTGGTTCTGGGAAGGGACGGGCGCAGCCCTGGTCGTGGCCGGGACCGGCACCGTGACCCGGCTGCGGCGGATCCCGGTGGCCGTGTGCCTCGCCGCCGGCGTCGCGGCGCTGCTGCTGTACCTCAACCTGCTGTTCGCGAGCGCCACCTCGGCCGGCGGGCTGCTGCCGACCCGGACGTCCCTGTACCACCTGTGGGTGCTGGGGCAGCGCGGCCTGGCGAGCGTGCACCGCTACGCCCCGCCGGTGCCGGCCGGCCACGGGATCCTGCTGCTGGCCGCCGGGGGGATCGGCATCATCGCGGTGGTGGCCGACCTGCTGGCGGTGCGGCTGCGCCGGCCGGCCCTGGCAGGCCTGCCGCTGCTGGTGCTGTTCTGCGTGCCGCTGTCCACCAGCGCCCCGCCGGGCCCGGTGGGCGCCGCGATCGTGTTCGGCCTGGCGGTGGCCGGCTACCTGGCGCTGCTGTCGGCCGACGGCCGGGAGCGGGTGCGGCTGTGGGGCCGCCTGGTCAGCGTCTGGCACACCAGCCGGGCGGACGGCATGCCGGAGACGCGCAAGCTGGCGGCGGCCGGCCGCCGGATCGGGTTCGCCGCCGCCGCGCTGGCCGTGTTCCTGCCGCTGCTGCTGCCCGGCCGCCCCGCCCACCGGCTGCTCGGCGGCAGCGGCACCGGCGGGACCGGGAGCAGGGCCGGCACCGTGTACCTGCCCGACCCGCTGGCCGTGCTCAACCGGCAGCTGCACGAGAGCCGCGCCCGCACCGTGCTCACCTACCGGACCGGCGACGCGACCCCGCCGTACCTGCAGGTGTACGTGCTCGGGCAGCTCGGCGACAACGCCTGGACGCTGGGCCGGGACACCTACGCCGCCAACGTCCCGGTGGCCACGGGCCGCCGGCTGCCGGCCCCGCCCGGGCTGACGGCCGGCATGCCCGGCCCGGCGGTGCAGGAGCGGATCAGCCTCGCGGGCTCGCTGGCCACCAGCCGCCCGGGGCTCAGCTACCTGCCGGTCCCCTATCCGGCGCGGTCCATCACGGTGCCCGGGAACTGGCGGGTGGACCGGGGGTCGCTGACGATGTTCTCCCCCGGCGCCAGGCTGTCGGGCCTGCTGTACACGGTGACGGCCAAGGACGTGAACCCCTCCCCCGGCCAGCTGCGGCAGGCCGCGTCGCCGCCGGCGCCGGTGCTCGGCTACCTGCCGGTGCCGCGGGCGTTCTCCGGGCTGCTGACGCTGGCCAAGCGGGTCACCCGGGGCCGGGACACCTCCTACGGCCGGGCGGTGGCGCTGCAGCGGTGGTTCACCCAGACCGGCGGCTTCACCTACTCGCTGAACGTGCCGCAGCCGCGCACCGCCAACGCCCTGATCGACTTCCTCACCAGGTCCCGGCGCGGGTACTGCCAGCAGTTCGCGTTCGGCATGGCGGTGCTGGCCCGGCTGCTCGGGATCCCGTCCCGGGTGGTGGTCGGGTACACGCAGGGCACGTTCGTGGGCGGCACCCTGTGGCGGGTCACCACCAGGGACGCGCACGCGTGGCCGGAGCTGTACTTCCAGGGCGCGGGCTGGCTGCGGTTCGAGCCCACTCCCGACGGGTCGAACGGGCCCGGCCAGGCCACCGCGTCGGCGCCCGGTTACTCGTTCACGCCGACCCCCGGGACGGTGGCGCCGTCCACGCCCGCACCCACGGTCCCGGGCAGCGGCGCGACCCCCGGGGCGGCCGGCCAGAGCGGGACGGGGGCGCTGCGGGCCCGGTCGCTGCTGGGCGAAACCGGGTCGCACGCGGGGGGCGCACAGCATCGCTCCCCGTCCTTCCCGGCCGGCTGGCTGGCGCTGGGGGTGCTGGGGGTCATGCTTGTCACCCCCAGGTCGGCCCGGTCGGTGACCCGGCGGCGGCGGTGGCTGGCGGCGGATGACGGGGCGCGGGCGGACGCGGCCTGGCGCGAGTTCACCGACGACCTCACCGACCACGGCATCGGCTGCCGTCCCAGCGAGTCGCCGCGGCAGGTGTCGCGGCGGCTGGCCGGCATCATGGACCTGTCAGCCGCTGAGCGCGCCGCCCTGGGCAGGCTGGTCAGCGCGGTCGAGCGGGCCCGGTACGCGCGCGAGCCGGTGCCCGCGCCCGGCCTGCGCGCGGATGTCACGCTGCTGCGGCGCGCGGTGGCGCGCGGGTCCACCGGCACCGCCCGCTGGCAGGCGCGCCTGGTCCCCGCCTCGGCGCTCGCCCCGTACCGGGCAGGGCTGCAGCAGGCGCTGGATGTGTTCGGCTGGCTGGACCGGCTCACCGCCCGGGCGGGCCGCCTGGCCGCCTGGGAGCTGCCGGCGGGTGCCCGCCGCCGGGCCGGGTAGCGGGCGCAGCCGGGCAGCGGTCATCAGCGGGAACGAGAAGACGGGAGCCGGCCTGGCACCGTGCCCGGCGTGCCAGCGGCTGGTTCAGCAGGAGCGGGTCAGCGCTCGCCTTCCTGACGGCGGCGCCAGCGCTCCTCCATGCGCTCCATGAACGTCTGGCCGGTGCGGCGCCCGCGCCGGGCCTGACCGCGCCCGCGGCCGGCGCCGCGCCCGCGCCGGGCCTGGCCGGTCACGCCGCGCCCGGACGCTGCGCCGCCCATGTGCCGCCAGCTGTTCAGCGCCCACATCGCGCAGGCGAGCATCACCACGAAGCCGCCGACGGCGATCCAGGGGAAGAAGTGCTGGCGGTAGATCACCCCGGCGAGGAGGACACCGACACCCACGACAAAGCCGGCCGCGGCCTCGAGCATCCGGCGCTTGTAGTGGACCCGGGGGTCCCGCGAGCGCACGGACTGCGCCAACTTCGGGTAGTCGACGTAGAGCGCCTGCTCGATCTGCTCGAGCTGGCGCTGCTCGTGCTCAGAAAGCGGCACGTTGCCTCCCAAGAACCTCCGCGGGGGTGACCTTCATGTCACGGTCCTGGTTACTCCCCAGAATACGAGTGCACGCACGTCTTCGGAAAGAGTAGTGGGAGGGCAAAGAACCCACGGCCACACCCGGCCGCCCTGCGGGTATCCCCGCCGCGGTGAACGTCATCCGCACCGCCTCCCGCCGCAGCATCACCGGCTCCCCAAGACGGTAGCTGAGGCTGATTCTATCCAACGCCGGCCGCCCCGCCGCCGCCCGCCCCGGATTTCCGGAGGCAGCCTCCGGGTTCGCCGGTAAGCCCGCGGGCGGCGGGGCCCCCGCGGGCGGCACCCGCGGCTGGCGGGCGCCTTCCTCGTCAGCGGCCCGGACGAGGGCGGCCGGGCGGATGCTGCCCGCGCCGAACCGCCCGGTGATCCGGTCCATGGCCCGCTCAGCGTCCCGCCAGGGCACCTGGCGGTCCCAGAACGACTGCTGGGTGGCGGCTGCCGCGGCCGGGACGAGCCCGGAGGCCCGGACCCCGACCAGCCGCAGCCGGGCCCGGGGGTCCAGGCCGGAGGCCTCGTACAGCGCGACCGCGGTGGCGTAGATCCGCTGGGCCACGTCGGTCGGCTCGGGCAGGGTGCGGGACCGGGTGATGGTCTTGAAGTTGGCCAGCCGCAGCTTCACCACCACCGTCCGGGCCACCGAGCCGCCCGCGCGCAGGCTGCGCGCGGTCCGCTCGGACAGCCGCCGCAGCTCCCCGCGGATCACGTCC
>JBLMWU010000351.1:0-2586 GCA_050257395.1 Gemmatimonadota bacterium | reverse complement strand
CCTAGGCCCCGGGCCGCCGTGCGGGGCGCCGTATGACCCGCCGCCCCGCACGCCCGTTCCGCTCCGGTGGCCGGCCTGCCGGGCCGGCCGTCCCCCCTCGGGTGGCTGCTGTCAGCCCTCGCCGCGGGTCCGCCGGCCAGCGGCGGGTGCCGCTTCCCGGGTGTGGGTGCGCTGACCGCGGGCGGCGGCCGAGTGCCGCCGGCCTGGGACGACGCCCCGCGGGCCCGCAGTGCGCCAGCGGCCCTGCGGCTGCCGGGCCGGCGGCGCCGCTGCCGCGGCCATGGTGGTGACCTGGGCAGGCGCGGCGGCACCGGGCCCGCTGATGCGCTCTGCCTCGGCCTTGGCCCGGAGGTAGGCGTGGGCCTCCGAGTGGTCAGGCGCCCGGTCCACGCGCTTGTAGATCATCCATGCGGGAATGCCCACGATCGCCAGGATGAACAGCAGCGCCAGCGGGAAATTGGCCCAGACCAGGGGAGTCATGGACAGCCTCCTTAGGTTTCGCCGGCAGGTTCGTGCCGGCCGTCGCTGATAAGAGACTGCCCCGCGGGATTCTCAGGGTTCTTGGCAGAACTTCTTAACCGCCTATGAATGTAAGGGCGGCCCGTCGCATTGTGTCACCAATGGTGCCATTTGCAATCGCTTGCGCAATCGCTTGCGCAATCCGTTCCGCGTCAGAAAGGCGCGTCTGCCTGCGGGTTCCGGCCTTCCTGGCGGCAGTCGCGGACGGCAGCGGGGTGACTACCGAAAGTCACTGAGCCGTGCCCGGGCTCTCAGCGCCCTCCCGGGTGCCGGCGGCGGGGGCTGACCCTAACGGGGCGGTGAGCCGTGGCAGCGTGATCGTGAAGCGGGTGTGCCCGGGCCGGCTGGTCACGTCGACCGAGCCGCCGTGCGCGGTGGTCACCGCGTCCACGATGGCCAGGCCGAGCCCGGTGCTCCCGGCCGCCCGGGACCGGGACGTGTCACCGCGCACGAACCGCTCGAAGAGCCCCGGCAGCAGATCGGGGGCGATACCGGGGCCGTTGTCGGTGACGCTGAGCTCGGCCATCCCGCCGGGCTTCTCCGCCAGGGTGACCGTCACGGTGGTGCCCGGCGGGGTGTGCCGGCCCGCGTTGCTCACCAGGTTCGCCAGCACCTGCCGCAGCCGGTGCTCGTCGCCGCGGACCTGCAGCGGCTCGTCGGGCAGCTCGAGCTGCCACCGGTGGTCGGGGTTGGCCACCCTGGCGTCGCTGGCCGCGTCGATCACCAGCCGGGTGACGTCCACCGGCTCGCGCGCCAGCGGGCGGCCGGCGTCCAGCTGCGCCAGCAGCAGCAGCTCGTCCACCAGCACGCTCATCCGCGCCGACTCGGACTCCACCCGGCTCAGCGCGTGCGCGATGTCGGCCGGCACCGGCCCCGGGTGGCGGCGCGCCAGTTCCGCGTAGCCGCGGATGGCCGACAGCGGGGTGCGCAGCTCGTGGCTGGCGTCCGCGGCGAACCGGCGCAGCCGGGTCTCGCTGGCGGCCCGGCGCGCCAGCGCCGCCTCCACGTGACCGAGCATCCGGTTCAGCGCGGTGCCCACCTGGCCGACCTCGGTCCGCGGGTCCATGTCGGGCACCCGCTCGGGCAGCGTCACCTCGCCGCTGGCCAGCGGGAGCTCGGTGACCCGGGTCGCGGTCGCCGCCACCCGGCGCAGCGGCCGCAGCGACAGCCTGACCCAGCCGGTGCCCAGCACGCCGGTGACCAGCAGGGCCGCGGCGAAGACCGCCACCTCGACCGTTTCCACGTTCCGCAGCGTCGCCTCGATCGGGGCCAGCTGCAGCCCGCTGACGTAATACAGCCCGGCCGGGTGCTGCGCCGGGAAGGACAGCAGCCGGTAGCTGCCCAGCGTGGACAGCGTGACGCTGCGCGGCTGGCCGGACGGCAGGGCCACGATGGCGGACCGGTCCGCGGCGGACAGCCGCCAGTGCGGGGGCCCGTCGTGCACCCCGGGCGAGACCACCTTCCCACCCCGCACTTCCGCCGTGAAGGTGCCCTCCGCCTGCTGCTGCGCGCAGGTCTGCGGGGTGCCGAGCCGCCGCGGCGGCGGCTTGCCGCCGTGGCCTTCGCCGCTGTCGCCTTCCGGGGTGGGCTGGCTGAGGCAGCTGGCGTAGCTCATGTTGGCGGTGAAGAGCTGCGCGTCGAGCGCGTCCTCGAGGATCCGGTCCAGGGCGAAGTAGGTCGCCACCCCCACCGCGGTGAACACCAGCGTCAGCAGCACCAGCAGGCCGGCGATGAGCCGGCCGCGCAGGGTGCGCCCGGCCAGCCAGCGCCTGACCCGCCCGGGCCGCCGCGGCCGGATCCGGGCTGCGCCGCCGCCGGGTGAGGAGGCCAGCCCGGTGCCCGGCGCCGCGTCAGTGCCGGCGGCGGACATCAGCCGGCCGGCTTGAGGACGTAGCCGACCCCCCGCACGGTGTGGATCAGCGGCTCCCGCCCGGCGTCGATCTTCTTGCGCAGGTAGCTGATGTACAGCTCGACCACGTGGGCCTGGCCGCCGAAGTCGTAGTTCCACACCCGGTCCAGGATCTGGGCCTTGGACAGCACCCGGCGGGGGTTGCGCATGAGGAACCG
>JBLMWU010000350.1:0-14686 GCA_050257395.1 Gemmatimonadota bacterium | reverse complement strand
CGAACCGGGTTTCCGGTGACAGCAGCCGGTGGGTGCCGATGACCACGTCCACGGTGCCGTCCGCGAGGCCGGCCAGGGTCTGGGTCACCTCGGCGTCGCTCTGGAACCGCGACAGTGGCCGCACCACCACCGGGAACGGCGCGTACCGCTCGCTGAAGGTCGCGTAGTGCTGGGCGGCCAGCAGGGTGGTCGGCGCCAGCACCGCCACCTGCAGGCCGTCCTGCACCGCCTTGAACGCGGACCGCACGGCGATCTCGGTCTTTCCGTAGCCGACGTCCCCGCAGATCAGCCGGTCCATCGGGACCGCCCGCTCCATGTCCCGCTTGACCTCGTCGATAGCGCCGAGCTGGTCGGCGGTCTCCACATACGGGAAGGCGTCCTCCAGCTCCCGCTGCCAGGGGGTGTCCGGCCCGAACCGGTGCCCGGGAGACGCGGTGCGCGCGGAGTACAGCCGGATCAGCTCACTGGCGATCTCCCGGACCGCCTTGCGGGCCCGGCCCTTGGTCTTGGCCCAGTCGGCACCGCCGAGCCGGTGCAGGCTGGGTGCCTCGCCGCCGACGTACCTGGTCACCTGGTCGAGCTGGTCGGTGGGCACGTACAGCCGGTCCGGCGGCTGTCCCCGCTTGCCCGGCGCGTACTCGATGACCAGGTACTCCCGGACCGCGCCGGCGGCGTTGCGGCTGGTCATCTCCAGGTACCGGCCGACGCCGTGCTGCTCGTGCACCACGTAGTCACCGGGCGTGAGCTGCAGCGGGTCGATGCCGCCGCGGCGCCGGCTCGGCATCCGCCGCTGCTCGCGGCTGCCGGTCCGGGTGCCGGCGATGTCCGCCTCGGTCAGCAGCGCGAGCTGCCGGGACTCCCACACGAAGCCGCGGTCGATCAGCGCGGTGGTGACCGCGGCCACGCCCGGCTCCGGCGCCGCCGCGAGGTCACCGAGCCGGGCCCCGACCTCCTCGCCCCGGAGCATCTCGGCGAGCCGCTCGGCGGGCCCGTGCCCCTCGGTGACCAGCACGACCCGCCAGCCCGCCGACAGCCAGCCGCGGACGTCGGCGATGGCGCGCTCGGTGTCGCCGCGGTAGGAGTCCGCCGGTGCCGCGCTGATACGGAACGAGGAGCGCTCCGCCAGCGCTGGCTCGTCACCGCCGGTCCCGCTGGCGGCCGGGCCCTCCGCGGGGCCTTCCGCGGCGCCGCCGCCGTCGTCGGTCCCGAACGGGGTGATCGTCCACCACGGCACCCCGAGGTCGCGGGCGGACCGCCGGATCGCGGTGATGGGCTGGAACGCGGCGGCCCCGAGGTCGATCGGCGCCTGCCCGCCCGCGGCCGCGTTGACCCAGGAGGCTTCCAGGAACTCCTGGCTGGTGCGGACCAGCTCGGCGGCCCGGGCGCGGATCCGCTCCGGGTCGCAGGCCAGCACGCAGCCGCCCGCGGGCACGTAGTCGAGCAGCAGCTCCATCCGGTCGGCGAGCACCGGCGCGAACGCCTCCATGCCCTCCACGGTGATGCCGTCCGCCAGCTTGCTCAGCACGTCGGCGAGGCCCGGGTGGCTGTCGGCCAGCACCTTGGCCCGCTCCCGCACCTCCGGGGTGAGCAGGAGCTCGCGGCAGGGCGGCGCCCACAGCGCGTCCGCCGCTTCCAGGCTGCGCTGGTCGGCCACCCGGAAGTAGCGGAGCTCCTCCACGTCCTCGCCCCAGAACTCGACCCGGACGGGGTGCTCCTCGGTGGGCGGGAACACGTCCAGGATGCCGCCGCGCACCGCGACCTCGCCGCGGCGCTCGACCAGGTCGGTGCGGGCGTACCCGATCTCCACCAGGCTGGCGAGCACGTCTTCCAGGTCGGCGGTGTCGCCGGGCCGCAGCGCCACCGGCGCCAGGTCGCCCAGGCCGCTGACGATGGGCTGCAGCAGGCTGCGCACCGGGGTGACGACCGCAGTGAGCGGGCCGGTGCGCGGGTCTGCCGGGTCGGGGTGGGCGAGCCGCCGGAGCACCGCCAGCCGCCGGCCGGAGGTGTCCGACCGCGGCGACAGCCGCTCGTGCGGCAGGGTCTCCCAGGCCGGGAAGTAGGCCACCTGCTCCGGCGGGAGCAGGCAGCCGAGAGCGCCGGCCAGCTCCTCGGCCTCCCGGGCGGTGGCCGTCACCGCGAGCACGAACCGGTCCGCCCGGGCGGGCAGCCCGGTGAGGGCCGCGGCCAGGAACGGGCGCAGCGGGGACGGCGCGGTCAGGTCCGCGCCGCCGGCTTCCCCGTCCGCTGGCGCGAGGGCCTGCCGCAGCTGAGGGTCGTCGGTGATGACACTGAGCAGTCCGGCGAGGGTCATGGTTTCCCCGGATAGGCAGCACGAAAATCCCGCCACCGGCAGGCACCGGGAGGTGCGCTCCCGGGCCCGGTGCGGGCTGCAGCCAGTTTAGGGCACCGCTGGAGGCCCCCCGCCGCCCGCCGGGCCGGGTGTCACACGCCCAGCCGCGGCGGCGCTGAACAGTACATCCCCGGGAAAACCGGTGTACCGGGGATGACTGGGCGGCGGCCGCGACGGTGCGGCCCGGGCCACGGGCGGAGCTGATGGACGTGGCGGACGAGAGCGGCCAGCCGGTCGCGGCGGCGCTGGCGGCGGCGGTGCTGCGCCGGGCGCCGGAGCTGGCGGACCAGCTGGTGGAGACCATCGCTGAGCACAACCCGGGCTACCGGGCGGTGAACGCGGTACCCGCCAGCGACCTGTGGCGGTCGTGCCACGACAACATCACCCGGGTGCTGCAGCTGCTGCAGGCGGGCGGCGCCCGGGCACCGGCCTGCGGCGGGCCGGAGGAGTACTACGACGCCGCGCGGGCGACTGGCCACCAGCGGGCCGTGCAGCGCATGCCGCTGGACGACGTGCTGCGGTCGTTCCGGCTCGGCGGGCGGCTGGTGTGGCAGGCGCTGATCGCCGAGGCCCGGGTGCAGGGCGTGGCGGACAGCGAGGGCCTGCTGGCGGTGGCCAGCTGGCTGTGGGAGGCGGTGGACACCACCTCCGCCCAGGTCGCCGCCGCCTACCACGCCGCCGAGCAGGAGCTGGTGCGGGCCGACGGGCAGCGCCGGGCCGCGCTGTGGGAAGGGCTGGTGCAGGGCAGCGCCCGTGACCCCGGGTTCGCGTTCGAGGCGGGCCGCATCCTGGGCCTGCCGGTGGCCGGCCGGTACGCCGCCGTGGCCGCCGACCACCGGCCCGACGACGAGGACCGGGCGGCGCTGCTGCGGCGCAGGCTGGCCGCCCGCGGCGTCGGCTCGGCCTGGCAGGTGCGCGGCGACACGCTGGTGGGGCTGCTGTCACTCGGCGAGGCCGGCCTGGACCGGGCGCTGGGCGTGCTGCGGGCGGCGCTGACCGCCCCCGCGGGCGTGTCGCCGGTGACGGACGGCCTGGCCGCCGCCGACACCGCCTACCGGCAGGCGGCGCTGGCCCGCCGCACGGTCCCGGCGGGGCGCTGTGAGGTCGCCGCCCTGGACGACCGGCTGCCGGAGGCGCTGCTGGCCGCCTCCCCGGAGCTGGCCCAGCAGCTGGCGGCGCGCTGGCTGGGCCCGCTGGCCGGGCTGGCCGCCGGTGAGCAGCGGCTGCTGCTGTCCACGCTGGAGGCCTGGGCCGCCACCGGCGGGTCGGTCATCCGCACCGCCGAGGCGGCGCACTGCCACCGCAACACCGTGCTCAACCGGCTGCGCAGGCTGCAGGCCCTGACCGGGCACGACTTCGCCAGCGGCAGCGTGCCGCTGGACCTGTCGCTGGCGCTGCGGGCGGCCGGGCTCACCGCCCCGCAGCCGGCGCTGGCGGGCCGCGCCAGCACGGTTGTGCGGCTCGCACATTCCGGCTAGCCGAAGTGTGGGCGGGCGGCGCATGGCGGCGCGCACCATGGCATGTCACACTTCCGATCCATTCGGACACAATCAGCAACGGTGGCGGCCGGGAGAGGACCAGTCGATGACGACACAGCAGCGCCCGCCTCGGCACGCATACCCGTCGGCCCCGCTGACCGCCGGCGAGGGCGCCCCCGCCGCCCGGGACGACGCCGGCCCGGCGGGCGGCACCGGGGGCGCGGTGATGAGGCGGCGGCGGTTCCTCGGCTACGTGCTGGCCGCGCCGACCCTGGTGGCAGCGGCCGAACTGGTCCAGGGGGTGCGGGCGCCGCGCGCGGCCGCGGCGGTGCCCTCCGGGCCGCAGCCTTCGGACGTCCTCGACCTCAACGACATCCTCACCAGCGCGACCCTGCCGACCGCGAACCTGATCACCGTCACGATCAACCCGGACGGGACCGCGTCGTTCGCCATGCCGCGCTGCGAGACCGGCCAGGGCATCACCACCTCCACCGCGATGATGATCGCGGAGGAGCTCGACCTGCCGGTGGACAAGGTGCACGTCACGCTGGCGGACGCCCGCCCGGAACTGCTGTTCAACCAGGTCACCTACGGCTCCAACACCACCATCTCCACCTGGACCCCGTTCCGGGTGGCGGCGGCGATCGCCCGCCACCAGCTGCTGGCGGCCGCGGCCATCGAGCTGGGTGACACGGTGGCGAACCTGACCACCAAGGCGGGCAGCGTGGTCTCCGCCACCGGCGGCAACGCCCTGCCCTACGGCGCGCTGGCGCAGAAGGCGGCCGCCTCGGCCACCCGGCAGGTGAGCGTCACCCTCAAGCCAGCCTCGAAGTTCAAGGTCATCGGCAAGCCGCACAGCCGCGTCGACGCGCTGGCCGCGGTCACCGGCCGCAAGCAGTACGCGATGGACCTGGCCGTGCCCGGGGCGCTGCCGACCATGATCTGCCGCGCCCCCACCATCAACGGCACGGTGCGGGCCGTGCACAACGCCGCCGAGGTCAGCCAGCTGCCGGGGATCACCGACGTGGTGGTCATCCCGACCGGGGTGGCGGTGCGCGGCGCCACGTTCGGCCAGTGCATCGACGCGGTCCGGGCGCTGCGGGTGTCCTGGGGGCCGGGGAGCGTGGAGGGCGAGTCGGACGCCACCATGCTGGCGAAGCTGCGGGCCGCGCAGCTCCCGCTGGCGGTGCCGTCGCTGCCGCCGCTGGCCACCACCGTGGAGCACGAGTTCGTGTTCCACTGGAAGAGCAACAGCGCCCTGGAGCCGCAGACCGCGATCGCCGACGTCCGCAACGGCACGGCGGAGATCTGGTCGTGCATGCAGGCCCCGATCCTGGTGCAGGAGCGGATCGCCACCGCGCTCGGGCTGCCGGTCAGCGCCGTGAAGTGCCACGTGGCCGAAGGCGGCGGCGCGTTCGGCCGCCGGATGTTCGAGAACGCGCCGCTGGAAGCGGCCCAGATCTCCCAGAAGATCGGCAAGCCGGTCAAGCTGATGTGGCACCGCACCGACGAGTTCCGCTACGGCCGGGTCCACCCCATGTGCACCTCCCGCATCCGGGCCAGCTACCTGGGCGGGAACGTGCTGGCCTTCGAGCAGCGGCACACCAGCGTCGCCACCGACTACACCATGGCGCTGGGCGAGATCTTCTCCTCGGAGGCGGCGAAGCTGGTGCCGCTCGGGCTGGGCAACCTCACCGAGTACTCCGAGACGGTCTTCGAGACCACGGCGAACGTGCCCTACAACTTCGGCGCCGTGACCCAGGCGCTGAACGAGATCCTCAAGTTCGACACCTTCCACACCGGCAGCAACCGCAACCTGTACAACCCGGACGTGGTCACCGCGGTGGAGCTGATGGTGGACCAGCTGGCCGCCGGCATGAAGCAGGACCCGTACCGGTTCCGCCGGTCCTTCCTCAAGGACGCCCGGCCCCGCGCGGTGCTGGACGCGGTCGCCCGGGCCGGCGCCTGGGGCCGGGCCATGACGGCCGGGACGTCCCAGGGGATCGCCCTGCACACCGAGTACAAGGGCGCCACCGCCGCCCTGGTCGAGGTGGACAACCGGCCGCAGACGACCGGCCGGAAGATCCCCCATGCGGTGACCGGGCCGCGGGTGACCAAGGTGGTGTTCGCCATCGACGCGGGCCTCGCCGTCAACCCGCGCGGCCTGGAAGCCCAGATGATGGGCGGGATCATGGACGCGATCGGGCAGGTGTTCACCGAGAGCCTGCACCTGCGCGACGGCCATTTCCTGGAAGGAAGCTGGGACAACTACTTCTACTCCCGGCAGTGGAACACCCCGCCCGAGCTGCGGGTCATCGTCATGCCGCCGACAACCGGCCAGCCCGGCGGCGCGGGCGAGTTCGGCGTCGCCGCCGCCAAGGCGGCCATCGCCTGCGCCTACGCGCGCGCGACCGGCACCGTGCCCACCCAGTTCCCCATCAACCACAACGGCCCGCTCGGCTTCACCCCGTACCCGACCGTGCCCCCGATCCCGCCGTCCCCCGCCAACGGCCTCGCCAGCGCCTTCTGAGGGAGCATCCGTGCCGCGACACACCTTCATACTCAACGGCAAGCAGGTCACCGTGAACGCCGACGACGACGTGCGGCTGCTGTGGGTGCTGCGTGACCTCCTCGGGGTCACCGGGCCCAAGTACGGCTGCGGGCTCGGCGTCTGCAAGGCGTGCACCTGCCACATCAACGGCAAGGCGTTCAGCCCCTGCTCGGTGCCGGTCTCCGCGATCAAGCCCACCGACGAGATCACCACCATCGAAGGGCTGCCCGCCACCGTCGGCAGCGAGCTGCACCCCATGCAGGAGGCCTGGCTCGCCTGCGACGTGGCCCAGTGCGGGTACTGCCAGCCGGGCCAGATCATGACCGCGGTGGCCAAGGTGAAGCAGGCCCGGGCGGCCGGGCACGAGATCAGCGAGGCCGACCTGGACGAGATCCGCAACGTCTGCCGCTGCGGCACCTATCACCGCATCCGGCAGGCCATCACGCTCGGCGCCAGCCGCATGTGAGAGCACCCGGCGACAGGGCCCCTGGACTCGCGGGTTTCCCGTCCCGTCGCGCCGGAGGCGCGCCACGCAGCAGAGCCGGAGGCGCGCCAGGCAGCAGAGCCGGGCGCCTGTCACCGGGCACGCTAAGCCCGGCCCGTCCCGCTGTGCGCCGGTATCGGCTCCGGTATCGGTGCAGGTGAGAGCCGTGATATCCACCGCTGGCGGCGGCCGGCGGGCTACCGTAGTGATCCGTGGCACCGGTGAACGGGGGAACCGGGGGCGGCCAGCGCGGCCGCGGCCCCGACCAGGAGCAGGCAGAACGCGACGTCAGCCCGGGTGAGAAGCTGCCGGCCCGAGGTGGCACGTCCACCCGCGCGTCCACGCGGGCCCGGCGGCCGCGGCCGGCCAGCCCGCAGGTACCGGCCCAGTCCCAGGGACCCGCCGAGCTGCCGGAGTCCTCCGGGGATGGGCAGCACGCGGAGCCCGCGGCGCCCCCCACGAGCACGCAGCATGAGCCCGCACCGCATCCGGGGGCCGCACCGCATCCGGGGTCCGCACCGCATCCGGGGTCCGCACCGCATCCGGGGTCCGCACCGCAGCCGGGGTCCGGGCCGGCGCCTCCGGATGATCCCCCGGTCGGCGTGGAGCCGGATCTCATCCTCACCGTTGGCGGGACGCTGGCGCCGGCCGTGCGGGCGCCGGGCCCGTCCGCCGCGGAAGACAGCCAGGGCGGCTCCCCGGACGCTGGCGGGCCGTCCCCCGCGCCCGCGCACTCACCGGCAGCCGCACCCCCCGGCCTGGCCCCGCCGGGCGCGCCCGGGCCCGCCGCCGGGCCAGGGTCACCGGTCGGCCCCGTGCTGCTGGACGCGTCACCCCCGCCCGGCCGGCCGGGCGCGGCCTGGCCCGCCGTCCCGCCCGGGCCCGACCACGACCTGCTGGCCCGCTGGGCCCGCGACTACGCGTCCGGCCGGCCCGGGCAGCAGATCACGATCCTCTACGCGGGCTGCGTCACGGCCACCAGCGACCTGGGCGCGCTCGGGCTGCAGGCGGAGGGCTTCGACATCAGCGTCAGCATGATCGAGGATGACCAGCCCGTCACCCGGGCGGCCGTGGCCGCCAGCGCGGGCCTGGCCCGCTGCACAGTGGGTGACCTGCGGACCGCGCCGGTGCCGCCGCGGTCCTACGACCTGGTGCTGAGCTCCTTCGTGCTGGACCGGGTCAGCAACGCCGAGCTGGTGCTCGACCGGCTGACCGCCGCGATCAAGCCGGGCGGGCTGCTCTTCCTGAGCATCCACGACCGGGACAGCGCCGCCGGGTTCCTGGACCGGGCGCTGCCGGAACCTGCCCGGCGGCTGATCTGGCGCGCCCGCTGCCCCGGCCAGCCCGGCCCGCATCCGGCCGTCTACGAGCCGCTGTCCTCTGCCCGCGGGGTGCACGCCTACGCACAGCTGCGCGGCCTGGTGGTCGCGGAGTGGCGGCCGCTCCGCCGCCCCGGGCGGGCCGGCCCGGCCGGCTTCCTCGCGGCCCAGCACGCCGTCAGCTGGCTGTCCCGCGGCAGGCTGACCGCGGCCCACGAGGACGTGCTCTACATCCTCCGCAAGCCCGAGGACCGGTTCGCCCGGGTCCTCTGACGTCGCGCTCCTCGGCTGGCTGAGGGGCGCCTGACCATGACACCCCACCGTCGGGTCACATGGGCAGGCGCCCAGCGCCGTGTAATCTCAGGCTTGACGCGCACTCCGCCGTGAGGGCCGGAGATTCAGCCCGTGCCGCCACGCGGCACCTCTGCGGCTTCCCGCTTCACTGTCCGCCGCCAGCGTTCCCGCTGGTCTCACGCAGACTCCACAGGCTTTCGGATCTGCCGATCCCGTTCCCGCCCGCCCGGCGGTACCTGACGAACTGACGCTACTGGCGATGCCTGACATTCCGGGAACGACACGCCGCGGTCGCCTTCAACCGCTGGCCTGAAGGTCAGCGCCGGACGTTATCTTGGTAGCGCGCTGATGCTGGTGCATCCGGCGGGCCACCGCGACGGGGCCTGACGCAACACGCAGGCGGGGTCCTGGGAAGAGGCGCCCGGACCGGCGCCGTGCAGACGGAGGTGGACGTGACCGCTGAGGCCACGGCGGGGGTGGCCCCGGATATCGCGGGCCTGCCGTCCTGGACGCTCGACGAGGCGCAGCTCGGGGACCTGGAACTGCTGCTGACCGGTGCTTTCGCGCCGCTGGGCGGCTTCCTGAGCGCGGCCGAGGCGCAGCGGGTGACCGACCTGGGCCTGCTGGACGACGGCACGCCGTGGCCGGTCCCGGTGGTGCTGGACGTGCCGGGCAGCGCCGTCCCGGCAGACGCCCGCCGGCTGGCCCTGCTCGACCCGGAGGGCACACCGCTGGCAGTGCTGGACATCGCCGGGCGGGCCCCGGCCGGGCCGGACGGGGCGGGCGGGCCGGACGGGGCGAGCGGGACCGCCGGCCGTCACGCCCGCCCGGACACGGCCACGGACGGCCCGGTGCGGCTGGCCGGGCGGGTCACCGCAACCCGCGAGCCGGAGCACGGCCCATTCCGGGAGCTGCGCCGGCTCCCCGCCGAGCTGCGGGCGGAGTTCGCGGGCGGCCCGGTGCTCGCCTTCGCGACCCGCCGGCCCCTGCACAGCCGGCAGATCGGCCAGCTGCGCCACCTGGCCGGGCAGCTCAAGGCGCGGCTGCTGCTGCTGCCGCTGGTCGCCGGGCCCGCCGAAGTGGTGATCCGGCCGGAGGCACTGGTCCGGAGCGTCCGCGCCGCCGCCCGCCACCTGCCGCCCGGCACCGTGGTGGTGCCGGTGCCGCTGGCCGCGCGCGCCGCCCCGGCCGACCGGGAGCTTGCCATCCGGGCCCAGGTGGCCCACGCGTACGGGGCGACGCACCTGTACTACGACGAGCCCGCCGGCGCGCCCGGCGCCCCTGCCGCCCCCACCCACACCGCCGTCCCGGTGCTCAGCGCGGGCGACTGGGCCTACGACCGGACAGCCGAGGTGTGGCGCCCGCTGGCGCTGATCGAGCCCGGCACCGAATGCGAGGACCTCGCCGCCGGTGAGCTCGAGGACCTGCTGGAACGCGGCGGCGAGGTGCCCGCCTGGTTCACCCCGCCCGCCGTGGCCGCTGAGCTCCGGCGGGCCCGGCCGCCGCGCAGCGAGCGCGGCCTCGTCGTCTTCCTGACCGGGCTGTCCGGCTCGGGCAAGTCCACCCTCGCCCGGGCGCTGCGGGACGCGCTGCTGGAGCGGGGGGACCGGACCGTGTCGCTGCTGGATGGCGATCTGGTCCGGCAGCTGCTGTCCGCGGGCCTGACGTTCTCCCGCGCCGACCGGGACCTCAACATCGCCCGGATCGGCTTTGTCGCCGCCGAGGTGGCGCGGCACGGCGGGATCGCCATCTGCTGCCCGATCGCCCCCTACGCCGCGGCGCGCGCCCAGGTCCGCGGCATGGTCCAGCATGCCGGCGACTTCCTGCTGGTCCACGTCGCCACCCCGGTGGAGGTGTGCGAGGCCCGGGACCGCAAGGGCCTGTACGCGAAGGCACGGGCCGGCCTCATCGACCACTTCACCGGCGTCTCGGACCCCTATGAGGAGCCGCGGGACGCGGACCTGGTGGTCGACACGTCCACCATGACCCGGCAGGAGGCGCTGGACGCGCTGCTCGGTCTGCTGACGAGCGGCGGCTGGCTGCCCGTCACCCAGGGCAGCGGCTGAGCCCGGGACGCCGCTAGACGGCGGTCACCCGGGCGGCGGTCACCCGGGCGGGCGGGCCGGGTCGTCTTCTGCCCGGGCGCCTTCGTCGATGCGGGTGCGCAGCGAGCGCAGCCGGGCCGCCAGCGACCCGGCCATGGCCTCCCGCTGCCGCGACAGCACGACATAGCTCACGATCCCGCTGGCCAGCAGGGCCAGCCCGACCAGCAGCAGCCCGCGGGCTCCCGCCAGGTAGAGCAGCAGCAGCGCGACGACGAACAGCAGGATCCGGGAGACCGTGTAGAACGCGGTGGCACGCATAACGCCGCCAGCCTATGGCACCGGACGGCCTGGCCGGGACGGCTGCCCGGCAGCATCTTCCCGGCCAGCCGGCCCTGGCCGGCCGCCCGTGCCTTCCGGGCCAGCCGGTCCCGGCCGAGCTCCCGTGTCTTCCCGGCCAGCCGGTCCCGGCCGGCCGCCCGGAGCCCCGCAATCCTGGCCGGGCCCGGGTGTGAGGATCGCCGCCAGGGCTGCCGGGTCGATGTTGCCGCCGGACAGGACCGCCACCCGGGTCCGGGCGGCCGGCAGGCTGGCGGGACGCAGCAGGCACGCCGCCACCGCGGCGGCCCCGCCCGGCTCAGCCACCAGCCGCGCCTGCGTCGCCAGCCGGCGCACGGCCTCCCGCAGCTCGCCGTCGGTCACGGTGACGATGCCGTCCACGTAGCGGAGCATGTGGCGCAGGGTCAGCTCGCCCACCCGCTCCACCCGGAGGGCGTCCGCGATGGTCCGCTGGACGGCCTCGGCGGGCCAGCCGACCTGCTCGCCCCGGCGCAGCGACTCCCGCGCGTCCGCCGCGAGTTCCGGCTCCACGCCGATCACCGCGGCCCGCGGGCAGAGCGCCCGCACCGCGGTGGCGACGCCGGAGATCAGCCCGCCGCCGCTGACCGGCACAACGACCAGGTCGGTGTCTGGCCGGTCAGCGGCGATCTCCAGCCCGGCCGTGCCCTGCCCGGCGATCACCTGCGGGTCGTCGAACGGCGGGATGAGCGTGTAGCCGTGCTCGCTGACGAGTTCGCGGACCGCCGCCTCCCGGGCGGCCATGCCGGGCTGGCAGCGCACGACCTGCGCGCCCAGCCGCCGGGTGGCGTCGGCCTTGACCGCGGGTGCGTTCTCCGGGATCACCACCACCGCCCGGACGCCGAGCAGCCCGGCTGCCCAGGCCACGGCCTGGGCGTGGTTCCCGCTCGAATGCGCGACCACGCCCCGCTGCCGGGCCGCGGCCGGCAGGGCGCTGATCGCGGCGTAGGCGCCGCGCACCTTGAACGAGCCGGTGGGCTGCAGCGACTCGGGCTTGAGCAGCAGCGGCGGGTCCGCGAACGGGAACGGGAGCAGCGGGGTGGGGGTGAGCACCCCCCGCTGCCGGGCCGCGGCCTGCTGGATGTCCGCGAGCGTGACCAGGGGGAGCACCAGCCCACCCTACGGCCGCCGCGCGGCACGCTGGCCGCAGATGTCATTGCCGCACATACTTGTAGGGCAATATTTTCGGGAATCGATGAATAAAACGTGTGATTGTCGTAACACTGGGGACAGGCTCCTCATCGGAGACCAGAAGGGGTGAAACGTGGACTCCAGCAGCGAGCGCCTCCTGACTCCAGGCGAGGTCGCGGCCCTTTTCCGGGTGGACCCGAAGACGGTCACCCGCTGGGCAGCGTCCGGCCGCATCAGCAGCATCCGCACGCCCGGGGGGCATCGCCGGTTCCGCGAATCCGAAGTCCGCGCCCTGCTCCGCGGGGAAGCACAGTCTCCCGACGGTCAGTCCGCGATCTGACCTGCCGCTGCGCGATCCGGCCGCCCGCTGGCGGGCCGCTGCGCAGCCCCCCGCCCGCTATCCCGCTGACCCGCTGTTCAGGATCCGCCCGTGCCGCCGCCGTCGCCGGCTGGCCCCGGGCCCGCGTGCGCCGCCCGGAAGGCCTCGAATTCCCGGCCGAGCGCTTCGTCCCCGTCCTGCCACCGGCGCCGCCGTTGCGCCATTTCCTCCTCGGTCACGGCGTGGGCGGCCAGCCGCGCATACTCGCTGTCGGACGGGCCGATCTCCACGTAGGCGTCGCCCATTACCCCGCCGGGTGTGTCCAGCGCCGACTCCGGAACCAGCAGGTTCCCGTTCGGGAGCTTTATCACGAACATGACGCGATCACTTCAGATCCCGTAGCGAACATTGAAGAACAGCATGACATCGAGTGCGGTCCTGGTCTGGCCGCCCAGCATGTCCACCAGCGCGGGGCGCTGCCGGGAGGCGATCGCCGCGAACGCGTCCGCGAAGAACTCCCGCCGCCCGAGCGCGCCGTCCTGTTTGTGGAAGTCACTCACCAGCAGCGGCAGGCACCGGTCATAGAGCAGCCGGAACTCCGCCGAATCGGACTGCCACTCATCCCCGGGGCCGTCGATGTCGTCGAGGGCGTGCCCGACCTCGTGGCACATGACGTCCGGGGCCGACGAGGGCCGGCTCCCCACGATGATCTTCCGGTCCCCGTAGGCCCCGGCACAGGAGTCCCAGGTGGCACGGCCGGACGGCAGCGGCACGCCGCGCAGCCTGGCCATGTGGTCCAGGTCGGGGACCCCGCCCGGCCCGACGTGGATCGCGTCCAGGCCGTCCGCCAGCCGCTCCTGGACGTCGGCGGGCAGCGCGGCCAGCCGGTCGATGGCCCGCACCACTTCCGGGGGCGGTATCTCCCCCGGCGCCCATTCGCGGCTGAGGATCCGCTCCAGCGCGCCGCAGTCGCGCTGCCCGGCGGCCAGCCGCCGGGCGTGGGCCACCTCGTACCAGGGCAGCCGGCCGGCGCTGGCGCCGGCCGGCCGGGCCGCGGCGGCGGCAGGCACAGCCCGGTCCGGTGCGCTTGCCGCGCCGCGGGCGGCGCTCTCCCCCGGCGCCATCCGGATCGCGGCCCGGGCGCCACCGCGGCCCGCCGCCGCGCCCCGCTCACCGGTAGAGGTGCCACGCGGGTGACGCCCGGGGCCGGGCCGGCCAGGACTGCTGGCGGCCCGCCCGGGCCGGCTCCGTTCCGGGGCGACCGGGGAGCCGAAGGGGGCGGCTTGCCCGGCCTCCGGGCCGCGTTCAGGCTGCTGGGCCGCTGGCGGCCGCGGCGCCTGATCCCAGGGCGCCTCCCCGGTGCCCACCTGATCCGCGGGCACCTCATCCCAGGGCGCCTCCCCGGTGCGCGCCTGGTCCACGGGCACCTGGTTCCGGGGCGGCTCGGCCACGGGCGACCCGTCCCAGGGCGCCTTCGCCGCAGCTGCGGCCGGCCCGCCCCGCCCCGGTCGCGGCGCCGCAGCCCGGCGGTGCCTGCCGCTGCCCGGCACTGTGCCGGGCCCGCTGGCGGCCGGCCCGGCGGTGGGCCCGCCGGGCCGGTTCAAGCCGGGAAGCTGCACCGTCCGCGGCGGCTGGGCCCGCCCGGGAGGCGGGGCCGTGGCGCTGGTGCCGCCAGGGCGGACGCGCCGCCACCAGCGGGCAGGAAGCCGCAGCCGCATGTGTCGTACCCCCGCCGTTGCCAGTCGGGCTGTCAGGTAACAGCACCCCGCGATAGGGCTGCCGGGGCTCGTGTGCCCCCGCATCCCGGCTGGCGGCCTTGTCGTCGCCGATAGCTCGCTATCGGCTCCTTCTCCGCCTTGCCATCCGGGCGCGGATGGCCCGCTCACGTCGTGCCGGAGGCACGCCATGAACGGGGCCCGGCGCCCTATCGCCGGGCACTCTCAGTCGATGCGGTTCGATCGTAACCTGTCATGACTGGCTGTGACCTGGGATAGCGAGGCCTGGTAAGGCGGCATGAGTCAGGCGAATTCTGGGCAAGAGCCCCGGTCACGGGTTAGGCTGCGGCCATGTCGGCCGTGGTGGCGGTGGTGGTGTACTGCTCTCTGCTGGTGCTGGCCCTGATCGCCGGGGCCGCGCTGGCATGGCTGATCGCCGGGCGCGCGCTGCGCCAGCCCCGGCATCTGTCCGCGCAGGGGCTCGACGCGCAGGCCGCCCTCCGCAGGCATCCGGCGGGCCGGGCGCGGTGGGGCGACCCGGGCAGCCCGGCGGAGGACGAGGCGGAAACCGTCGTCCGGCCGTTGGGGCCGGACGACGACCAGGACTTCATCGATCACCGGGAGCGCCAGATCCGCGGGACCGACC
>JBLMWU010000349.1:0-8763 GCA_050257395.1 Gemmatimonadota bacterium | reverse complement strand
CAGCGGCAACGGGCACGCCAGCGGCAACGGGCACGCCAGCGGCAACGGGCACGTGCGGATGCTCAGCAACGGCAACGGCAACGGGGGTCACGCCGCCGTGAACGGGCACGACCCGCACGCGGCCAACCGCCGCTGACCCCCCGCCGCCGCGGCGGCTCTTCTTCCCGGCCGCCTGCTGCCGCCGGTCAGGTGCGCGCGTAGCTGCTGGCCCCGTACCAGTCCACGATCACCACCGGCTCGTCCCCCACCACCCAGGCGTCGTGGCCCTGCGGCAGCGCGGTGACGTCGCCCGGCCGGGCGTCGAACTCGGCCCCGTCGGCCATCACCACGTGCAGCGTGCCCTGCACGTGGTACTGGAAGTGCGGCGCCTCGCACAGGTCCGTGCCCGCCAGCGGCTTGACGTGCTCGGACCAGCGCCAGCCCGGCTGCAGGGTGAGCCGGCCGATCTCGGCGCCGCCGATCTGCAGCACGTCCAGTTCGCCGCGCTCGAAACCGCGGGTCTCGTCGGGGCTGCCGAAGCTCTTCTGCTCGGCCTTTGCGGTCATGACGGTCTCCTCATCTCGGTGGGGCCCCCGCCCGGATGCGGTGAGCCTGCCGCCGAGCGTGGCCGGCCCCGGTTGCAGCCTCCTTGCAGCCGGGCTCTGGCGGCTGGCGCACCAGTGGCGGTTTGATACCTGCATGCAGGCGCTGGCGGTGCGGGTACTCGGCGACTTCGCCGTGGACGGCGTGGAGCCGCAGGCGCTCGGCAGCCGCAAGGCCCGGCTCGCGCTGCGGCTGCTCGCCCTGGCGCAGGGCCAGGTGGTGCCCGCGGACGTGCTGGCGGACGCGCTGTGGGGTGACTCACCGCCCGCCCGGCCCGACGACCAGCTGGCCGTGCTGATGAGCCGGCTGCGCTCGGTCCTGGGCCGCGACCGGATCGGTCACCGTGACCACGGCTACCTGCTGCGCTGCGACTGGCTGGACGCGGCCGAACTGGCCGCGCTGACCGGCGAGGTGGAGCGGCGGCGCGCGGCCGGCAACACGGTGGGCGCGGCCGCGGCGGCCAGGGTCGCGCTGTCGCTGGCCCGCGGGACCGGCCCGCCGCCGGCCCCCGGCGAATGGGCGCAGCTGCGGCTCGCCGAGCTGGACCGGCTGGCCCGCCGAGCCCGGCAGGCGGCCGCGGCGGCGCTGCTGGACGCCGGTGACTGGATGGCCGCCGTGGACGCCGCCGGGGCGGCCCTGGCCCACGACCCGTATGACGAGGTGTCGCTGCGGACGCTGCTGCGCGCCCAGGTGGCAGGCGGCCAGGTCGCCACGGCGCTGGCCGCCTACGCGAGCGCCCGCGAGCGGCTTGCCGGCGAGCTGGGCACCGATCCGTCCCCGGAGACCGTCGCGCTGTTCACGGCGATCCTGCGGGGCGAGCTGGCGGCCCCGGCGGCGCCGGCGGCGGCTGCCGCGCCCAGCCTGGTGGGCCGGGGTGACGAGCTCGCCGCGCTCGACGCGGCGGCAGGCCGGGCCCGCGGCGGGGCGGCCGAGGTGGTGGTGGTCAGCGGCGAGGCCGGCATCGGCAAGACGACCCTGGTCCGCACCTGGGCCGCCCGGCGGGCCGCGGCCGGCGACACGGTGCTGGTGGCCGGGTGCGGGCCGCTGGACCGGTCGCTGCCACTCGACGCGGTGCTGGCCGCGATCGCCGCGCTGCTGCGCCGCAGCGGCCCGGAGGCAGCGGCTGACCTGCTGGGCGGCGACGCGGCCCTGCTCACGCCGCTGCTCGGGCTCGGGCCCGCTGCCCAGCCGGCCCTCACCGACGCGCTGCTCGGCCCGGCCGTCCTCTACGCGGCCCTGCTGCGGGTGCTCGGCCGCCTGGCCGGGCGGGCCCCGCTGGCGCTGGTGATCGACGACGCCCACCTGGCCGGGGCGGCGCTGGCCGGCTGGCTCCGGTACGCCCGGCGGGAGCGGCTCGCGGCCACCGTGGTGGCGGCGGCCCGGCCCGGTGAGGGCCGTCCGCTGCCCGCCACCGCGGTCATCCACCTGGACGTGCTCGGCCCCGCGGCGGCCGCCGAGCTGACCGGCCCCGCCCGGGCCGGCGAGCTGTATGCCCGCTCGGGCGGGCATCCGCTGTTCCTCACCGAACTGGCGCAGCAGGCGGCCGCCACCGAGCTGCCCGGGTCGCTGGTGGAATCGGTGTCAGCCCGCTGTGACGAGCTGGGCACCGCGGGCCTGCTGCTGCGCGCCGCCGCCGTCATCGGCACCGAGCTGGATCTGGACCTGCTGGCGGCGGTCCTGGGCCGGGGTGCCGTGGAGCTGCTCGGCGACGCCGAGCGGGCCGCCGCCCGGCAGCTGCTGACGGAGCAGGAGGGGACCTTCCGGTTCCGGCACGAGCTGGTGCGCGAGGCGCTGGCGGCCAGCGCCAGCGCGGGCCGGGCGGCGCTGCTGCACCGGCAGGCGGGCCGGGTGCTGGCCCGGAGGCCCGGCGTCGACCCGGTCACGGTGGCGCACCACGCCCGGCTGGGCGGCGACCTGGTACTCGCCGCGCAGGCGCTGCGGGACGCGGCCGCCCTGGCCGCGGAGCGGTTCGACCACGCGGCGGCGGAGACGCTGCTCGACGACGCCCTGGCGCTGCACGCCGACGCGGAGACCTACCTGGCCCGGGCCCGCGTCCGCACCCGCCGCCGCCGCTACGCCGGCGCACTGGCCGACGCCGGGCGCGCCGAGGCGGCCGGGCCGGCCGCGCTGGAAGCGGCCGCCTGGGCGTGCTACTTCGACCGGCGGTTCGCGCAGGCCGCGCAGTTCGCCGGGGACGGCGCGCTCGCGGCGGAGGACACCCCGACCCGGGCCCGGTGCCTGGCGGCGGGCGGCCGCACCCGGCACGCCAGCGGCGACCTGGCCCAGGCGGAACTGCTGCTCGGAGAGGCGTTCGCCCTGGCCACCGGCCCGGACCGGGTCAACGCGGCCGCGTGGCTGGGCGTGCTGCGGGCGCACCAGGGCCGGACCGCGGAAGCGCTGGGACTGCTCAGCCCGGCCGCCCGCGGCCAGGTCGGGGTGGACCACACGTCCGCGACCCTGCATTCGCTGCTGTTCACCGGGCACGCGCACGCGGCGGCGGGCCGGCCCGGCCTGGCGCTGGCGGCGTTCAGCCGCTACACGGCCGAGGTCAGCCGCAGGCAGGTGCCGCGGTTCGCTGGCCGGGCGGTGAACTTCTCCGGCTGGGTGCTGCGCAACCTGGGTGCCCGCGAAGAAGGGCTCGACCGGCACCGCGAGGCGCTGGAGGTGGGCCGGCACGAGGGGACCGTGGAGACCAGCATCGCCGCGCTGGCGGACCTCGCCGAGGACTGCCTGGACGCGGGCGACCCCGGCGCCGCGCAGGACCTGCTGGCGCAGGCACGGGCGCTGCTGGGCGGCGACCTGGTGTTCGGCTGGCGGCTGGAGCTCAGGCACCAGTTCGTCACTGCCCGGGCGGCGCTGCTGGCCGGTGAGCCGGAGCAGGCCATGACGGTGGCTGGTGCGCTGGCGGAACGGGCGGCCGAGCTGGGTGTCCCCCGCTACCTCAGCGTCGCGCGGCTGCTGCGGCACCGGGCCGCGCGGGCGCTGGGCGAGCCCGTTGACCTCGATGCCGTGGCCCGCGATCTGGATCTGGCCGACGCCTCGGTGGCCATCGAGGCGTGGCGGTGGACCGGCGAGGTGGCCGCGGACTTCGCGGTGCCCGCCTGGCTGGACCGCGCCGCGGAGCGGGCCGGCCGGCTCGCGCGGGAAGCAGACGGCTACGCGGACACCCTGCGCCAGGCAGCCGGCCGGCGGCTGGCGGGCTGGCAGGCCGCCGCCGGCTTACCTGTCGCGGCCGCGTGACCCGAGTTCGCTCACGTAGCGCGCAGGCCGGTGCCGCAGGCTGGTGCCGCCACGTCCCCGTGTGCGGTTAGCCTGCGGGGGTGGAGATCCGGACGGGCCAGGTGGTGGTGCACGCCGTGGAGCACGGGACCGGCCGGCCCGTGCTGGTGCTGCACGGCGCCGGCGTCGACCACCGCGAGGCTGAGGCCTGCTTCGAGCCGGTCTTCGGCGGCGTTGCGGGGCTGCGGCGGATCTATCCTGACCTTCCTGGCATGGGCCGGACATTCGCTCCCGAAACGCTGCGCAGCGCCGACGACGTTCTCGGCACGCTGCTTGCCTTCGCCGACGAGGTCGCCGGCGGGACTGCCTGCCTGCTGATCGGTCACTCGGCGGGCGCGTACTACGCGCAGGCGATGGCCGCGAGGCGGCCCGCGCAGGTCGCTGGCCTGGCGCTCGTCTGCCCGTTGCTGCCAGGGCTGCGCGACGTCCCAGAGCACCGCGCCGTCGCTGGCTCGGGTGAGATCGGCGACGACGTCTTCCGGAGCTACTTCGTGATCCAGACTCCGGAGATGCTCGAGCGGTACGAACGTTATGTCGCCCCAGCCGCCGCGCTCGCCGACCAGGCAGCGCTCGAGCGGATCGGCGAACGGTGGGAGCTGACCCCCGATCACGCGCCGGCCTACCCGGGTCCGGCACTGGTCGTAGCGGGGCGGCTGGACTCGGCGGTCGGGTATGCCGCCGCTGCCGACTTCGCCGGCCACTGCCCGCACGCCTCGCTCGCCGTGCTCGACGACGCCGGGCACGCCCTGCCCCATGAGCAGCCGGAACTCCTGCGCGCCCTCCTCGCTGAGTGGCTCGCGCGCGTGGAGCGCCCGCGCTGACCCGAGACCAGCTCAGCGCAGATCAGCACGGTTGCCAGGATGAGCGCGGCTGCAATACCGGGCAAGCACCGCCGGCACCGCCTCCTGCCTGCACGCGGGCCCGGCGTACCGGCTTCCCTAGCGGCTTGCCCGCTGCGGCCCTGCCTGGCCGGCCGTGAGTACCTGCATGGAGACCACGAGCGGGCCGGCGCCGGCCACGGCCCGCTGGGCTGCCTCCCGGAGTGCAGCCAGACGATGCGGGGGCAGGGACCGCAGGAAGGGCACGACCGGGGCCATGCCGAGCCGCCAGGCCGCCAGGCCCGCCGGGGTGGTCAGCCCGGTCGGCACAGCCAGCGTGCGCACCCGCACGTTCGCGAAGCCTGCTTCGGCTGCCAGCCGGGTGAGCAGCTCCGGATCGCCCGCTGCTGGCTCGGTCCTGGCCTTGAATGCCAGGTACCAGCCGGGCGGGCGGTACCCGTAGGAGCGGAGCACCTCGTCCACGGCACCCTGGGCCGGGTGCGACCAGCCCGGCGCGAAGGCGCTGGCGGCGAGGGCCCGGCCGGCCCGGTGCAATTCGGCCAGGCCGGCTGCAAGGTCGCGCAGGTGGCTCAGGCAGAACGCGGTCACGATCAGGCCGAAGCTGCCGCCGCGGAACGGCAGGGCGGCGGCGTCGGCCGCGACCGGGTGCAGCCGCCCGGCGCCGCCGGTCGCAGCCGGGTGCTGCTGCGCGGCGTGCCGGAGCATGCCGAGCGCGAAGTCCACCGCCACCACCTGCCGGGCTCCGGCTGCCAGGGCGGCGCGGGCCGCCACCCCGGTGCCCGTGCCGACGTCGAGCACCCGCTGGCCGGCCACGGGTACCCCGGCGGCCGCGACCAGCGCCCGGGCCATCGCGCCGTAGACCTGCGCGGGGCCGCGGGCCCATTCGTCAGCGCCCCGCTCGTAGGCGGCCCGGATGTCAGCAGCCAGTGCCGCCCCCTCGGGCACCCCGCTCAGCCCGTCCACGACGGCGCCCCAGCCACGCTGGGCGTCCATGCCACGCCGCGCGCCCCGGCCACCCTGGGCGCCCCGGCCGCCTTAGGCCCGGCCAGCCGACCAGGGGGGCGGCCGCCACCGCCTTCTCCTCCCACCATGCGAGCTCCTCGTCGTAGCCGCCCAGCGCTTTTTCCCAGCCGAACTGGACCAGGGCACCCAGCAGGCTCAGCGCCAGCTGCCGGTCCCACCAGGGTTCGGTGCTGACGCCGCGTACTTCCAGCGCCGCCCGGTAGGAGTCGATCGCGGCCTCCTTGCCCTGCGGCAGGCGGCGGCAGTTGATCGCGAGGTACCAGGCCAGGTCGCTGAGGGGCGCGCCGTGGCCCGGCTGTTCCCAGTCGAGCAGCACCGTCCGGCCCGCGCCGTCGGTGCCCAGGTTGTCCAGTTTCCAGTTGCTGTGCACGAACGTGTGCGGGGTGGCGGCGAGCGCGTCCACCAGCGGGCCCGGGTCGTGCGCCAGCGGGATCACCACCGCCGCGGCGGCGGGCGCCACCTCCGCGAGCAGCGGCCAGCCCTTCCCGATCAGCCGCGGGACCAGGTCCGGGGACCCGGCGGCGGCCTCCGCCTGCGCCGTCCACGGCGAGAGCTCCAGGTAGCGGTGCATGGGCGCGACGATGTCCAGTTCCGGGCCGCAGCCCCAGAACTCGGCGTGCAGGGCGGCCATGGCCGCGAGGAAACGCCGGTGCTGCCTGAGCGGGATCGGCTCATCGGTGGCGGGCACCAGCCAGCGGGTGACGTCACGCATCAGCAGCGCGCACCCGCCGGACGGCCCCGGCCCGCTGCCCGGCTCCGGTGCCACCCCCACGATGGGCTGGCTGAGACAGGCAGGGAGCCGGGCGAAGATTCCTCGTTCCCACATACTGAACGGCGCTCCGCGCAGGCAGCCCGAGGCACGCATGGTCCAGTCCCCGGCGAGGTCGAGGTGCTTGAGCACGTACGGCTCCCCGCCGATGACCAGCCGCTCCAGCCGGGCACCGGACTTGCCCGGCGCCCCGCCGAGCGGTTCCCGGACCGTCGCGCCCGCGATCAGCTCGGCCACGTCGCGGGCCGTGCGCGGGCTGACGGCCTGCGGTGGGTCAGGCATCGGCAGCCTCCATCTCGGCGAGCAGCGCCGCGGGCCAGCGGCCCCCGCAGAACACAGTGTCGGACACGATCAGCCCGTCGCGCAGCCTGAGCAGGTGCATGTGGTGGCCCGCGTGCGGCACGCCGCGCTCGAGCCAGCTGAGCGTGTACTCGACCACCTCGCCGGACCCGTCGCCGAGCGGGTGCCGGTGCAGGTCGTGGAAGTGGCCCGGGTCGGCGAACCAGCGGGCGTACTCGGTGCGGATGGCGTCCCGCCCGGTGGCGTGCAGCCGCCAGTTCGGCACGGTCGCGTCCAGCGTGGCATCGGTGTCCCATGCGTCGCAGGCGGAGATCTGCGCGTCCTGGATCGCCTGCAGGAACCTGTCGATCGCGGGTGAGCTGGCCATCTCTGCCTCCTGGGGCTGGGCTGATGGCTCAGCGTGCCGCCACGGGCTTGCAGGCTGGTTGCAGCCGGGCCCGTTGCCGCCGCGCTCAGGCGCAGCGGCCGCCGGCCTGGACCAGGTTCAGGGACTGCTGCCAGGCGGCGCTGGCCTGGGCCGGGGTGAGGGTGCCGACCGCCGTGAGGCGGCCGAGCACGTGCGACTCGCGGGCGCGGGCGTTGGCGTAGTGGAGCAGCGGGTCGTCGGCTGACGGGGCCTGCACCAAGCCGGCCAGCATCGCCGCCTGCGGCCAGCTCAGCTGGGCCGGCTGGACCGCGAAGTACCCGCAGGCCGCCTGGGCCAGGCCGTAGTAGCCGTGCCCGAAGTAGGCCACGTCCTGGTACATGCGGAGGATCTGCTGCCGCGAGTAGGTCAGGTACAGCTTGATCCCGACGCCGACCTCGACAGCCTGCATCGAGAGCCCGCCGGCGCCCGAGGTGTAGAGCATCTTGGCCAGCTGCTGGTACAGCGTGGCGCCGCCCTGGTCCGGCTGCCTGGTCACGGTCCCGTAGACCAGCCGGGCCACGCCGAACGGGTCGATGCCCGGCTCGGAGTAGAAGCGGTGATCCTCGGTAGCGGTCAGCGCCGCGGCGAACCGGGGCGCCACGGGCGGGCCCGGGAAGGGCGCATGGTGGGACTGGTCGATCGCCCGGGCGAGAGCCTCGGCGGTGCCCGCCGACGGGGTCACCAGCAGCAGGCCGCCGAGCGCCAGCGCCCCGAGCAGGGCGAACCCGATGACCAGCGTCATCAGGCGGCGCAGAAAGCGGAAGCGGCGCCTGCGACGGGGGCGGTAGCCGTTGAGGTGCCCGTTGCCGTTCTGGGCGGGCCCGTACGGGCCGTCATCGACCCACTCCCAGTGCCCGGGCCGGGCGAACGGTGTCGTGTCGTAGTCGCCGTACGGGGGCGGGCCACCGTACGTGCCGTCTTCAGCAGGTCCACACACTCTCATGCCCCGCTCCATCAGGTGGACGTGGCCCGAACTTGGAGGTGCGCCAGATTCATACCCACGCACTGGATGATCCAACGACTGGTGGAGTCTGCAAGTGCCCGGGAATCAGCAGGGGAAACGCGACTTTCGCGAAGAGTGTCCCAGGCCCGGTCCCGGGGGGGTTGGCGCAGGGGTGCGCCGGAAGCGGGCAGAGCCCCGGATGCGCTATCGTCTAGGAGTCCGCAAGGGCGGGCGGGACGTGGCGCAGTTTGGCAGCGCACTTGACTGGGGGTCAAGGGGTCGCCGGTTCAAATCCGGCCGTCCCGACCAGAAGGTCCAGGTCAGAAGGGGTTCCGGGTTCCAGCCCGGGCCCCTTTTTGATCTTCGGGAGCCAAACGGGGAGCCACTCGTTCGGACATGCTTCTTACGGGAGCCAGGTTACGCGGACCTGGCGCGGTTCTTCTTCGGGTTCCTCGTGGTGTTCCTCGCCGGGGTGTTCCTCGGGGCGAGGATCTTGTTCATGGCCGTGGCGCCGGTGGTGAGCGCGGGCCGGATCTCGTGCCGGTAGACGGTCTCGGTGACGTTCGTGCCGCTGTGGCCCACCAGGTCGCTGATGCGCTCGATCGGCACGCCACTGGCGGAC
>JBLMWU010000348.1:0-37517 GCA_050257395.1 Gemmatimonadota bacterium | reverse complement strand
AGGCCGCCAGGATCTTCGGCAGCAGGCCCGGCTGGGTGGGCGGGGGCAGGTGCCGCCCGGAGAAGTAGTCACCGGCCGTGCTGGCCGGGATGCCGGCCGCCCGGGCCACTGCCTGGATGCTCAGCCCGGCCCGCAGCCGCAGCAGGGTCAGCTCCCGGCCGAAGTCCTGCTGCGTGGCCACCCGGGCCGGGTCCGGCCCGTCCTCATGCTGAGGCGGAAGATCGTCCACCGGACCCCCTGGTTCGCCACGCAGCCCGCGGGCGGCCGCCGGCCCGCCCGCGGGCGGGGACACCGATCCGTTTTCGACGTGGTGATGACTCTCAGTGATGCCCGTAAGTTGACAGCTTGACCAAATTGAGACGGAAACGGGCGTCCCCGATGTCCGGGATCAGCGGTGCTGCCGCGGGAATGTGACGGACGGTAGGCGGCGTGCGGCGGCCGGCTGACGGGCCGCGATGCGGGAGGAGGCGCGGGGCGGGCGGGACCGGGACGCGCCAGCGCGCCGGGACCGGAGCCCCGGCGCGCTGGCGCGCGGTGCCTGCGGCGTCAGTAGGCGTGGGCGTTGTGCGGGCGCGAGTTCCCGAGCGGCGCCCTGGCCAGCGACGGCGGCAGCGCGTGCGGGCTGACGAACCCGCTGCCGGACGGCCCGGCCTCCACTGCCATGTGGGTGGCGCTGCCCCGCAGCAGCTGCTTCCAGGTCAGGAACCACTCGGTCCAGCCGTCGTCCCAGGTTCCGGCCGCCGGGCTGTGGGTGATCGTGACCGGGTCCCCGGGGACGGCCAGGTTGTAGTAGATCGCCGCGTGCTCGGGGGACAGGTTGACGCAGCCGTGGCTGACGTTGGCGTACCCCTGCTCACCCACGGACCAGTAGGCGTCGTGCATGTAGTTGCCGCTCCAGGTGAAGCGCACCGAGTAGGGCACGGGGAAGTCCGTGTAGCCGGGCCCGCTCATCAGGACCGGGTTGCCCTTCTCGATCGTGAGGTAGGTGCCGTCGGCCGTGTCGTCGCCGGGCGCGCCGCTGCTCATCGGCCAGACCCCGTACAGGTGGTTGCGGTAGTAGATCCGCGCCTCGTGGCTGGCGGTGTTCACCACGGCGATGAGCGAGCGCCCGATCGTGAACTGCTGGCTCAGGTTCTCCCGGCCGAACACGCCGCGGGCGATCTGCAGCCCGGCGAAGTGCGCCTTCACGGTCACCCGGGTGTGCTGCGGCCAGTAGCCGCGGGGGCGGAACACCAGGTTCGTGCCGGCCGGTGCCAGGGCGTCGTCCCAGTACCACGCGCCCACGATGGGCTTGGAGGTCCAGAGCTGGATGGAGCGTTCCACCGCCGCCCGGTACCGGTGGCTGACCGGATGGCTGAACGTCAGCATGATCGGCATGCCCACGCCGTAGACCTGGTGGTAGCCCTCGGTGATGTGGGTGAGGAACGACCGCCGCGGCCGCAGCGTCCGGAACGTATAGGTCTTCGTCACCGCCAGGTGATGGGCGTCCACCGCGGTCGCGGTCACCGTGTAGTGGCGCGACGGCAGCAGCGGCCAGGTGCTGTGCCAGCCGGTGCGGCCCGGGCTGAACACGCCGGTGACCGGGTCGGCGCCCTTGGTCACGGTGACCCTCTCCAGGGTGCCCTGGGCCACTGACACGTTCACGCCCTGGCTCGGGTTCGCGTCCTGGCTGCTGTCGGCGGGGGTGATGGTCACCTGCGCAGCCGAGATCGGCACCCGCCGGGCATGGGCGCCGCCGGCCAGCCCGCCCGTGCATGCCCCGATGACCAGGGCCGCTGTGCCCGTGACCGCCGCTCCTGCGCTGACAGCCAGCCACCGACGGCGGCCCGTGACGGCGCTTCGCCAGCCCGCGCCCGTTCCGCCACTTTCCCGCACTCTCATCCACCCCCCTGGCCGAGGCCACGTAGACTGCCGGGCCGCCTGGCCCGGCCGGTACCGCGCCAGTTCGCTCCTGGAGCGGGTGCCTGGTGTCACGCGCGGAGCGGATACCGGGGGGCAGGGAATCCGTTCCGGGGCAAGCCCCTACTTCGCGGCGCACCGGGCAGCTGGTAGCTGTCCTTGGCAAGCACATCTCTTCCGGACCAGCAACCGTTATCAGCCGATACCCCTGCCCGGCTCAGGCATAACCGGGACACGCCAAATTTTGCCGTCCGTTCGCCCGGAGGTAAGAGCTGACCTGCGTTAAGATGCCCTGCCCGCTGCCGGAAAGGAATTCCCGGGATCCCATCTCCGGAAACTCCGGCATACCGGGCGACCGGCTCCATTGACAGCTAAGCGGCATTCTTGCAGAGTTTATCTAACAGCTTTAAGCGGGCATTCCGGCACCTTCCCCGGCGGCCCGCCGGCCGGAGCGCCAGGGAAGCCGGGTGGCGCGCGTAGGCTCAAGGGAGGGGGTTCGGAGGTCCGGTGGGCGAGCGCGTGCGGGGCTGGCGGAAGCTGGCGGGATCTGCCTGGGGGCGGCCGCTGGATCCGCAGTTCTTCGGTGACCTGGAACTGGACGCGGGGGCCCTGCTCGCCTACATCGAGCAGGTCCGCCGCCGCAGCGGCGTGCACGTGACCGTGACCCATCTGGTCGGCCGGGCGGTCGCGCACGGGCTGGCGACCGTGCCCGGGCTGCGGGTGCGGCTGGCCCGCGGGCGCGAGTACCCGCGGGAGAGCGTGGATGTGTTCTTCATCGTGGCCACCGAGGGCGGGACCGAGCTGACCGGCGTCAAGGTGCGCGACGCCGATCGCAAGTCAGCGGTCGAGCTCGGCCAGGAGCTGACCCGCCGCTGCGCGGCCCTGGCCGACGGCAGCGACCCGGAGCTGGGCCGCGGCAAGGCGCTGCTCACCCGGCTGCCGCCGTCGGCGCTGCGCTGGGCGCTGCGGGCCGGGGCGTGGCTCACCTCCGACCTGAACCTGGACCTGACCCGGTTCGGCATGCCCCGGCAGGCGTTCGGCGGCGCGATGATCACCTCCATCGGCGGGTGGGGCATCAGCCACGCCTACTCGCCGCTGGCCCATTACTACAAGGTGCCGGTCCTGGTGCTGGTCGGTGCCGTCCAGCCGCGGCCCACGGCGGTGGCCGGTGAAGTGGTCGTGCGCCCGACGCTGAGCCTGACTGCGACCTTCGACCACCGTTACGTGGACGGGTTCCACGCGGCGCAGTTCGCCCGCGCCGTGCGGGAGTACTGCGAGAACCCGGCGGCGTTCGAGCCGCCCCCGGCCCGGTCCGGCCAGCCCGCGCCGGCCTGAGCTCCCTAGCCGGCGGCGCGCAGCGCGCCGGGGGCGGTGAGCTGTGCGGCGATGTGGGCGGCCCAGTCCCTGATGCCCGCCCAGTCGCGGAAGTCGCCGTCCAGGCCGCGGAACATCAGCAGGGACGCGCGCTGGGCGAAGCCGAGGTTCTTGCGGTCGAGCTTGCCCGCGAACATCCGGTGCTCGCGCGCATGGGTGGCGCTGAGCAGGCCGGGCAGGTCGACCGGGTCCTGGCCCATCGACTGGACGAGCTTGCGCGACGGGTCGCCGACCGGGCCGCTGGAGAACAGCCACACCGGCCGGGCGGCCAGCGCCGCGGCCGACCGGGTGACAAGCGCCTTGGCCGGATCCAGCCAGTGCCCGCCGTACACGGCGCTGCCGAGGATCACCGCGTCGTACACCTCGATGCTCCCGACCTCTTCCGGGGTCAGCACCACCGCGGTGAGGTTGCGCCGGGCCAGCTCCTCCCCGATGGCCCGGGCGATGCCGGTGGTCGCCCCGTACCGGGACGACGCCGTCACCAGGACCCGGCAGCTGCGGCCGCCGCTGTTGGCTGTCATGACGGTATCTCCTTGCCTAGCGGGCGGGCCCGCCCGATACCTACCCGCTTCCGCGCACTGACCTGCGCAAACGCTGGGATCGCCAGCCCCGGGGCCGGCCGGCCGGCGAAGCCGCGCAGGGCGGCCGCCGCTGCCGGGCCGGTGACGGGGCGGCCGTGCCCGGGCGCCAGCACCAGCGGCCCGAGCCGGGCCAGCGCGGCCAGCGACGCCCGGGCGGCCGGCCAGTCCCAGGTGGTGATGCGCGGCGGCGCCGCGATCCGCGGCCGCCGCAGCAGCAGGCCCGGCAGGGAGTTGAGGTCCACGGTCAGGATGGCGTCGCCGGTGATCAGCACCCGCCCGGCCGGCCGCCAGAAGGCGACGTGGCCGGGCGTGTGCCCGGGCGCGTGCCGCCACTCCCAGTCCGGCAGGCCGGGCACGGTGGCCGGGCCGGGCAGCGGGCGGGCGGCAGCGGTCAGGCTGCCCGCAGCGGACATCCGCTGCCGGGCCCGGGCCGGGAGCAGGCTCAGCAGCGGGCCGATGAGCCGGCGGTCGAGCGGGTTCGCGTACTGCGGCAGGTACTCGCCGGCCGCCAGCGGCAGCTCGTCCGGATGGACCCAGACGGCGACCTCCCAGCCGCGCGCCAGTGCCGGGGCGGACCCGGAGTGATCGGGATGAATGTGGGTGAGCAGGATCGCGGCGGGCCGCGCGCCGGGGCCGAACAGCGCCTGCGCGGCCGCCATGATCGGCTCTTCCTGGCGCGGCCAGCCCGCGTCGACCAGCACCCAGGAGTCCCCGGAGCGGACGAAGTACACGTTGCTGGCGAGCAGGCCGCTGCCGAGGGTGAGCAGGTGGACGCCGGGGGCGATCTCCTGCGGGCCGGCCGCCCGCGCAGGTCCCGGCCGCCCGCGCCGCCGCCCCGGCAGCCTGCGGTGTGGCTGCTGCCGTGAGCTCCCCGTCATCGTGAACCTCCGCCCGGGCCCGGGCCTGCCCGCTGGCCGCGCCCGGTCCCTCCTTGTCTTCCCACGCTGCCCCGGGGCTGCCGCTGCCGGCAGGGGCGTTGGTCCCGGGCCGGGCCCCTGCGCGGCGGCGGGCGGACGGGGCCCGGCGGACGGGCGTACCCTGGCGCTGCGCCAGATCCGGGACGGAGGTGCGGGCTGAGGGTTCACCGGCTCCGCGTGCTGCGCCGCCTGCCCCACCCCGGGCGCGGCTTCACCCAGGGCCTGCTCGCCGAGGACGGCACGGTGTGGGAGAGCACCGGCCTGTACGGGCAGTCCACGCTGCGCCGGTACCCGCTCGGCGCGGGGCAGCCCGCGGCCAGCGCGCCGCTGCCGGGCGACCTGTTCGGCGAGGGCATCTGCCGGGCGGGCGGCCACCTCTGGCAGCTGACCTGGCAGGAACGGGTGGCCCTGCGGTGGGACCCGGACAGCCTGCAGCTGCTGGGGCAGGTGCCCTACAACCGGGCAGGCTGGGGCATCTGCGCCGGGGCCGGGCTGGTCGTCACCAGCGACGGCAGCAGCGAGCTGATCTGGCGGGACCCCGGCAGCCTGGAGCCGCTCGGCCTGCTGCGGGTCCGCTGCGGCCGGCACCGGGTACCGGGGCTGAACGACCTGGCCTGGTCAGGGGGGCTGATCTGGGCGAACCTGCTGGGCCGGGACTGCCTGGCCGGGATCGACCCGGACAGCGGCGAGGTCACCGACATCGTGGACGCCCGGGCCGCCCGGGAACGGCACTGGGGCGACCCGGAGGCGGTCATGAACGGCATCGCTGCCCTGCCCGGCGACGGGGAGTTCCTGCTCACCGGCAAGCACTGGCGCTACCTGCGGCACGTAAGGCTGACCCCCGGCCGCCACCGGGACCCGGCGCGGCTGCTGCTCGGCGAGCTCAGCTCTCCCGGCTGACCTCGCCGGGCCCTTTGTCCTCCCGCAGACCCCGGTAGGACGGCGCGCGCATCCGGCCTGCGCGGGTCCAGCCGGTGAAGGTCACCTCGATCACCAGCACCGGCTCCACCCACACCGCCGTCCGGGCCTGCGGGGGCGGCACCGGGCTGGCGAACGGGGAGGTGGCGCGGTGCAGGCCGGACAGCCGCCCGCCGAGCATGCCCAGCGCCTGCTGGGTGAACCCGGTGCCGACGTGCCCCGCGTAGACCAGGCCGGTCGCCTCGCTGACCCCGACCAGCAGCGACCCGACCTGGCCCGCCCGGTTGCCCGCGCCCGGCTGCCAGCCGCCGACGATGACCTCCTGATGCCGGACGTTCTTGACCTTCACCCAGCTGCTGCTGCGCCGGCCCGGCTCGTACCGGGAGTCCAGCCGCTTGGCGACGACGCCCTCCAGCGAGTGCGCCACCGAGACGGCGAGCACCTCCCGGCCCGGCACGCCGGTGAACGACGGCGGTGTCTGCCAGTGCGGGCCGTCCAGGTGCAGCGCTTCCAGCAGCGCCCGGCGCTGCCGGTACGGCGCGTCCAGCAGCGACAGCCCGTCCAGATGCAGCAGGTCGAACGCCAGGTAGGTGACCGGGGCGGTGGCCACGAGCCGCTGCGCGGCCACCGGCGCGCGGATGTGGATGCGGGGCTGGAGCGCCTCGAAGTCCGGCCAGCCGCCCGCGCCGAGCGCGACGATCTCCCCGTCCAGCACGGCCAGCCGTCCGGCCAGGGCCTCGCCCAGGCCGAGCAGTTCCGGGTAGGCCACGGTGACGGTCTCCCCGGCCCGCGACAGCAGCCGCACCTGGCCGTGATCCACGTAGGCGAGCGCCCGCACCCCGTCCCACTTCATCTCCAGCGCCCACCCGCCGTTGTCCGGCGGCAGCGGGCCGGCCCGGGCGAGCATCGGCTGCAGCCGCCCGGGCTGCGCCGGCCGGCGCCCCGGCTGCCCGGTGTCCATACCCTTCCTCCTCCCGCCGAGCTCCCCCCTGTGACCTGCCCGGCGTGCCCTCCCTGCCCCGCCTGGCCCTGATCTCACAACAGCAGGCGTTCCCGGGTGAGGACAGTGTTTCCCGAAGGTTACTTTCAGTTACCCATGGGAAACTGCCTGCCTCCTACCGTGGTGCCCGTCCTGGTGAGACACGGCAGCGGGAGGAACCGCCATGACAGATACCGGCGTGGCCGCCCGGCGCGGCAAGCGGTGGATCGATCGCTGGGAGCCGGAGGACCCCGCGTTCTGGGCCGGCGGGGGCAGCCGCGTCGCCGGCCGCAACCTGGCCGCCTCGATCTTCGCCGAGCACCTCGGGTTCTCGGTGTGGAGCCTGTGGTCGGTGCTGGTGCTGTTCATGACCCCGGTCAGCGGTTACGGACTCGATCCCGGCCGCAAGTTCCTGCTGGTGTCGCTGGTCACCCTGGTCGGGGCGGTGCTGCGGGTCCCCTACACCCTGGCGGTGCCCCGGTTCGGCGGCCGCAACTGGACCGCGTTCAGCGCGGCGATCCTCATCGTGCCCACGGCCGCGGCAGCGGCCGCCATGCGGGGACCGGGGCTGCCGCTGTGGGCCTTCCTGCTCATCGGCGGGCTCGCGGGCCTGGGCGGCGGCAACTTCGCCTCGTCCATGTCCAACATCAACTTCTTCTACCCGCAGCGGCGCAAGGGCTGGGCGCTCGGGCTCAACGCCGGCGGCGGCAACATCGGCGTCGCGGTCGTCCAGCTCGCGGGGCTGGCGGTGATCGCGCTGGCCGGGCTGGCCCACCCCAGCTACGTGCCGCTGATCTACCTGCCGCTGATCCTGATCGCCGGCGTGGTCGCGCTGCGGGCCATGGACAACCTGACCCCGGCAAAGGCGGACCTGGCCGCGCAGAAGGCCGCGGTCGGCCACCGCGACTTCTGGCCGCTGTCGCTGCTGTACGTGGGCACGTTCGGCTCGTTCATCGGGTACAGCTTCGCGTTCGGCCTGGTGCTGGTGGCCCAGTTCGGCCGCACCCCGCTCGGCGCCGCCGAGCTCACCTTCCTCGGCCCGCTGGCCGGCTCGCTGGCCCGGCCGGCCGGCGGCTGGCTGTCTGACAGGCTGGGGGCCGCGCGGGTGACCCTCTGGACCTTCGCGGGCATGGCGGGCTGCGCCGGCGTGCTGCTGGCTGCCACCTCCCGGGCGTCCTTCGGGCTGTTCGTGGGCGGCTTCATCGGCCTGTTCGTGCTCAGCGGCGTGGGCAACGGCTCCACGTACGCGATGATCCCCGCGGTCGTGGCGGCCAGGTCCGGGCTGCCCGCGGGCGCGGGCGGCGAGGCCGGGCCGGACCAGGCCCGGCGGGTCGCCAGCGCCATGCTCGGGATCGTCGGCGCGGTCGGCGCGCTCGGCGGGGTGCTGATCAACCTGGCGTTCCGGGCCTCGTTCAGCAGCGCCGCCAAGTCGGCGGGGCCGGCGCTCATCGCGTTCCTGGTCTTCTACGCCGTCTGCTTCGCCGTCACCTGGCTCCGCTACGCACGCCGGCCCGCGACGGCACCCGAGGCCGCGTACGAAGCCGCCTGACCAGCCGCCCACCCGCACACCATCACCCCAGGGAGAGAACATGACCGGCAACGGGCAGCCCACCATCTTCGAGGCCATCGGCGGCGAGCCCGCGCTGGTGGCGGTGGTCAGGGACTTCTACGACCGGGTGCTCGCCGACCCGGACCTGTCGGGCTTTTTCGCGGGCACGAACATGGCCCGGCTGCAGGGCCGCCAGGTCGAGTTCTTCGCCGCCGCGCTCGGCGGCCCGGTCAGCTACAGCGGCGCCTCCATGAAGGACGCCCACGTGGGCCGCGGGATCGGGCAGCGGCACTTCGACCTGGTCGCCGGGCACCTGGTGGCGTCGATGGCCGGGGCGGGGGTGCCGGCGGAGACGATCGACCAGATCGTCGCCGCGGTCGCCCCGCTGAGCGCCGACATCGTCACCGCCGCTCCCGTCTCCGCGGAATGAAACCGTCATCCGTTCAGATCGTCCCCGCGCAGGGAGAGCGACTGAACGGCTCAGGGGAGCGGCCAGGCCCGAGCGGGCTCACCGGGAGCCGGGCGCGGGAGTGAGGCGGAGTTTATGCCTGGGCACCGGGAGCGAAACAGCCTCGAAACAGGCCCTTCATACCGTCACGACTGTCAGGCCGCCGGATGAGCACGGGAGACGTCTTGGCATCCTCCCCCGCCTGGAGGCGGAGGATTCCAGCCACTCACATCGGGTTAGGAGGCGAGCAGTTGAGGTTCGCGGTTCACTGGCCCGGCAATCCGGACGCCTCCCCGCGCAGGCACGGCGTGCCCCGCCGCGATGTTCCGTGCCGCGTTCACGTCAGCGTTCAGCGTGAAACGGCAGGCCGCGCAGGCGAAACGCGCTTGGCTCTCACGCGAGTTCGCATCCACGTGCCCGCACGCCGAGCACCGCTGGCTCGTGAACGCGGGGTTGACCTTCTCCACCCGGCCGGGAGCCTTGTCCTCCAGTCGCCTCACCAGCAGCCCCCACCCCGACCGCAGGATCTCCCGGTTCAGCCCGGCCTTCTGCCTGATGCCCCGGCCCGGAGCCTGCAAAGTGCCCCGTGCCGAGCGGGTCATGTTGCCGATTCGCAGGTCCTCGACCCGGATCACTTCAAACCGGCGGGCGACGTAAGTGCTGGCCTTCTCCGCCCAGTCCCTGCGCCGGTCGCTCTCGCGGGCGCACAGCCTGGCGGCGGCCTGGTTCACCTTCGCGCGGCGATTGGAGCCGCGCTTCGCGCGGGACAGCCTGCGTTCCAGCCGCCGCAGCCTGCTGCGCTCCGGTGCGGTCAGGCCGGGGGCGTGCAGCAACTGCCCGGTCGACAGTGCCGCCGACACCGTGACGCCTCGGTCGATGCCCACCACACCCCCGCGGGCTGGGGCAGGAATCGGCGCGGGGATCACGGCGAAGGCCAGATGCCAGCGGCCCGCGCGATCCCGGGTGATGCGGTAGGACTTCCTGCCTGGCGGCACCGCGCGGGACCAGCAGAATCGCACCCACCCGGCCTTCGGCACCCAGACCTCGCCGGTTCTGCGGGTCAGCCGCCGCACATGCCCCGGTTTGACCGCCACGATCCTGAATCCCTCGTCCCGCCTGGCCTTCCGCCACGACGGCCGCCCAGCCGGATTCGTCGGGTCGAAGAACGCGGCCACTGCCTGGGAGAAGTCCCGCAGCGCCTGCTGCTGCACCATCTGGCAGCCAGCGGCCAGCCAGGAGTGCTCCGCCCGCGCCGCAGTGAGTTGCCGACACTGCTCCAGGTAACCCGGGGCATTCTTCCGCCCCCGGTGCCAGTGCAAGTGCTGCTCGACGGCCAGGTTCCACACGAACCTGGCATGCGCGCAGTGCTCTCTCAGTGCCACCTCCTGCGCAGGCGAAGGGAGCAGTCGGTATCGAGACATGCGAACACACTATCGAGCACGGCCGACATTCCTAGGGAGTTGAAGCGGCGCTACCTCCCCGGCATTGACACCGGGGCATCCACGCCGCGCTCCCGATGACCGCCGTGACCGCAGCACTCGTGGGCACCAGCCCCCCGCGGGGTTGCGTGACCGCCGAGGGCGAGCCGCCCGCCGTCGGTACTGCCGTCGCCACGCATTGCCCCTACTGCGCCCTGCAGTGCGGCATGACCCTCGCGGTGGGCCCTGGCGCGGGAGCCAGTCCAGCCGCGGGCGGCGGAGCTGCCACTGGCGCCGACCGAGCGGATGGGCCGACCATGGTCACGGTGGCGCCCCGGGCCTTTCCCACCAGCGGCGGCGGGCTGTGCCGGAAAGGCTGGACCGCGGCTGACCTGCTGCGCTCGCCCGAGCGGCTGACCAGCCCGCTGGCGCGGCTCGCCCCCGGCGACCGCAGCAGCCCGCTGGTGCCGGTGGGCTGGGACGAGGCCCTGGCGCGGGTGGCGGGCTGGCTGCGCGGGGTGCAGGCCGCCTACGGGCGGGACGCGGTCGCCGTGTTCGGCGGCGGCGGCCTCACCAACGAGAAGGCCTACCTCCTCGGCAAGTTCGCCCGGGTCGCCCTGCGCACCCCGCACATCGACTACAACGGCCGGTTCTGCATGTCCTCGGCCGCCGCGGCCGGCATCCGGGCGTTCGGGCTCGACCGGGGCCTGCCGTTCCCCCTGCGCGACCTGGCCGGCGCGGACGTGGTGCTGCTGGCCGGCAGCAACCTGGCGGAGACCATGCCGCCCGCCGCCCGGCACCTGGCCAGCCTGCGGGCGGCCGGCGGGCAGCTGATCGTGGCCGATCCCCGGGCGACCGCCACCGCCGGCGCGGCCAGCCTGCACCTGCAGCCCGTGCCCGGCACCGACCTGGTGCTCGCGCTGGGCCTGCTGCACGTGGTGATCGCCGAAAGCCTGGCCGACGAGGCCTACATCGCCGCCCGGACCACCGGGTTCGGCGAGGTCCGCCGCCGGGTGGCGGCCTGGTGGCCGGAACGGGTGGAGCGGGTCACCGGGGTCCCCGCGCCCCGGCTGCGCGCGGCCGCGCGGCTGCTCGCCGGGGCCCGCAACGCGATCATTCTCACCGGCCGCGGCGCGGAGCAGCACGCCGCCGGCACCGACACCGTGACCGCCTACATCAACCTGGCGCTGGCGCTCGGCCTGCCGGGCCGGCCGGGCAGCGGCTGGGGCTGCCTCACCGGCCAGGGCAACGGCCAGGGCGGGCGGGAGCACGGCCAGAAAGCCGACCAGCTGCCCGGCTACCGCCCGATCACCGACCCGGCCGCCCGCGCCCACGTGGCCCAGGTGTGGGGCGTGGACCCGGCCGGCCTGCCGGGCCCCGGCCGCAGCGCGCAGGAGCTGCTGGCGGCGCTCGGCACCCCCGGCGGCCCGCGGGCCCTGCTGGTGCTGGGCAGCAACCCGGCCGTGAGCGCCCCCCGGGCGGGGCAGCTGGCCGGCCGGCTGGCCGCCCTCGACCTGCTGGTCGTCGCCGACCTGGTGCTGTCCGAGACCGCCGCCCTGGCTGACGTGGTGCTGCCCGCCACCCAGTGGGCGGAGGAGGACGGCACCATGACCAACCTGGAGGGCCGGGTGATCCGGCGCCGCCGGGCCGCCGCGCCGCCGCCGGGCGTGCGCACCGACCTGGAGATCATCAGCGGGCTGGCCGCCCGGCTGGGCTGCCCGGACGGGTTCAGCGCGGACCCGCGGGCCGTGTTCGCGGAGCTGCGGCGGGCCAGCGCCGGCGGGCCCGCCGACTACGCGGGCATCACCTGGGAGCGGATCGACGCCGAGGACGGCGTGTGCTGGCCCTGCCCGGACGAGACGCACCCCGGCACGCCGCGGCTGTTCCTGGACTCCTTCGCCACCCCGGACGGCCGGGCCCGGTTCACCGGCGTGGACGCCGGGCCGCCGCCGGAGCCGGTGGACCGCGACTACCCGGTGCACCTGACCACCGGCCGGATCCTCGCGCACTACCAGAGCGGCGCGCAGACCCGCCGGGTCGCGGCGCTGGCCAGCGCCGCCGCCGGGCCGTTCGTCGAGCTGCACCCGGCGCTGGCCGGGCAGCTCGGCGTCACCGACGGCGACCTGCTGCGGGTGGTCAGCAGGCGCGGCGCGGCGCTGGCGCCGGCCCGGGTGACCCGGGCGATCCGCGCCGACACCGTGTTCATGCCGTTCCACTGGGGCGGCGACGGCAGCGCCAACCTGGTCACCAACCCGGTGCTCGACCCGGTGTCCCGGATGCCGTCCTTCAAGGCCTGCGCGGTCCGGGTCGAGCGCGCGGCACCGGGCGAGGGGGGCCAGCGGTGAAGGCAGGCGAGCGATGAAGGCAGGCGAGCGGTGAAGGTAGTGGTGGTGGGCAACGGCATGGCCGGCTCGCGGGTGGTGGAGGAGATCTGCGCCCGGCCGGGCCGGGGCGGCCTGTCGGTCACCGTGCTCGGCGCCGAACCACACGGCGCCTACAACCGGATCCTGCTGTCCGAGGTGCTGGCCGGCCGGCACACCGCCGACGCGATCGCGCTCACCTCCCCGGGCTGGGCCCGCCAGCACGGGGTGGACCTGCGGCTGGCCACCCCGGCGGTGGCGCTCGACCCGGCCCGGCGCACCGTCACCGCGGCGGACGGCAGCGTGCTCGGCTACGACACGCTCGTCCTGGCCACCGGCAGCCGGCCGTGGCTGCCGCCGGTCGCCGGGCTGGCCGGCCCGGACGGGCAGCTGGTGCCCGGGGCGGCGGTGTTCCGCAGCCTGGACGACTGCCGGGCGCTGATGGCGGCCGCGGCGGCGGCCCGGCGGGCGCTCGTGCTCGGCGGCGGGGTGCTCGGCCTGGAAGCCGCCCGCGGCCTGGCCGGCCGGGGCCTGCCGGTGTCGCTGGTGCACGACGCCGGGCACCTGATGGACCGCCAGCTCGACCGGGCGGCGGGCCGGGTGCTGTCCCGGACGCTCGGCAGGCTCGGGGTGTCGGTGCGGACCGGCGCGCGGGCCGCCGCGGTGACCACCGGCCCGGACGGGCGGCTCACCGGGCTGGCCCTGGCCGACGGCACCCGGCTGGCCGCCGACCTGCTGGTGGTGGCCTGCGGGGTGCGGCCGGAGATCAGCCTGGCCGCCGGCGCGGGCCTGGCCACCGGCCAGGGCGTGATCGTGGACGACACCCTGCGCAGCGTCAGCCACCCCGGCATCTACGCGGTGGGCGAATGCGCCCAGCACAACGGGCTGGTCTACGGGCTGGTCGCGCCCGCCTGGGAGCAGGCGGCGGTGCTCGCCGGGCGGCTCACCGGCACCGCCCCGGACGCCAGATACACCGGGTCCCGGCTGGTCACCCGGCTGAAGGCGACCGGCATCGAGCTGGCCGCGATGGGGGAGGCCGCTACGGAGGACACCGCGGCGGGCGAGCACGGCGACGGCACCGAGGTGCTGCACTTCGCCGACCCGGCCCGCGGCACCTACAAGAAGCTGGTCATCCGGGACGGCCGGGTGGTCGGCGCGATCCTGCTCGGCGACATCGACACGGTCGGCACCGTCACCCAGCTGTTCGACCGGGGCGCGCCCGCGCCCGCCGACCGGGTCTCGCTGCTGTTCAGCGCCAGCCAGATCGGGGGGATAGGCGGGACGGCGGGCGCCGACGACCCGGCGGCCACGCCGGCCGCCGCCACCGTCTGCCACTGCAACGGCGTGCCCAAGGCCGCGATCCAGGCGAGCGTGGCGGCCGGCGCCTGCTCGGTGGCTGAGGTGGCCGCGGCCACCCGCGCCACCACCGGCTGCGGCACCTGCCGCGGCGCCGTCGCCGCGCTCGTGGACTGGCTGACCGCCGTGCCGCAGCCTCAGGAGGCCGCCTCATGACTGACACGCCACAGCACCTCATCGTGGTGGGCAACGGGATGGTCGGGCAGCGGCTGGTGGAGTGCGTCCACGCCCGGGACACCGGCGGCCGCTGGCGGATCACGGTGATCGGGGAGGAGCCCCGGCCCGCCTACGACCGGGTGAACCTCACCTCCTACCTCGGCGGCGCCACCGCGGCGGAGCTGTCGCTGGTGCCGGACGGGTTCTACGGCCCCGCTGGCCCTACCCTGCTGCTGGCCGAGCGGGCCGAGGCGGTGGACCGCGCGGCCCGCACCGTGCGCACCTCGGCCGGCCGCGAGCTGGGCTACGACGCGCTGGTGCTGGCCACCGGGTCCCGCCCGTTCGTCCCCCCGGTGCCCGGCGCGGACCTGCCGGGCTGCTTCGTGTACCGGACCATCGAGGACCTGGACGCGATCCGGGCCCGCGCCGCGGCCTGCGGCGGCACCGGCGCCGTGGTCGGCGGCGGGCTGCTCGGGCTGGAGGCCGCCGACGCGCTGCGCCACCTCGGCCTGGCCGTGCACGTGGTGGAGGCCGCACCCTGGCTGATGCCCGCCCAGGTGGACGAAGGCGGCGGGCAGGCGCTGGCGCGGCACATCCGCTCGCTCGGGGTGGAGGTTCACACCGCTGCCATGACGGAACGAATTGACCCCGGGCCGGACGGGCACGCCGCGCGGGTCCTGCTCGCCGGGGGCGGGGAGATCGCCGCCGGGCTGGTGGTGTTCTCCGCCGGGATCAGGCCGCGCGACGAGCTGGCCCGCGCCGCCGGCCTGCCAGCAGGGCAGCGCGGCGGCACGGTGACCGACGCCGCCTGCCGGACCGCTGACGAGCGCATCTGGGCGGTCGGTGAGTGCGCCGAGGTCGCCGGGCGGGTCTACGGCCTGGTCGCGCCGGGCTACGCGATGGCCGAGGTGGTCGCGGACCGGCTGCTCGGCGGCCAGGCCGAGCTGGGCACCCCGGACACTTCGGCCAAGCTCAAGCTGCTCGGCGCCGACGTGGCCAGCTTCGGCGACGCGCACGGCCGCACCGGCGGCGCGCTGGAGCTGGTGTGGGCCGACCAGGTGCGCGGCATCTACAAGAAGCTCGTGGTCACCGACGACGCCCGCACCCTGCTCGGCGGGGTGCTGGTGGGCGACGCGTCGGCCTACCCGTCGGTGCGGGCGCTGGTCGGCCGGCAGATCGGCGGCCCGCCCGAGTCGCTGATCCTGCCCGCGGTGGACGGCGCCGGCCCGGCGCTGCCCGGCGACGCGCAGGTGTGCTCCTGCCACGGGGTCACCAAGGACACGATCATGGCGGCGGTCAGCGGGCAGGGCTGCGCGGACGTGCCCGCGGTCAAGGCGTGCACCCGCGCCGGGACCGGCTGCGGCTCCTGCGTGCCGCTGCTCAAGCGGCTGCTGGACGAGGCCGGGGTGGAGCAGCCGCGCGGCCTGTGCGAGCACTTCAGCCACACCCGGGCCGAGCTGTTCGGGATCGTCGCGGTCCGCGGCATCACCACGTTCTCCCAGCTGATCGCCGGGCACGGGCAGGGCCGGGGCTGCGACATCTGCAAGCCCGCGGTGGCCTCGATCCTGGCCAGCCTGGCCCGCGGGCACGTGCTGGACGGCGAGCAGGCGGCGCTGCAGGACACCAACGACCACTTCCTGGCGAACCTGCAGAAGGACGGCACCTACTCGGTGCTGCCGCGGGTCCCCGGCGGGGAGATCACCCCGGCCAAGCTGATCGTGCTGGGCGAGGTCGCCCGCGACTTCGGCCTCTACACGAAGATCACCGGCGGGCAGCGGATCGACCTGTTCGGCGCCCGGGTCGAGCAGCTGCCCGCGATCTGGCGGCGGCTGGTGGACGCCGGGTTCGAGTCCGGGCACGCCTACGGCAAGGCTGTCCGCACCGTGAAGTCCTGCGTCGGGTCCACCTGGTGCCGGTACGGGGTGCAGGACTCGGTCGGCCTGGCCATCGAGCTGGAGCTGCGCTACCGGGGGCTGCGGGCCCCGCACAAGATCAAGGCAGGCGTGTCCGGGTGCGCCCGGGAGTGCGCCGAGGCCCGCGGCAAGGACTTCGGGGTCATCGCCACCGAGCACGGCTGGAACCTGTACGTGGGCGGCAACGGCGGCTTCCGCCCCCGGCACGCCGAGCTGCTGCTGCAGGACGCCGGCCCGGAGCTTCTCGTTCGGACGATCGATCGTTTCCTCATCTACTACATCCGCACCGCGGACCGGCTGCAGCGGACGGCCGCCTGGATCGAGGCCATGGACGGCGGCCTGGCGCAGCTGCGGTCGGTGATCGTCGACGACTCGCTCGGCATCGGCGCGGATCTGGACGCGGCCATGGCGCAGCACGTCGCCAGCTACGCCGACGAGTGGCGCGGCGTGCTCGACGACCCGGGCAAGCTGCGCCGGTTCACCTCGTTCGTGAACGCCCCTGGCGCACCCGACCCGAGCATCGTGTTCGTCACCGAGCGCGGGCAGCCCCGGCCGGCCCGGCCGGGCGAGAAGCCGGACCCGGCCCCGCTGATCGCCGGGGCGACCCTGGAGGTGATGTCCCGATGACCGTCCTCACGCAGCCGCTGGCAGCCGGCCGGGCCGCTGATACCCGGTGGACGCCGGTGTGCCGGCTGGCGGACCTGCTGCCGGAGCGGGGGGTGTGCGCGCTGGCGGACGGCGCGCAGGTGGCGGTGTTCCGCGGCCACGACGGCGCGGTGTACGCGGTCAGCAACTACGACCCGTTCAGCGGGGCGTTCGTGCTGTCCCGCGGCATCATGGGCAGCCGCGGCGACGTGCCCACGGTGGCCTCGCCGATCGGCAAGCAGGTCTTCGCCCTCACCACCGGGCAGTGCCTGGACCAGCCCGCCGTCAGCGTCCCGGTCGCCCGGGCCCGGGTGACCGGCGGCGTGGTGGAGATCACCGGCCCGGTGGCCGGCGGCGGGCAGGCGCCGTGACCGCTGCCAGCGCCGGCACCGCCGTGCTGCCGCCCGCCCGGCCGGGGGAGGTGGAGCCGCTGGCCGGGTTCACCGTGGCGGTGACCGCCTCGCGGCGCCGGGAGGAGCTGTCCTCGCTGCTGGAACGGCGGGGCGCCCGGGTGGTGCAGGCGCCGGCCATCCGGATCGTGCCGCTGGCGGACGACACCGAGCTGCTGACCGCCACCCGCGCGGTGCTCGCCGCGCCGCTCGACTTCGCGGTGGCCACCACCGGCATCGGCTTCCGCGGCTGGATGGAGGCGGCCGACGGGTGGGGGCTGGGTGAGCTGCTGTCCCGCCGGCTGGGCGGCGCGGCGCTGCTGGCCCGCGGGCCCAAGGCGCGCGGCGCGATCCGGGCGGTCGGGCTGGTGGACACCTGGTCGCCGCCGTCGGAGTCCTCCAGCGAGGTGCTGGCCTACCTGCTCGGCCAGGAGCTGGCGGGCCGCCGGGTAGCCGTCCAGCTGCACGGGGAGCCGCTGCCGGACTTCGTGCAGGCGCTGCGGGCGGCGGGCGCCTGCGTGGTCGAGGTGCCGGTGTACCGGTGGGCGCCGCCGGACGACACCGCGCTGCTGGGCCGGCTCGTGGAGGCGGTCGCCGCGCACGCGGTGGACGCGGTCACCTTCACCAGCGCCCCGGCCGCGGCCAGCCTGCTGCGCGCCGCGGACCGGGCCGGGCTGCTGCCGGACGTGGTGGACGCGTTCCGCCGCCGGGTGCTGGCCGCCTGCGTCGGCCCGGTGACCGCCGGGCCGCTGGACCGGCTGGACGTGCCGAGCATGCAGCCCGCCCGGGCCCGGCTGGGCGCCCTGGTGCGGCAGCTGTGCCTGACCCTGCCCGGCCGGGTGCGTCGGCTGCCGGTGGCCGGGCGCACCCTGGAGGTGCGCGGGCACGCGGCGGTGGTGGACGGCGTGCTGCGGCCGCTGGCGCCCGCGCCCGCGGCGGCGCTGCGGGTGCTCGCCGAGCAGCCCGGCCGGGTGTGCTCGCGGGCCGAGCTGCTGGGGGCGCTGCCCGGCCAGGGCGCGGACGAGCACGCCGTGGAGATGACGGTGAACCGGCTGCGCACGGCGCTGGAGGCGCCGCTGGTGCAGACCATCGGCATGCGCGGGTACCGGCTCGCCTACGAGCCGGAGAACGCCGGGCCCGGCTGCCTGGACCGGCCCGGCGCGTCCTGATCCGGGCACCCCGGGGGCCGGGCCCGCCGGGACCGCCGGCCGGGCAGCGATGAGCCGGGGGCACCGGAGCAGTCCATAGCGGCAGGGGCCGCCGCGGGCGGCCCGGACGCGAGGAGCCGCTCATGGCGAACCCGGTTGTGCACTTCGAGATCCTCGGCAAGGACACCGCCGCGCTGCGGGCCTACTACAGCGGGCTGTTCGGCTGGGAGTTCAGCGCTCCCGGGCCGATCGACTACCACCTCACCGACCCCGGGCGCACCGCGGGCGGGGCCGGCATCGCCGGGGCGGTCGGCGCGATGCCCGAGGACTACCCCGGGCACGTCACGTTCTATGTCGAGGTGCCCGACGTGGAAGCGGCGCTGGTCAAGGCGGAAAGCCTGGGCGGCAGGCGGCTGATGGGCCCGGAGAAGGTGATGGAGGGCGTGGAGGTCGGCCAGTTCGCCGACCCGGAAGGGCATGTGATCGGGCTGCTCAGGGCCGCGGGCTGACGCTTTTGTCGGCGAGGCTGGCTATGGTGGGCCGGGAGGGCAGTTACCGGGCTCCGGCCGTGGGGGACACCTGGCCGGCCGGATCCCTGACCTGCGGCGACAGCACCGGCGCCGGGGGCCTGCACCGGAAGGAGAGATCCGTGAGCCAGCTCACCGCCGACCCGTCGGGCACGTCGAGCCTGGAGCAGTACCGGCCGGAGCTCACCGGCTACTGCTACCGGATGCTCGGGTCCGCCTTTGATGCGGACGACGCGGTGCAGGACACCATGGTCCGGGCCTGGCAGGCGCTGGACCGGTTCGAGGGCCGGTCCTCGCTGCGCTCCTGGCTGTACCGGATCGCCACCAATGTCTGCCTGGACAAGCTGCGCAGCCGCCAGCGCCGGGCCCTGCCGATGGAGCTGTCGGACCCGGTCTCGCCGCTCACGGCGCCCAGCGACATGCTGCCCGAGCAGTCGTGGCTGCAGCCCATGGCGGACGGGGAGATCACCCCGGCCACCGGCGACCCGGCGGACCGGGTGGCGCTCCAGGACACCATCCGGCTGGCGTTCGTGGCCGCGCTGCAGCACCTGCCGCCGCGCCAGCGGGCCGTGCTCATCCTGCGCGAGGTGCTGAGCTGGTCGGCGGCGGAGGTCGCGGAGCTGCTCGGCACCACCGTGGCGTCGGTGAACAGCGCGCTGCAGCGCGCCCGGGCGACGATCGCAGCGGCCGAGCTGGACCCGGACGAGCGGGCGGGCGCCCTGGGCGGCACCCAGCGCGCGCTGCTCGACCGCTACGTTGCCGCCTTCGAGGCGTACGACATGGAGGCGCTGGTCGGGCTGCTGCACGAGGACGCGAGCTTCTCCATGCCGCCGTTCGTCATGTGGTTTCGCGGCAAGGACAACTTCCCCGTGTTCTACCAGGGGCACGGCAGCGCTTGCCGGGGCTCGCGGCTGATCCCGGTCGCGATGAACGGCTCGCCCGCGTTCGCCCACTACAAGCCCGACGGTGAGGGTGGCTACGACCCGTGGGCGATCCAGGTGCTGGAACTGCGCGATGGCCAGATCGCGCACATCCACCACTTCCTCGACCCGGCCCTGTTCACCCGCTTCGGCCTGCCCGCCCGGCTCGGCCAGGACGGCGCCAGCTAACGGCGGGGCCGGGGACGCGGCGCTGCGGCAGGCGTCACCCCCCGGGGTTGTCCCGGTCCTGCCAGGTGCAGACGCACACCTCGTTGCCCTCGGCATCGGCGAGGATCCAGAACGCCCGGGCAGCGGAGTCGTCCACCAGCCGGCCGCCAGCGGCCACGGCGGCCGCGATCCGGGCGTCCGCCTCGTCGTGGGCGACGGTGATGTCGAAGTGGATCCGGTTGCGCTGCGGGCGCGGGGCGTCCATCTGCTGGAACCAGATCGCGGGCAGCTGCCCGGCAGGGTCCACGAGGGCGTCCTCCGGTCCGCTCCCGGTGGGTTCATCGGCGTAGGCCAGCACCGCCTTCCAGAACGGGCGGATGGCGGCGATGTCCAGCGCGTCTATCGCCAGTTCCAGCATCTGCACCGGCCGCGGCGCCCCGGCCGAGGTCTGGGCGGCCAGCTGCAGGCCGAGCCCGGTCACCGCCGCGGCGATCCGGTGGGCGAGCTGCGAGTCCCGGCCGGTCACCGCGTCCAGCGCCCTGGTCTGCACGGACAGCTCCACCCGGTCGGGCCGCAGGTCGATCCGCAGGTGGCCGTCGGCGTCCTGGCCGGCGGCCACGATCGCGGCCAGCGCCACCTCCTTCGCCCCGGCGAGCGACCCCACCGGCACGCTGGCGCAGAGCGTGCCGAGCAGGTACCGCCAGCCGGCCTCCTGAACCGCTTCCGAGGCGGCGGTGCGGGTGAGCGGCGTGTCAAGCGCAGAGTCGGTCATGGGTGCCAGGATGCCAGCGGGTGCCGTCACTGCCGGTGCGTGCGCACCGGGCCCGGCGCGGCCCGGGCCCCGCGGGGGGACGGCAGGTTGATCTACCCTGCTCGGCATGCGGGTTCCACCGGGCGCACGCGTCTACCTGACCACCGTCATCAGCCTGGCCGGGGTCGCCTTCGCCACCTGGTTCGGCATGCAGGCCGGTGCCGCGCAGGCCGGCCGGGGCTGGTGGACGCTGGGGGCGGTGCTCGCGAGCGTGACCGCCGCCGGGGTGCCCGCCTATGAGCAGATCCGCAAGGAGCGGATGCGGGCGCGCGCCCAGCGCGCCGCGGTCGACGCGGCCGTGGCCATGCGCGTCACCATGAACGACGCCCTCGACCCGATCGTGCGCCAGCTCGGCCGGGTCGCCACCGCGCCCCGCCAGCACGACCGGGACGCGCTGGCCGAGGCCACCATCCCGATGGTGCTGGACTCGGCGGCCCACCTCACCGGCTCCGGAAGGGTGCGGGCCTGCCTGTTCCGGTTCACGCCGGGCACGCCCGGGATGCTGGTGCCCTCCTCCTCCAGCGGGCGCGTGGACGACCCGCTGGACCCCATCGCCGAGGACACCCCGCAGGGGGAGCTGGTCTTCGGGATGATCCGCCGCAACCAGCACCTGTTCTGCCCCGACGTGGCGGACGGCCCGCCGCCGGGCTGGCAGGTCACGCCGCCGCAGACCTACCGGTCGTTCGCGGCCGTGCCGGTGGCCGCCGGGACGGACGCCTTCGGCGTGCTGATGGTGGACGCCTTAGACCCGGGCGGCATCCGGCGTGCTGACGTCCCCCTGATCCGGCTGCTGGGCGGGCTGCTGGCGGTCGCGCTGGCGTAGTCTCACTCAGGAGACGTCCCGGACCATCGGCCGTTGTGCGCCCGCCGCCGGCGGCTGACACTGAGAGCATGCGGAAGGCAGCGAGGGTGGCGGCCCACATCACCATCGAGGACCACGACGACCGTCCGGAACGGATGGTGCGCGACCCGGCCCGCTACTTCGCCGACGCCCGCCAGCGGGCCGAGCAGGAACTGCGGCGCCAGGCTGCCTGGCTCTTCCCCGTGCTCGGGCACCGGGTCCACGGGCACGGCCCGGCGGGCGGCTGACCGGCGGCCGCATCCCGCGCCGCTGCGGGCACAGAGCATGACACGATCAGGGTCATGGTGAGCGCGGAACGCGAGCTGGATGTCGTGCTGTTCGGTGCCTCTGGCTTCGTGGGGCGCCTGGTGGCGGCCTATCTGGCCGGGCACGCGCCGGACGGCGCCCGGATCGGGCTCGCGGGCCGGTCCCAGGAGCGGCTCGCTCAGGTCCGGGCCGGGCTCGGCCCCGCCGCGTCGGAATGGCCGCTGCTGGTCGCCGACTCGGCGGACCCGGCCGCGATGGACACGCTGGCGCGTACCGCGCGCGTGGTGGCGACCACGGTGGGGCCCTACCGCCGTTACGGGCTGCCGCTCGCCGGTGCCTGCGCCGCCGCGGGCACCCATTACGCGGACCTGACCGGCGAAGTGCTGTTCATCCGGGACAGCATCGACCGCTATCACGAGGTGGCGGCGGGCACCGGCGCGCGCATCGTGCACTGCTGCGGGTTCGACTGCATCCCCTCCGATCTCGGGGTGCTGGCGCTGCACCAGGCCGCCCACGCCGATGACGCCGGTGACCTGGCGGACACCACGCTGGTCGTGACCGCGCTCAAGGGCGGCATCAGCGGCGGGACCCTGGCCTCGGGCATGGGCCAGTGGGACGAGATGCGGGCCAGCGACGGGCACCGGCGGACGGTCGAGGACCCCTACGCGCTCAGCCCCGACCGGGCCGCCGAGCCCGACCTCGGCGCCGAGCCCGACCTGAGCTGGGTCCGCCGCGACCCTGACCTGGGGATCTGGACCGGGCCGTTCGTGATGGCCAGCCTCAACACCCGGGTGGTGCGCCGCAGCAACGCCCTGCAGGACTGGGCCTACGGGCGCGGCTTCCGCTACCGGGAGGTCACCGGCTTCGGCACCAGCCCGGCCGCGCCCGTGCTGGCCGCCGGGGTGTCTGCGGGGCTGCGGGCCCTGCAGGCGGGACTCGCCTTCCCGCCCGCCCGGGCGCTGCTGGGCACGGTCCTGCCCTCGCCCGGGCAGGGCCCGGGCGAGAAGACCCGCCGCACCGGGTTCTTCCGCATGCAGATCCACACGCGCACCGCCACCGGGGCGCGCTACCTCGGCACAGTCGAAGCGCAGGGTGACCCGGGCTACGCCGCCACCGCGGTGATGCTCGGCGAGAGCGCGCTCTGCCTCGCGCTGGACCACGGCTCCCTGCCCGATCGCGCCGGCGTCCTCACCCCGGCCACCGCGATGGGCGCCGCACTCACCGGGCGGCTCACCGCGGCCGGGCAGACCCTGACCGCGCAGCGGCTGGATCAGTGACAGCGGCCGCCGCCAGCGTGGTGCCCGCCGGCGCCGGCCCTTGCCTCGTCCCAGCTAAGTGCGGTTCCACAGTCCGGCCCCCGGTTCTCCGTTCTCCCTGAGAAAGATCCGGCACCTTCGCCGGCGCGCCGGCAGGATCGCCGCCGGCCGCAAGACCGCAGTCTGACCTGCGGCCGGGACCCCGCACCAGGCCCGTGGGGAACGCCCGGACAAGCTCGGACAAGCAGCGATGAACCAGAGCGAACGTTTTTCCGTGCAGGCGGGCCGCTACTGACCTGGCGTGCGCGGGCTGCCGAGGGCACCGAGACCCGCCCACTCCCAGAGTTCCTCCAGGGCCGTGCCAGCAGCCAGAATGCGCAGCTCGGCGCCTGCCCGCCTGGCGGCCAGGCAGAGCCGGGCGACCGCGTCCACCGCCGCCAGGTCGGCCGCGGCCAGCGGGCGCAGATCGCACACCACCACCCGGCCCTGCGCCAGCAGCAGCCCCACGCGCGAGCACCAGGCGGCCAGGCACGCTGGCGCCGCCGGGCCGGTGACCTGGACGATGGTCCAGCCAGCCGCGAGCGGCAAGCGATGCGGGTCGGGCGAAGGCACCAGCGCGACTCCTCTCCGGGCCGGCTGTCACTCTCTGCTGCAGTGAAGACGGTGGCCGCGCCGGTTACTCATCGCCCGCCCGGTGCCGCACCTCCGGCGGCGGCCGTGCGGGGCAGTCAGCCGAGCTGCGGGATGATCTCCGCGGCCAGCCGCTCGGCGTGCTCGGCCTGCTCGAACATGGCCGTGAAGAGGATCAGCTCGGCTCCCGCGTCGATCACCTTGCGCAGCTCGCGGACGCAGCCGTCTGGCGTGCCCGCGATCGCGGCGGCTTCGATGGCGGGCACCCGGCGGCCGTAGAGCTGTTCCATCGCGTCGTTGATCCGCTTGCGCGCGCGCCCGGCGTCCTCGTCCACCGCGATGTACACCCGCTTGGCGATCGGGAAGCCCGCCGCTGGCCTGCCCGCTTCCGCCAGCGCCGCCCGGACGATCTGCACCTGCTCGGCGAACTTGTCCGTGGGGGAGGAGCCCGCGCCGAAGAAGCCGTCGCCCAGCCGGACGGCCCGCCGCAGCGCGGTGGGCCCGGCCCCGCCGAACCACAGCGGCGGGTAGGGCTTCTGGAACGGCTTGGGCTCCATCGCGGCGTCCTGCAGCTGCCAGAACTCCCCGTCGGCGGTGACCCGGTCCTCGGTCCACAGCGCCTTCATCAGCGCGAGGCCCTCGGTGAACCGCGCCACGTACCGCTGCGGGTCCACCCCGAAGGCGCCGAACGGGCGCACCTTGCCGCCCGTGCCGACCCCGATCTCGATCCGGCCCCGGCTGAGCTGGTCGAGCGTGCTCAGGCTCTTGGCCAGGTGCACCGGGCTGTGCAGGGTGGACACGAACACCACGCAGCCGAGCCGGAGCCGCTCGGTGCAGGCGGCCGCGTAGGTCATCGCCTCGATCGGGCTGAACTGGGGGGAAGCGCCCAGCGTGGACTCCTGCGTCCAGGCGCTCTCGTAGCCGAGTTCCTCGGCGCGCCGCAGGTAGGCGCGGAACGCGGCGGGATCGAACTGGCCGTCGGCGTAGAACTGGGGGATCGCGATCGCAAACCGCATCCCCTGATCGTAGCCATGCCGCCGCGGGGGCCGGTGCGGCATGCTGGCCAGGTGCGCCCGCGGGTGAGGGGTCCGGGGTCAGCCCGGTTGCTGCCCCTGGCGGCGCGGCCGGGCCCGCAGGTGCGCCCGTTCACCCTGCGGCCCGAACAGGCTCAGCAGCTCCACGGTCCCGCGGCCGGTGCTGCCGAACCAGTGCGGCAGCTGGGTGCCGAACTCGGCTGCCTCCCCGGGCCCGAGCACCAGATCCTGGTCGCCGAGCAGCAGCCGGAGCTCGCCGTCCAGGACGTACAGCCACTCGTACCCGTCGTGGGTCTTCAGGTCGGGCACCCGCCGGCGGCCCGGGATGATCAGCTTGTACGCCTGCGCGCCGCCCGCCCGCCGGCTCAGCGGGATCATCGTCATCTCGTGCCGGCGGACGGGGCGCAGCTGCACCCGCGGATCACCGGCCGGCGGCGCCCCGGCCAGGTCGTCGAGGGGCACGCCGTGCGCCCGGGCCAGCGGCAGCAGGAGTTCCAGCGTGGGCCGGCGCTGGCCGCTCTCCAGCCGCGACAGGGTGCTCACCGAGATCCCGGTCTGCCCGGCCAGCGCCACCAGGGTGGTGCCGCGCTGCCGGCGCAGCGCCCGCAGCCGCGGGCCGACCGCGGCCAGCACCGTGCCGAGGTCCCCGTCCATCCCGCCATTTTGCCAGACCGGCAACGTAACTTGCCGGGATCGCCCGCCCGGCGGCATGGTGGCGGCACGCTGACCAGCAGCACCGACAGGAAAGACCGGTGACACCCGTGAGCCACGACCACGTGCATGGCGCCACGATCCATTTCACCCGGGAGTTCTGGGACGAGCGCTACCGCTCGGCCGGACGGCTGTGGAGCGGGCAGCCGAATCCGCAGCTCGTCGCCCAGGCGGCGGAGCTGGCTCCCGGGGACGCGCTGGACGCGGGCTGCGGTGAGGGGGCCGACGCGGTGTGGCTGGCCGCCCGCGGCTGGACGGTCACCGCCGCCGACGTCTCGCCGGTCGCCCTGGAGCGGGGAGCCGCCCACGCCGCGGCCGAGGGAGAGCACGCCGCCGCCCGCATCAGCTGGCAGCAGGCGGACCTGCGCTCCTGGGATCCGGGGCCGGAGCGCTTCGACCTGGTCTCGGCGCAGTTCATGTACCTGCCTGACCCGGAACTCGGCGCGCTGCACCGCAGGCTGGCCGCTGCCGTCCGGCCGGGCGGCACCCTGCTCATCGTCGGCCACCACCCGGACGACCACCACGCCAACCTCGGCCGCACCGGCGACCTGACTGTGTTCCCCGATGCGGCCGCGATGGCCGCCGCACTGGACCCGGCGTGCTGGGAGATTCTCGTAGCCGGCGCGATCACCCGGCCCGCGACCGGCCAGGACGGCGAGCCCGTGACTGCGACGGACACCGTCCTGCGGGCCCGCCGGCGCTGACCCTGCCGGGCCGGGTGAGCCGCGGCCGTCCGATCAGGCGGACGATGGAGGGTAGGACCGCCGCAGCGCAGCCGCCGACAGCCCGGGGAGAGTCCATGACCCAGCCGACCGCCGCCGCGGACACTGCCGGCCCGCCCGCGCTGAGCCAGCGGCGGGTGCTGATCATCATCGGCGCGCTGCTGCTGGGCATGCTGCTGGCCGCGCTCGACCAGACCATCGTCGCCACGGCCCTGCCGACCATTGCCGGTGACCTGCACGGGCTGGCGCACCTGTCCTGGGTGGTGACCGCCTACCTGCTCGCGTCCACGGCGTCGACGCCGCTGTGGGGCAAGCTGGGCGACCTGTACGGCCGCAAGATCTTCTTCCAGGCCTCGATCGTGATCTTCCTCCTCGGGTCGGTGCTGGCAGGGCTTTCGCGGTCGATGGCGATGCTGATCGCGTTCCGTGCCGTCCAGGGCATCGGCGGCGGCGGGCTGATGGCAGGTGCCCAGGCCACCGTCGGTGATGTGGTCTCGCCCCGCGAACGTGGCCGCTACCAGGGCATCTTCGGCGCGGTCTTCGGGGTCACCAGCGTTGTCGGGCCGCTGATCGGCGGCTTCTTCGTGGACAATCTGAGCTGGCGGTGGGTCTTCTACATCAACCTGCCGGTCGGGCTGGTGGCGCTGGTGGCGGTAGCGGCCGCGCTGCCCGCGGGGCTGCGCCGGACCCGGCACACGATCGACTATGCGGGCACCGCGCTGCTGGCGGCGGCGGCAACCTGTCTGGTGCTGCTCACCTCGCTGGGCGGCAGCACCTTCGGGTGGGCTTCCGCGCCGATCATCGGCATGGGGGCCGGCGCTGTCGTGGCGACGGTGGCCTTCATCCTGGTGGAGCGGCGCGCGGCAGAGCCCGTGCTGCCGCTGAAGCTGTTCCGCAACCGGGTCTTCTCCGCGGCCAGCGCCGTCGGCCTGGTGATCGGGTTCGCCATGTTCGGCGCGCTGACCTACCTGCCGCAGTACATGCAGATCGTCAAGGGCGTCAGCCCGACCGTGTCCGGGCTGCGGCTGCTGCCGATGATGGCAGGCCTGCTGCTCACCTCCATCGGGACCGGGCGGCTGGTTTCCCGCTGGGGCCGCTACAAGATCTTCCCGATCCTCGGGACAGCGGTCATGACGCTGGGCCTCTACCTGCTGTCACTCCTGACGGCCAGCACCGGCGCCGCCCTGGCCTCGCTCTACATGTTCGTGCTCGGCGCCGGGATCGGCGCGTCCATGCAGGTGCTCGTCCTCGCGGTGCAGAACGCGGTCAGCTACTCCGATCTGGGCACGGCGACCGCAGGCGCGACCTTCTTCCGCTCCATCGGCGGATCCTTCGGCACGGCCGTCTTCGGCGCGGTATTCATCAACGTGCTGCCGCACGATCTGGCACTGGCCCTGCACGGTCACCGGCTGCCGCCTGGCCTGAACGCGACCAGCGGCGCCAGCCCGGCGGCCCTGGCCCGGTTGCCGGCGCCGCTGCATACCGCCTTCGTCGATGCCTATGCCACGTCCCTGCACACCGTCTTCCTCATCGCGGTACCGGTGGGGGCGCTGGCGTTCCTGCTCAGCTGGACGCTCAAGGAAGTCCCGCTGCGTTCCACCACCAGGGCGCAGGACCCGGCGGACACGCTCGCGCCGACGGCCCGGCCCTCGGTCCGGGACACCGATCAGGAGATGGAACGGGCGATCACGTCGCTGTTGTCGCGCGAACGGCGCCGGACCGTCTACTCCGAGCTGGTGGCGGCCGCCGGGCTGGACCTGCCGCCGCGGGCGGGCTGGCTGCTGCTGCGGGTCGGGGAGCACCCCGGCATGAGCAGCCCCGATCTCGCCCGGCTGCTGCAGGTGCGCGACGAGGACCTGCGGGCGCGGCTCACCGAGCTGACCGCGCCGGGATATGTGGCGCCGGGCAGCATCGACGGCCAGCCGCTGGCCCTCACCGCCAGCGGGCAGGCCGCGCACGACCGGCTGTTCGCCGCGCGTGAGGACCGGCTGCGCCGGCTGTGCGCCGACTGGGGCACCGGCCCGTGCCCGGGCCTGACCGAGCTGCTCACCAGCATCACCCACCAGCTCGCGGCCGGCGGCGAGAAACCCGGCCGCGACCTCGACCTTGTGTAGACCTCACCTGCGGGGACACAAAGAGAGAGACTTCCACTGGAAGTCCCATTGACTTCCTCCCTGGCTTGACGCTGGGGATTCCGGGCGGCGCGGCTCATGCCGCACTCCGGTGGGTTCCTGCTTCACCACGCTGTGCCAGGGCGGACCTTGGTCTTACCAACGTTCCACAGGCTGTCACCGCCAGTCCGGCGGCCATGGCGATGTTCCGGGCCGCGTTCACGTCCCGGTCGTGGATGGCCCCGCACCCGCTGCATGCCCACTCGCGGACGTGCAGCGGCATGGGGCCGTCTCTGACGCCGCAGGCTGAGCAGACCTGGCTGGTGGGCTCGAACCTGCCGATTCGGTGGAACTGCCGCCCGTAGAGGCGGGCCTTGTACTCCAGCATGGCTACGAACGCCGACCAGTTCTCCGCCCGGCGCAGGAACTGGGGTGAGGTGACCTTCCGGCCGTCAGAGAGCACTGCGAAATGGCTCAACCCCAGGTCGATGCCCAGAGTTCCGCCCGCAGGCACCAGCGGTTCCGCTGCAGCCTCGATTACGAAGGAGGCGAAATAACGCCCCGACGAGTCCTTGATTACCGTCACACTTGACGGGTCGGACGGCAAGGGGCGTGACCAGCGGACCGGCACAGCCCCGATCTTGGGCAGCCGCAGCTTCCCACCCGCTGTTATGGCGAAGCGGGCATTGCCAGTGAACCGGATCGCCTGCCGGTGATCCTTGCGGGACCGTAACCGTGGCGGCCCGACCTTCGGTCCCTTGCGCTTACCGGTGAGCGAGTCGAAGTAGTTCCGGTAAGCGGCGTTCAAGTCGGCCAGCGCCTGCTGGAGGACCGCAGCCGACACCTCGCCCAGCCACGCTCGCTCCGGAGTGGTCTTGGCGGCCGTCAGGCGTTTCGACAATTCAGCGTTGCTGAGGTACGGCCGCCCAGCCTCGAAAGCTTCCTGCCGGGCGACGAGGCCATCGTTGAAGACTACCCGGGCACATCCGAATGTCCGCGTCAGCGCCTCATGCTGGCCTGGCGTGGGGTAGAGCCGGAACCGATACCGTAACCTCACCTTCCCAGCTTAGCGTATTTTTCAGTGAGGGATTGCTGGATAGCACCTGTCAGTTACCATTTTTCGATCATGCGTTCACCATGGCCTCAGGCCAGTGCCGCGGACAATGCCCGGAGGCACGGTGCTGGACGCTGGGCAGCTGCCGCGCGGCGGTCTAGGCTGCGGTCAGGCGCGCAGGTCGCCTCCGGGTCCGCGGAAAGGGCTGAGCCCACCTGACTGCAGGACGCGGTAAGGCCCTTGCGCCTCCTTTCCCGCCTGGCGACGCGGACCACAGGCAGCTGAAAGGAGGCCGCGATGGCGGCTGCCCGCCTGCCCGACGACCCCGATCTCGGCCAGCTCCGCAAGCAGGCCAAGGACCTGCGCGACCTGGCACGCGCCGGCGCCCCCGGCGCGCTCGCCCTGGTCGCCGAGCACCACCCGCGTGGCGAGCACGCGGTATCCCTGGCCGGAGCCCAGCTGGTGGTGGCCCGCCACTACGGGTTCGCGAGCTGGTCCCGGCTCAAGCACCACGTCGAGGTCATCACGGAGTACCGGCGGTCGCCTGACGAGGTCACCGCCACTGCCGACCCGGCCAGCGAGTTCCTGCGGCTGGCCTGCCTGCGCTACGGCGGTGACGACAGCCCGGACCGCTGGCGCGACGCCCGCCGCCTGCTCGCCGCGCACCCCGGCCTGCCCCGGGCCAGCATCCACGTGGCTGCCGCGGCGTGTGACCAGAAGGCAGCGGGTGACCTGCTGCGCCGCGACCCGGGCCTGGCCAGCCGGCAGGGCGGCCCGTACCGGTGGGAGCCGCTGCTGTACCTCGCCTATGCCCGCCACGACCCGGAGGTCACGGCGGATGCGGCCCTCGGCACGGCACGGCTGCTGCTCGGTCACGGGGCGGACCCGGACGCCGGCTACCTCTGGCACGGGATGCCGCCGCCCTTCACGGTGCTCACCGGCGTGCTCGGGAGCGGCGAGGGAGGTGACCTCAACCAGCCGGAGCACCCGCACGCCATGGCGCTCGCGTCGCTGCTGCTGGACAGCGGCGCCGACCCGAATGACGGCCAGGCGCTGTACAACCGCCAGTTCGGCGACGACGACCGCCATCTGGAGCTGCTGCTGCGGCACGGACTGGGCCGGGGCGACGGCGGCCCGTGGCGGGCCCGGCTCGGCTCGGCGCAGGACAGCCCCGGGGAGATGACCCGGCAGCTGCTGTGGTGGGCGATCGTCCACGACCAGCGTGCCCGGGTCCGCCTGCTGGTGGCGAACGGGACCGACTTCACCAGCCCCTACGCCGGCAGAGGACTGTTCGCGGGCCGGACACCCGCGGAGGTCGCCGCCATGTGCGGCCACTCTGACGTGCTGCGCTACCTGCTGGCCCAGGGGGCCGCGCCGCCGCAGCTGCCCGGCCCGGACGCGCTGGTGGCCGCCTGCCTGCGGGCCGACCGGCCGGAGGTGCAGCGTCTGTCCGGGCACCTCGCGGAGGCGCGCGCCCGGCGGCCGGGGCTGATCGCCTGGGCGGCGGCGAGCGGCAAGCACGCCGCCATCCCGCTGCTGGCCGGGCTCGGCTGGGACGTGAACGCGCTGGGCCGCACCGACGGGCCGACGGAGCAGCCGTGGGAGACCGCGCTGCACTACGCCGCTGGCGAGGGTGACACCGCGCTCGCCAGCCTGCTGCTGTCACTGGGCGCCGACCCGGCCATCCACGACGCGCGCTTCGACTCCACGCCGCTCGGCTGGGCCCGTCACTTCGGCCAGCAGGACACGATCACCCTGCTAACACCGCTCACGCCCTGAGCGCTACGGCCTCCACCTCCACCAGCTGGCCCGGGTAGCCGAGAGTGGCCACGCCGAGCAGGGTGCTGGGCGCGTCGTGGTCGCCGAAGGCCGCCCGGATCACGTCCCAGGCGGCCACCAGGTCGGCGCGGTCGCCGGAGGCCACGTAGATGGTGGTCTTGAGCACGTCGCTGAGCTGGGCGCCCGCCGCGGCGAGCGCCTCGGCCAGGTTCGCGGCGGCCTGCCCGGCCTGGCGGCGGACGTCACCGGGCCCGACCACGGTGCCGTCCTCGTCCAGCGGGCACGCGCCCGCCGTGAACACCAGGGTGCCCGATGGCGCGGCCGCGGCGTAGGCGTAGGCGACGCCGGAGTACAGCCGGCCGGACCGGATGAGCTGAGCAGGCATGCGGGCAGGATGGCCGCGCGCGCAGCGGCCGGTCAACCGGATTTCCGGCTGACCGGCCGCTGCTGACCAGGTCAGGTCAGCTGGCCCGCTTGTAGGCGCGCACCGCGAGTGGGCCGAACACCAGGAAGATGCCCACGATCCAGGCAGCGCTCTTCCACAGGTCCGCCGAGAGGTGCGTGGCGTACTGGCCGCCCAGCGCCAGCCCGCGCATGGCGTTGATCGTGTAGGTGACCGGCTGGTTGTTGGCGAAGGCCTGCAGCCAGCCCGGCATCGTCTCGATCGGCACGAACGCCGAGCTGACGAACGTGAGCGGGAACAGCCAGATCATCCCGAACGCCTGCACCGACTCCTCGTCGCCGATGGCCAGCCCGGTGAAGGCCGCGATGCAGGCGAACGCGATCCCGAACACGGTGGCCAGCGCCACCATGGCGACGGCCGGGCCGAACCCGTTCAGGAACCGGAAGCCGACCGCGTAGCCGACCCCGACGATGATCAGGATCGTGATCAGCATCCGGATGGTGTCGGCGACGAGCCGGCCTGACAGCACCGCCGAGCGGGTCATCGGCATCGAGCGCAGCCGGTCGATGACGCCCTTCTGCAGCTCCTGCGCCAGCGCGATGGCGGTGCCGAAGGTGGCGAACGCCGCGGTCTGGCCGATGATGCCCGGCATCAGGTAGCTGACGTAGTCGACGCCGGGCGGGTGGATGGCGCCGCCGAACACGTAGCGGAACATCAGCACGAACATCACCGGCTGGATGACGGTGAACACGATGTAGGTCGGCACCCGCATCCAGACCAGCAGGCCGCGCCTGGTGATGGTGAGGGTGTCGTTCACCGCCCAGCGGGCCCGGTAGAGCAGGTTGGGCTCGGCCTGCGGCACTGCGATGGCGGTCATGACGATGCCCCCTCGGCTTCCTTCTTCGGCTTACGGCGGCCGCGGCGCCTGCCGGACTGGCCTTCCTCGGCCGCGTGCCCGGTCAGCGCCAGGAACACGTCGTCCAGCGACGGCCGGCGCAGCGCCAGCCCGTGGGTTTCGATGGCGGCGCCGTCCAGCGCCCGGACCGCCTCGATCAGCGCTTCCGAGCCGCGGCTGCCAGCGCCGATCCGGACCAGGGCGCTGTCCTCGTCGATGTGCGGCTCGCCTTCACCGATCTTGTGCACGGCCGACGCGGCGTCACTGAGCCGGGACCGGTCGGGCACGGTGAACTCCAGCACGTCCCCGCCGATCCGCCCCTTGAGCTCCTCGGCCGTGCCAGCGGCGATGACCAGCCCGCGGTCGATGACCACGATCTGGTCCGCCAGCTCGTCGGCCTCGTCCAGGTACTGCGTGGTCAGCAGCAGCGTGGTGCCGCCGGCGACGAGCTTGCGGATGGTGTCCCACATGGCCAGCCGGGATCGCGGGTCCAGGCCGGTGGTCGGCTCGTCCAGGAACAGCACCCGCGGCCTGCCGACCAGGCTGGCGGCCAGGTCCAGGCGGCGCTGCATGCCGCCGGAGAAGTTCTTGGCCGCCCGGTCGGCCGCGTCGGTCAGGTCGAACTGCTCCAGCAGTTCGGTGGCGCGGGCGCGGGACTCCCGCCGGCTCAGGTGGTAGAGCCGCCCGATGATCTCCAGGTTCTCCCGGCCGGTCAGCTCCTCCTGGATGGCCGCGGACTGCCCGGCCAGGCCGATCGAGCGGCGCACCGCGCCCGCCCGCCGGACCACGTCGTGGCCTTCCACCCAGGCCCGCCCGCCCGAGGGCTGCAGCAGCGTGGTGAGGATCCGGACGGCCGTGGTCTTGCCCGCGCCGTTCGGGCCGAGGAGGCCGAGCACGGTGCCCCGCGGCACCGACAGGTCGACCCCGCGGAGCGCGTGCACCTCCCCGAATGATTTGGCCAGGCCCTCAGCGGCGATCGCCGGCCCCGTACTGGTCTGCGACAAGACCCCACCCCTCCGTTCAGATCAGCGCGACGAACGTACCCACAGCGGAACGGATCTGGCCAGCCAATAAATCCCGCTCGGGCCGGGCGCAGGTGATTCCGCTGGCTCGCGCCCCCGCAGGACGCCAGCGGTTGTATGACCCGGTTCGTACCCCGAACTCATCGGCGCTGTCGCGAGGTTTTCCCTGGGCGTAGAGCCAGGCGCGGGGACAGGGTGGCAGGGGCTGCCCGCCGTGGCGGGCGCGGCGGCAGCCGTCCGCCTCAGACCGGGGAGTACTCGCCTTCCTGGGCGGCCGGGGCGGGGGCGCGCGGCGCCTCGCCCGGCTGGCCGAGCGCGGCCCAGGCGGCGTCCGCCAGGTGCTGGGTGGTCAGCCCGTACCTGGCGAACAGGTAGGGCGCGGTGAGCGCGCCCTCGGCGAACGTGTCGGCCAGGCCGATCCGCCGCAGCGGGCGGCCGAGGCCGGCCTCGGCCATGGCCTCGGCCACCGCGGAGCCGAGCCCGCCGATCACGGTGTGGTTCTCGGCGGTGAGGACGACCTGCGCGGCCGCGGCGGCCGCCAGCACGGTGGCGGTGTCCAGCGGCTTGATCACCGGCACGTTCAGCACCCTCACCCGGAGCCCGCTGCCGCGCAGCAGGCTGGCGGCTGCCAGCGCCGGCGCCACCATCATCCCGCTGGCCACCAGCGCCACGTCGGTACCGCTGCCCGCCTCCCCGTCGCCCTCCCCGGCGAGCACCTGCGCCCGGCCGAGCGAGAACCCGTACCCAGGCGGGAAGATCACCGGGATCTCGCCCCGCTTGAGCCGCAGGTACACCGGGCCGGGCAGGTCCGCGATGGCGGCGACCGCCTGGCCGGTCTCGGTGGCGTCGGCCACGTCCACCACCGTCATGCCGGGCAGCGCACGCATCAGCGCGACGTCCTCGATCGCCTGGTGGCTGGGCCCGCCCGGGCTCGAGATGCCCGGCATGAACCCGACGATGCGGACCGGCAGCCGCGGGTAGGCGACCGCGTTGACGATCTGGTCGAGCGGCCGCCGGGTGGCGAACACCCCGAAGGTGTGCACGAACGGGATCAGCCCGCTGCGGGCCAGCGCGCCGGCCACCCCGATCATGTTGGCCTCGGCCATGCCCGCGTGGATGAACCGGTCCGGGAACTCTTCCTGGAACAGGTCGATCTCGCACTGGCGGGTGAGGTCACCGGTCAGGCAGACGATCTCCGGCCGCTGGCGGGCCAGGTCCGCCAGGGCGCGGCCGTAGGGCTTGAGCACGGTCCGGTAGGGCGCGGGCAGCACCGGCCGCTGCCCGCTGTCGGCGGGGAAGTTCGTCATGATGAACGGTCCAGCTCGGCGCTGAGCTCGGCGGCGGCCGCGCCGGCGAGCTCGGGGGGCAGCTTGATGAAGTGGCCGTCGGCGTCGGGTGGCAGGCAGGCCAGCCCGTGCCGGGTGGAGGTGCGGCAGATGATCACCTGCGGCCGGCTGGCCTCCGCCCCGGCCGCCAGCGCCGCGGCCACGGCCGCCGCGTCGTGGCCGTCCAGGTCGGTCGCGTCCCAGCCGAACGCCCGCCACTTGGCGGCGACCGGCTCGATCGTGGTGATGGTGTCCACCGGCCCGTCCACCTGGGAGTTGTTGGCGTCCAGCAGCACGGTCAGCCGGGCGAGCCGGTGGTGGCCGGCGAACATGGCGGCCTCCCACACCTGGCCCTCCTGCAGCTCGCCGTCGCTGAGGAAGGCGAAGGTGCGGACCCCGGGGCGGCGCAGCAGCCGGTCGGCCAGCGCGAACCCGGCGGCCGCGGACAGCCCCTGGCCCAGCGACCCGCAGGTGTAGTCGGGGACCGGGCTGCGCTCGGTGCCGATGGCCTCCAGCGCCGAGCCGTTCTGCCCGTAGCCGGCCAGCAGCGCCTCGTCGAGCAGCCCGGTCTCCGCGGCCGCCGCGTAGGCGGCGACCACGTAGTGCGCGGGGGAGCAGACCACCCGGTCGGTGCCGGGCCGCAGCGCCGCGCCGTAGACCGCGGCGTACTGCTCGGCCGCGGACAGCGCCTGGCCCAGGTAGCCCAACCCCTGCGGCGCCACCATCCGCACCGCCCGCAGCCGGATCGCGGTGGCCAGCCGGTGCAGCTCCCGCGCGTCCGGCCCGGCCGCCCGCGCCGGCGAAGCAGCACTCACCCGGGCCCTCCCCTGAATTGGCTATGCCACTTTGCCAATCTAGCGTTAGCATCGCCGCGCTGGGAAGACCGCCCGAACAGGAGGACGCCCGATGTCGCTGCAGGAGTTCGTGCCCACGCCACGGTTCGAGGAGTACCGGGAGACCTTCGCGGAGTTCTTCGCACTCGAGCGCCGCGCTGACGGCGTGCTGCTGGCCCGGGCCCACACGCAGGGCGGTCCCATCCAGCTGAGCGTGCAGAACCACCGCGCGCTGGGCCAGTTCCTCCGGACGGCCGGGGCGGACCCGGAGAACGAGCTGCTGATCCTGACCGGCTCGGGGGAGGAGTTCATGATGGACTCCGACCCGCGCGGCTTCGAGCTGGAGGAACAGCAGCTGGAGCACTGGGCCTACGAGTACGCCTACAAGGACGGCCGGATCAACGTCAGCTCGCTCGTGAACGACCTGGAGATCCCGACCATCGGCCTGTTCAACGGGTCAGGCTTCCATCCCGAGATCCTGCTGATGTGCGACCTGACCCTGTGCGCCGAGGACGCGCGGATCTTCGACGTGCACTACGCCATCAGCTCGGTGCCGGCCGACGGCATCCACAGCTGCTTCCAGGAGCTGCTGGGCGTCAAGCGGGCCGCCTACGCGCTGCTGACCGGGCAGGCCATCGACGCGCGGACGGCGCTGGAGTACGGCCTCGTGAACGAGGTGCTGCCGCGGGATGAGCTGATCCCGCGCGCCTACGCGATCGCGGACCACATCATGAGCCAGCCCCGCACCGTGCGCCGGCTGACCACCCAGATCATCCGCCGTCCCTGGAAGCGGCGGATCGTCGACGACCTCGACGGCGGGTTCGGCATCCAGATGTTCGGCCACCTGGCCAAGGGCACGGCGATCCACAGCCGCGACCACATCGGATCCACCACGGACTACGTGCGCCAGGGCCGCCCCAACGCCTTCGACTGACGCCTCTGGCCAGGTCACCCGGGTCTGCGGCCGGGGTGCGGGCGCGGTGATCCGTTCGCCGCATCGCCCGGCAGCTGACTCCCGGCCCGGTCAGGCCAGGCCGAGGATGCGGGTGGCGTTGCCGGCCAGGACCGCGGTCGCGGTGTCCTCCGGCAGGCCGAGAGCATTGAACTCGGTCAGGCAGCGCTCCGGGTTGATGAACGGGAAGTCGCTGCCCCACAGGTACTGCCCGGGCATCCGGCGCAGGTCGGCGATGACCTCGGGTGGGATCCGCCTGGGCGACCAGCCGGACAGGTCGATGTACACGTTCGTCTTGTGCAGCGCGATCGCGGCCAGCTCCACGTGCCACGGGTAGCCGAAGTGCGCGGCCACCACGGTCAGGCCCGGGTGGGCGGCCGCCACCGCGTCCAGGCGGATCGGCCGGGCGTAGTCCAGCCGGATGCCCTGGCCGCCGGGCTGGCGGGCGCCGATCCCGCTGGTGCCGGTGTGGAACAGCGCGAGCAGGCCATGCTCTTCGCAGGCCGCGAAGACCGGGTCGAACGAGGGGTCGTCCGGCGCGAACGCCTGCAGCGACGGGTGGAACTTGACCCCGCGCAGCCCCAGTGCCGCGATGTTGGCCACCTCGGCGACAGCCGCCTCGCCCTTGTGCGGGTCCACGCTGCCCAGACCGGTGAACACATCCGGGTACTCGCGGCAGGCGGCGGCCACCGTCTCGTTGGGGACCCGCGGCCGGCCGGTCGCCGTTTCCGCGTCCCAGGCCAGCAGCACCGCCATGGTGTCCAGGCGGCGGTACCGGTCCGCCAGCTCCGCCAGCGACGCCCGCTGCACCGGTGACCGGAAGTAGGCCTCTGCCGCCTCGACATACCCGGCCATGCTGTGATCCAGCCAGTCCGGCGTCGGGAGGTGCACGTGGAAGTCGATGGCTCGGGGCACGGGCTCATCGTAACCGCGGGCTGGCTGGCAGGCGGGCCCGTTCCCGGGGCGATAGCCTGACGCGCGTGCTGGAACAGGTAGCGGTGACCAGGTACGTCACCCCGCTCCGCGAGGGCGGCTCGCTGCCGGCCGTCGTAGAGGCGGACAACCTCGGCACCTACGTCCTCAAGTTCCGGGGAGCCGGGCAGGGGAGCCTCGCCCTGGCTGCCGAGATCATCTGCGGTGAGCTCGCCCGGCGTCTGGGCTTGCGCACCCCGGAACTGGTGCTGGCCAGCCTGGATCCGCGGATCC
>JBLMWU010000347.1:0-4324 GCA_050257395.1 Gemmatimonadota bacterium | reverse complement strand
CCTCGCGCTGCGCCGCCAGCCGCATGGACGCCGATGCCGTCGAGGAGGCCGTGACTGCCGCGCTGGCTAGCTTCTACCGGCACCGGCACGACCTCATCGCCGACGCCATTGCCCAGGCGCAGGCCAGCCACGCGGCCAGCTCAGAAGGCAGGCGCGCAGAGCTTGCCGTGGCCGAGCGCGAGCTGGCCAGGATCGGCGCCGCGACCGACCGGTACCTGGCCGCGTTCGAGCAAGGCACCCTCGACCCGGAAGACCTCGCCCCCCGGCTCGCCCAGCTGAAAGCCCGGTCCGCGCAACTGCGCGCACGACGCGAGCAAATAGCCGGCCAGATCGCCGCGACGCCTGCCGCGCCGCCAGTAGCCACGCTCCGGCAGGTCGCCGACCACATCGACGACATCATCCGCGCCGGCACCGAGAACCAGCGCAAGGCGCTGATCGAAGCGCTCGTCGCCCAGATCAAGATCACAGGACCGGACCGGATCGTGCCCGTCTTCCGAATACCGCGTCCGGCTGGCGAGGATCACGACGAAGGACTGGATCAGCGCGACCCGCATTCCAGCCATGCGGTTCGTGCTATGACCACTTGGTGAGGCCTTCACATTTGGCCTTGACCTGCGGGGATGCGCGTTCCTGACGATGGCGTCCACGGGCTAAGCGGCCCGCGGCCACGGGGTTATGGGCGGATTTGCCGGTTCCGGCGGTTCCAGCGGGGGTCGGCGTCGGCGATGGTCTGGCTGAGGGCTTCGAGTTCGGCGACCAGCTCGCGCAGGCGGCGGTGGTTGTCGAACCAGGGCTGGTAGTCGGCGAGCTGGTCCTCGGACAGGAACCGGGTGACGGTCTTGCCGTCTTTCTTGCGGGTCCACTGGTGGTAGGGGCCGTGCAGCTGCGGGGGGTCGGCGTGGCAGCGGCAGCGCGGGTGGCCGCAGCGCATGGGCCGGTCGGTGAGGGTGCCGGGCAGCGCGAATCGAAGGGCGGCGATCTCGGCGGCGATCTCGGCGGCCCGGGCTTGCTGGCGGCGGGTGGGCGACACGTTGTCAATGCTCGCATGCCGGTGCGTGATCCCGGCGGTGTCTCACAGTATAAAGACTGTGTGATACCGGCTGAGGTAGCCGTTTACGCGGCCTCGTGGAAGCCCGCGGCGCGAACCCCCGCGCAGGCAGGAGCGTTTGCCCGGCAGGTCGTGGCCGGGTGCGGGCCGCTGCCGACAGCCGACCGGGCCAAGAACCTTTTGTGGGCGGCATCCAGGCTCGCCGGGTGGGGCATGTCGGCCGGGCTGGAGCCGGTGCCGGGCGTGCTGCTGCACCCGAGCGTGATCGAGCGGTTCACCGCGCACGGGCCGGGCCTGTCACCGGCGGCGCGGCGGACGCTGCGCACGAATCTGCGGTTCATCGCCCGCCGCGTGGTGCCGCACCTGGCTCCCGCCGATGCGCCGCTGCCCCGCGGCCGGGCCAGGACTCCTTATTCTGCGGGCGAGATCGCCGGCTACCTTGCCCTCGCCGCCGCCCAGCCCACGGCGGGCCGGCGTTCGCGGGCCACCGCGCTGGTCTGCCTGGGCGCGGGGGCCGGGCTGATCCGCTCCGACCTGCGCAACGCCCGCGGCACCGACATCGTGCAGCGCTCCGGCGGTGTCGTGGTGCAGGTGCGCGGCGGCCGGGCGCCGCGGGCGGTGCCGGTGCTGGCGCGCTACCACGAGCCGCTGCTGAAAGCCGCCGCGTTCGCCGCGGAAAGCTTCCTGACCGGCGGGGAGAGACCTGAGCGGGGCAACATCACCAACCCGCTGACCCGGTCGCTGGCCGGCGGGACCGGCCTGCCGGCCCTGGACACATCCCGGCTGCGCGCCACCTGGCTGGCCGAGACTGCGGCGCTGATAGGCCTGCCGGCATTCCTGCACGCCGCAGGGATCTCCTGCTGCCAGCGACTGTCCGACATCACCGCCGGCCTGGAACCGGGCACCGAAGCCGGCGCGGTCAGCCTGCTCGGCGGCCGGGCCCGGTAACCGCGGTGCGCGTGCCGCTGACGGCGATCGAGCAGGTCATCGACGCCAGCGGCATCGCCCCGGTCATCGAGCAGGCCCTGCCGGCCGGCGTGCGCGGCCGGCAGCTCACTGCCCGGACCTTACTGACCGGCATGATGGCCGCCCTCGATGACGGCCGGCCCGCGCACCTGACCCGCGTCCTGCAGGCGCTGACCGCCCTGCCCGAGGCCGACCAGCACCGCCTCGGCGTCATCACCGACTGGAAAACCGGGCCGCACCAGCTCACCTACCGGCAGGTCGAGCACACCCACCGGCGCGTCACCGCCGCGTTGTCCAAGGACCGGCCCGACGGCGCCCCGCCGGCGCTCTTGCAGCAGCTGTGCGACCAGCTGACCGAAGCGTCCATCCCCGAGGCGTTCAAGAAAGCCAGCAGCTCGCTGGCCGGCGACTGGACCGACGTGCCGGCGTGGGCGCGGGCGGTCCCCCACGAGCAGGCCGGCACCGGCGCCGACCCCGAGGCCGGCTGGGGGCACCGCAACGTGGGCCGCGCCATCGAGGAAGGAGAAATGTTCTTCGGCTACTACCTGTCCGCGCTCATCATGGTCGCCGACGAGCACGGCCCGGCCGTGCCCGAGCTGGCCCGCCGGATCATCGCCGGCAACCCCGGCTGGGACCCGCCCGCCGCGCTGGCAGCGGTCCTGGTCGCCATGGCCGCCTCCGGCATCGCGCTCGGCGACATCCTGGCCGACTCCGGCTACGCTCACCGCGTCCCGGCCACCTGGGCAAACCCGCTGCGCGCCGCCGGCGCCGAGCTGGTGCAGGACCTGCACCCCTCCGACCGCGGCCCGCAGGGAACCCACCAGGGCTCGATCATCGCCAACGGAAATCTCTACTGCCCGCAAACGCCCGGGCCTTTACTGGAACTGATCCCGCTGCCGCCCGGCGCCAGCGCTGCCGAGGTCGCCGCGCACGACCAGCAGACCGCCGAGCTGGCCCGGTACAAGCTCGGCCTGCATGCCGGCGCCGACGCCGACGGCTACCGCCGGCACGCCTGCCCCGCCGCCATGGGCAAGATCCGCTGCCCGCTGCGGCCGGAGTCGATGACGCTCAGCAGGGACCGGCCCGAGATTCTGACCCCGCCCGAGCACCCTCAGCCCTGCTGCACCCAGCACACCATCACCGTCCCGCCCACGATCGCGGAGAAAACCCGCCAGAAACACGACTACCCCTCCGCGCGATGGCGGCAGTCCTACAAGCGGCGCACCGCCGCAGAGCGGTACAACTCCTCCATCAAGGATCCCGCCGTCAGCACGATTGACCGCGGCTGGATTCGCGTGATGGGCCTCACCCCGCTGCTGCTGTGGCTTGCCTGCCTCACCGCCGTGCGCAACCAGCGCACCGTGCAAGCCTTCGAAGCCCGCCAGGAACGCCAGGCCCGGGCCGCCGCCCAGCCCCGCGCCCGCCGCCGCCACGAGCTGGCCGGCACAGCCGCCCGGCCGCCCTGACCAGCCCCCAGCCACACCGTCGCGGCAGCAGCCGTCACCACCCGGCACCCGCCAGCCCGGGCTCAGCCACGCCCCCACCCCGCCGGGCAGAACTCACAGCCGGGCCGCCGACTCTTCGGTCGGCCCCGCGACCGGTACACCAGCCCGGAAACGCCATGCAAGGCCGGCAACTCCAGATCACCCCCGGCAGGCCCGCGCGACTGTCAGACCCAAATGTGAACATGGACGCTGGTGAAATGTGAAAACCTCTTGGTGGGGCGCCAGGGGCTCGAACCCTGAACCCACGGATTAAAAGTCCGCTGCTCTACCGTTGAGCTAGCACCCCGCGGCGAGGTAGCACACCCCGCCGCACGAAGCGTACCGACTCTCAGGTGTCACGCAGTCGTCCCGCACCCTACATACCGGTGCCAGGCACCCGCGATGACCGGCCAGCTGGCGACCGGCCGGTAACATCCCGTTCCGTGCGCGGATCATTCTTTGAGCCGCTCGGCCCGGGCAGCTACCGCGCGACGGAGGCCGCGGCCGGGCCCTGGAGCCCCGACGCCCAGCACGGCGGGCCGCCGTCCGCGCTGGCCGCCCACGAACTGGAGCGGCACGAGCCGGGCGAGAACACCCGGCTGGCCCGGGTGGCCGTCGACATCCTGGGGCCGGTACCGGTCGGCGTGCTGACCACCCGGACCCGGCTGCTGCGTCCGGGGAAGCGCGTCGTGCTGATCGAGACCGTGCTCGCAGCCGACGGCCGGGACGTGCTGGTGGCCAGGGGCTGGCGGATCGCCACATCGGAGTCTGCTCCGGTCGTGGGCACGGGTTATCACGTACCCGAGATCCCGGCCGATGGACAGGC
>JBLMWU010000346.1:0-10650 GCA_050257395.1 Gemmatimonadota bacterium | reverse complement strand
CCGCCGGATGGCGGCCCGGGCCCGCTGTTGCGGCACCTGGACCGGGTGCGGCGGTGGCGGTGAGGAAGAGGCGGGAATGCCGCCGGCCCGGTGCCGCTTGCAGATGGTGTCCGGGTGCGGCGCGAGCCGGCGCTGCCGGGACCGACCAGGAGGCGCGATGGAGCCGATGCCGGAGGACTGGAAGCGGGCGGTCGCGGTGGTCGCCCACCCCGACGACCTGGAGTACGGCGTGGCCGCCGCCATCGCCCGCTGGACCGGCCAGGGGCGGCACGTCTCCTACGTGCTCGCCACCAAGGGTGAGGCCGGCATCGAGGGCATGGCGCCGGACGTGGTGGCCCCGCTGCGGATGGACGAGGAACGGCGCAGCGCCGCCGTGGTCGGCGTGACCGAGGTGGAGTTCCTCGGCCACCCGGACGGCCTGGTGGAGTACGGGGTCGCGCTGCGCCGCGACATCGCCGCGGCGCTCCGCCAGCTCCGCCCTGACATCGTGGTCACCATGAACGCCGACCTGACCTGGGGCGAGGAGGGCCCGGTCAACCACGCCGACCACCGGGCGGTCGGGCTGGCCACCCTGGACGCGTGCCGGGACGCGGCGAACTCATGGGTGTTCCCGGACGCGGGCGAGGCCTGGCGGGGCATCAAGGCCATCTACGTGGCCGGGGTCACCGACCCGACCCATTTCGTCGACGTCACCGCCACCATCGACGCGGGGATCGCGTCGCTGCGCGAGCACAAGGTGTACATCGACGGGCTGGGCCGCGACTTCGACGCTGACGAGTTCCTGCGCAACATGGCCGGGTACACCGGCCTGGCCGCGGGCTGCGAGTACGCCGTGGGGCTGCGCCGCTACCCGGCCTGACCGCCGCCGGGCCGCGCGGCCGGCTCAGTCCACCGGCCAGGTGTGCACCGGCTCGCCGGTGTGCATCAGCTTCAGGTAGAGCTGGGTCATCTCGTGCAGCGCCGCGCTGCGGCTCAGGCCGCTGCGCTCCTCCAGCGCGTGCACGGTCTCAGCCTGCCAGGTCGCCCCGGTGCGCCGGGTCAGGCAGCGGTGCTCGATCACGTCCAGCATCCGGTCGGCGTCGCGGCTGTCCACCTGCCACCGGCGCAGCCCTTCCCGGGCCAGCGGCAGCAGCCGCCGCAGGGTCAGCTCCACCACCGGGACCTCGCCCAGGCCGGGCCAGTACACGTTGGCGTCGATCCCGTGCCGGGCGGCTTCCAGCAGGTTGTCCCGGGCCGCGGCGAACGACATCTGGCTCCAGATCGGCCGTTCCGCCTCTGCCAGGGTGTGCACCAGGCCGTAGTAGAAGGCCGCGTTGGCCAGGATGTCGGTCACGGTGGGGCCGGCCGGCAGCACCCGGTTCTCCACCCGCAGGTGCGGTACCCCGTCCTCCACCGCGTAGACGGGCCGGTTCCACCGGTACACGGTGCCGTTGTGCAGGGTGAGCTCCGCCAGCCCGGGGGTGCGGCCCCGTTCCAGCTCGGCGACCGGGTCCTCGTCCTCGCACAGCGGCAGCAGCGCCGGGAAGTAGCGCAGGTTCTCCTCGAACAGGTCGAACACCGAGGTGATCCACCGCTCGCCGAACCAGACCCGCGGCCGCACCCCCTGCGCCTGCAGCTCGTCGGAGCGGGTGTCGACGGCCTGCTGGAACAGCGCGATCCTGGTCTCCTGCCACAGCTCCCGGCCGAACAGGAACGGCGAGTTGGCGCCCAGCGCCACCTGCACGCCGGCCACCGCCTGGGCGGCGTTCCAGTAGCTGCCGAACTGCTCCGGGGTGACCTGCAGATGGCACTGGACGCTGGTGGCGGCCGCCTCCGCCATGATGCTGCCGAGGTGGGCCACCAGCCGCTCGGGGCCCTCGATGCACAGCCGCATCTCCTCCCCGCGCGCGGCGCACATCTGCTCGTTGAGCAGCCGGTAGCGGGGGTTGGGCGACATCGCCTCCTCGATGGCGTCATGCTCCCGCAGGGTGGGCAGGATGCCGATCATCGCCAGCCGGCAACCCGCCATCTGCGCGCGCTGATCCGCCTCGCCGACGCCGGTCGCGAGGGCCCCGGCCAGCTCGGCCAGGGCGCCCCCGGCCATCGGCCGGGGCGGCAGGTTGACCTCGATGTTGAACAGGCCCAGCTCGGGCGCCCAGTGCGGGTCGCCGATGGCCTCCAGCACCTCGGCGTTGCGCATGGCGGGTGCCCCGGACTCATCGACCAGGCTGAACTCGATCTCCAGGCCGACCTGCTGGGTCCCCTCGGTGAACCGCGACTCCTGCAGCATCCGCGCGAAGACATCCAGGCATCTGCGGACTTTCTCGCGGTAAAGACGCCGGTCCTGCTGGCTGACGGTGATCGCGGGAACGTCCCTGCCCATGCGGCCCCTCCGCGGCGCGGCCCTGCTCTGGCCTCTTACCCAGACTTACATGGTGTGCGCGCGCTGCCTAGATAGGACATTCGTGGCATAACGGAAATTCCCTCCAATGTCCCCCGAAACCTGCCAGCGTGCGCACCGCCGCCCCCCGCCGGGTGGTGAGCCCTGGCTCGCCGGGCACCTGCCCCCGGGAGCCAGGGCTCCGGCCGTCAGCCGCGCCGCCGCATCCGCGGGGCACGGCTGGCGATCAGCATCGCCGCGCCCCCCAGTGCCGCCATCCCGAGCGCGAGCTTCCACCACTTCATCGGCTGGCCTCCCCCCGAACGGGCACCCCACTGTGCCCACCCCCCGTCATTACCCGCCAGCGCCCCGCGCCACCCCGCGCTGGGCGATGATGGCGGGATGGGAATCCCGGTGACTGCGGTAGCCAGCTATGTGGACCAGGCCGTGGACTCGCTGACCGGCATCGTGCTGGAGCTCGGCGACGAGGCCGCCAACCGGCGCCCGGGCCTGCCCGGCGCCAACTCCCCCTACGTGCTGCTGCGGCACTGCCTGGGCGTGATGGAGTACTGGGGCGGCCACGTGGTGGCTGGCCGGGCGGTGGAGCGCGACCGGGACGCCGAGTTCGTCTCCGCCGGGCCGGTCGCGGAACTGGCCGCCGCGGCGCAGGAGGCCAAGCGCCGGTTCCGGGCGGACATCGCCACCGCGGACCCAGCCGCGCCCCCGCGCGGCACCCATCCCACCACCGGCCCGGGCGACCTGGACATGACCTCGCAGGGCCACGCCCTGCTGCACGTCATGGAGGAGCTGTGCCAGCACCTCGGGCACGCCGAGATCACCCGCGACCTGCTGCGGGCCGGCCTTCCCGCCTGACCCGGCGACAGGGCAACGAAAAGACGCGTGGCCGGCGCCGCACCCGCCGCGAGGCTGCGCCAGCTACCGGCCCGCGGCCGGGCCGTCCGCGACCGCGGCCGACAGCCGCCTGACCGCCTCTTCGATCAGCGCGGGTGAGGTGCCGATGTTGAGCCGGACGAAGCCCTCCCCCTGGCGCCCGAAGTCCGTGCCCGGGGTGACCGCCACCTTTCCCCGGGCCAGGAACGCCTGCGACGGGTCCGCGCCGAGCCCCAGCTCCCGGCAGTCCAGCCAGGCCAGGAAGCTCGCCTGCGGCGTCAGGTAGCCGACCTGCGGCAGCCGGGCGGCCAGCAGCCGCTGCAGCACGCCCCGGTTCTCGCCGAGCTGGGCGACCACCGCGTCCAGCCACGGCCCGCCGCTGGTGAAGGCGGCCACCGACGCCAGCACGCCCAGGTGCGCGGCGAGCAGCGCCTCCCAGCGCTCGGCGAGCAGGGCCGCGCCACCGGCCGAGCCAGCAATGGCGAGGCCGCACTTGAGCCCGGGGATGTTCCAGCCCTTGGTCGCCGACGTGAACACGAACGACCGCGGCGTCAGCTCATGGTCGATCGAGAGGAACGGGACGTGCCGGGCGCCGGGCAGCACCAGCGGCGCGTGGATCTCATCCACCAGCAGCACCGCGCCGTGCCGCTGGCACAGGTCCGCGACCATCTCCAGCTGGCTGCGGGACCACACGTTCCCGGTCGGGTTGTGCGGGCTGCACAGCAGATAGGCGGCGGCGCCGGGCTGGCTGAGTGCCGCGTCGATGGCGGCGGGGTCGAGGTCGTAGCGGCCGGTCTCGTCGCGCGCCAGCGGCGCCTCGATGATCCGGCGCCCGGCGAAGCCGAACCGGAACCAGAACGGCGGGTACACCGGCGGGTTGATGACGATGCCGGCGCCGGGCGGGGTGACCGCCATGATCACCTCGGCCAGCCCGGTCATCACGTCCGGGATGGCGAACACCAGCGCCGGATCGGGCGACCAGCCCAGCCGGGCGGCGGCGAACTGCGCGAACGCCTCCCCCAGCTGGCCCTTGTGCGCGTAGCCGCAGTCGCTGGCAGCCAGCGCGCTGGTCACCGCCCCGATGACCGGCTCCGCGAGGTCGAAATCCATCTCCGCCACGAACGCGGGCAGCACATCGCCGGGGTAGGTGCGCCACTTGAACCCGGTGCGCTGCCGGAGGCGGGGGAGCGAGCAGGTGCCGAGCAGGGGGTCCATCCGACGGATGCTAGGGCATGGCCCCCGGGGTGGCGGGCGGCGGATCCGGCCCGGGCTGCGGATCCGGCCCAGGCGGCGGATCCGGCCCGGGCGGCCGGCCTGCCGGGCGCAGGTCGCCGGTCAGGTAGCGCTCCAGGGTCGGCCCGATCGCGGCGGCCAGCTCCTCCGCGCCCGCGGTGGCCAGTGGCCTGAGCTCCAGCACGTACCTGACCAGGGCCAGCCCGAGCACCTGGCTGGCGACCAGGGCCGCCCGGAAGTCCGTGTCCGCCCCGCCCTGCTCTCCCCCGGCCCCGCGGCCGGCCGCACCGGCACCCGCCCCGGCGGGACCGGCACCGGCGGGACTGGCACCAGCGAGATCGGCGCTGGCGGCCTCGGCGAGCCGGCCCAGGATCGCGTCGGTGACGAACTCCCGCATCATCGCCGCGGCCTGCTCGCTGGTAACGGCGGAGCGGAGCAGGCCCAGGAAGGTCGTCCGCACCTCGGTCACATCCCACGCGCCCAGCACCGTGCGCAGCAGGTGCTCGCCGAGCGGGCGGCCCGGCTCCCGGGCGCCCGGGGCCAGCGCCGCCGCGATGATCTCGCCGGGGTGCACCGGCAGCCGCATGGCGGCGGCGAACAGCTGCTCCTTGCTGCCGTAGAAGTGGTGCACCAGCGCCGCGTCCACCCCGGCGCCGGCCGCGATGCCCCGGATCGTCGCCCCGTCGTAGCCGTGGTCGCCGAACTGCTTCCGGGCGGCGGCCAGGATCGCCTCCCGGGTGCCGCTGTCCCCGCCGCGCCGCCCGGTCCGCTCGCGGCGGCCCTGCCCGCGGCCGCGCGGGCTCATCCGGCCGCCTGCCGGGGCTGCCCGCCGAGCGTGAGCTCGAAGAACCGCTCCTCCAGGGTGGCCGGGGCGGTGGCCACCCGGGCGGCGAGGTCGCCGAGCGCCCGCCGGACCTCCGCGGGCGCCGCGCCCGGAACCCGCAGCGACGCCCCGACCAGCGCCACCGGCAGGCCCGCCGCCTCCAGCGCCGCGAAGGCCGGCGCCCACGGGCTCGCCTCGACCACGGTCACCTGCGTGTCACCGGTGATGTCGCCGGCCGTGCCGGCCGCGACCACCCGGCCGCCCGCCATCACCACCAGCCGGTCGCACTCCAGCGCCTCGTCCATGTAGTGCGTGGTGACCAGCACGCCCGCGCCCGCCCCGGCGGCCGCGACCACCGTCTCCCACAGCCGGGCCCGGGCCAGCGGGTCCACCCCTGAGGTCGGCTCGTCCAGGATCAGCAGGTCGGGCTGGTGCGCCAGGGCTTCGGCAAAGGCGGCGGTGCGCTGGACCCCCAGCGGCAGCGACCGGACCGGGGTGCGGCTGTATGGCCGCAGCGGCCCGGGCACGTCACGCCGGGCCGCGGCGCGGCCGCGCATCCGGGGGCCGCCCGGCAGGGCGCCGAACACGGCCGCGGAGAACTCGAGGTTCTCCGCGGGCGTCAGGTCGTCGTACAGGCCCAGGGTCTGCGGCACGTAGCCGATCCGCTGCCGGGTGCCGCGGGATGGCGCCTCGCCGAACAGCCGCACCTGGCCGCCGGAGGTCGGCAGCAGCCCCAGCAGCATGCGGATCAGCGTGGTCTTGCCTGCCCCGTTCGCCCCGAGCAGGCCGACCACCTCACCGCGGCCGAGCTGCAGGTGCACGTCGTCGACGGCCACGAACCGCCCGAACCGGCGGCTCACCCCGGCGCACCGCGCCAGCAGCCCGTCCGCCGGCTCCGCCGCGGCCCGCGCCGGGCCGCCGGCAGCGCCAGGGCCGTCCGTGCCCGGCCCTTCCGCGCCGGGACCGTCCGCGCCGGGACCTTCCGCGCCTGAGCCGTCCGTGCCTGAGCCTTCCGCGCCTGAGCCGTCCGTGCCCGGCCCTTCCGCGCCTGAGCCGTCCGTGCCGGGACCGTCCGCGCCTGCGCTGAGCTCCCGCGCCAGCGCCGCGACGACCACCGCGTCCTGCAGGTCGGGCCGGAGCCGCCCGTCTCCGGGCGCACCCGTGACCGGCGCTTCACCCGGCTCCCAGACCCGCCAGCGGCCCGCCCGCCGCCACGCCCGCCGCGCCGCGGGGCCGGCCGGGCGCTCACCCGCCGGCCGCAGCCAGCCCGGCATGGCCGCGACGATCTCCGGCGGCGTGCCCACCGCGAGCGGCCGGCCCGCGTCCAGCGCGAGCACCGTGGCGGCCCGTTCCGCCTCGTCCAGGTAGCTGGTGGCCAGCAGCACCGCCGCGCCGTCGGAGGCGGCGCGCGCGATCAGCCACCACAGGTCGGCCCGGCTCACCGGGTCCACGCCGGTGGTCGGCTCGTCCAGGACCAGCAGGCCGGGCCGGTGCAGCAGGGTGGCGATCACGCCGAGCTTCTGCCGCATGCCGCCGGACAGCTGGGCCGCCAGCCGGTCCGCCGCCCCGGCCAGCCCGGCCCGTTCCAGGTACTCCCCCGCCCGCTCCCGGGCCTGGCTGGCGGGCAGGCCGTAGGCGGACGCCCGGAACAGCAGGTTCTGCATGACGGTGAGGTCCGGGTAGGTGCCCGAGCCCGCCGACAGGTACCCGATCCGGTCCGCGCCCGGGCGCCGCACCTCGCCGCTGGCCGGGGTGATCGCCCCGGCCAGGCAGCGCAGCAGCGTGGTCCGGCCCGACCCGTCCCCGCCGACCACCGCGCTCACCACGCCGGGCCGCACCGTCAGCGACACGCCGTCGAGGGCCAGCCGGTGCCCGTAGCGGACCCGCACGTCCGTCACGCCCCACCCGTCTGCCGGGGCGGCACCCGGGCTGCCCGGCGCGTTCACTTGCTGCTCGCCGGGGCCAGGTAGGAGCGGAACCGCAGGGTCGCCAGCGTCACCACGGCCAGGCCGAGCCCGGCCAGGATGACCATCGGCGCCCAGAGCGGCCCGAGCGGCTCCGCCCGCAGCATCACCCCGCGGGAGATGTCGTTGAAGTAGGTCAGCGGCAGGATGTAGGAGATCCAGCGCACCCCGGCCGCGATCGAGGAGAGCGGGAAGATCAGGCCGGACAGCAGCACCTGCGGCAGCATCACCATCACCGACAGCTGGATCGCCTGGCCCTGGTTCTCCGACACGCTGGAGATGAGCACGCCGAGGCCGAGGGTGACGAACAGGAACAGCACCGCCCCGAGCGTGAACACCGCATAGGAGCCGCGGAACGGCACCCCGAACAGGGCCACCCCGACCGCGAGCACGATGGCCAGGTCCAGCGCTGCCACCGCGAAGTACGGGACGATCTTGCCAAGGAACACGTCCCGGGGCCGCAGCGGCATCACGGCCAGCTGCTCCAGCGTCCCGGTCTGGCGCTCGCGGACCACCCCGAGGCTGGTGATGATCGTGCCGATGAAGACCAGCACCACCCCGGCCAGCCCGGGAATCATGATGTCCGACGTGGTGAGGCCGGGATTGTAGAGAACGGTCACCGTGGCCGCCGGGGCCTGCTGGCCGCTGCCCCCCGGCGCCTGCGTGCCGCCCCCGGGCCGCGCCGCCCCGGCCGCGGCCGCCTTGCCCTGGGCGGCCGACAGCGCCGCGAGGGCGGCCTTGGCCGTGAACAGCTGGCTGCCGTCGAGCAGCACCTCGGGCCGGCCGCCCGCGGAGGTGACCACGGCGGCGGGCTCCTTGCCGTCCCGCAGCTGGGTCTGCGCCCAGTCCCGGCCTTCGGACGGCTCGCTGACCGCCAGCTCGAACGGCTTCCCGAGCCGGGAGACCAGCGCCGCCGCCTGCGGCCCGGCGGCGGCGGTCGGGATCGACGACACGTCGAAGCTGGCCGCGTACCCGAACACCACCAGCAGGAGCACCGGCATCACGATCATCATCGCGAGCGTCCGCCGGTCCCGGCGCAGCTGCCGGAACTCCTTGAGGATCATCGCCCACATGGTCAGCCTCCTGACCTCGTGTCCTACCCGGGCCAGCCGGCCGGCATGGCACGGCGGGCGGTGCAGCCGGATCTCAACATGTGTTGAATTCTACGGCTGTTGAATTAGCCGCGTCAATGCCCGGCCGATGCCGCCTCGCGGTGCGGCCCACCCGCGGGGCGGCGATGAACTATCCTTTCCGCCTACATGGCTGGCTTTGCCCTGACCTGGCCAGCCGTCCGCCGCCTGGGACTTCCCGGCTTGCCGGCCGGTCACGGCCCGGCAGCCCGCGGAGCGCGGGCCGCACGCACTGGTCCCCGCGAATGGAGGTAGCGGTGAGCCTCGCCCAGCGGGAAGTCGGGCAGTCCCCGGCCGCCGATGACCCGGGCCCGCGCGCCCGCAAGGGCGCCACCTGGCTGGTCCTCGGCTGCTACCTGCTCGGCTCGCTGGTGCTGACCTGGCACCTGTGGGCCAGCCCTGCCACCATGGTGCAGCTCGGCAACATCAGCGACGTGGACCTGTTCGCCTGGTTCATGCACTACGACGCCGCCGCGGTAGCGCACGGTCACCTGCCGGCGCTGGTGACCACCGCGCTGAACTACCCGCGCGGGGTGAACCTGATGTGGAACACCTCGTTCCTGCTGCCGGGGATCGTGCTGGCCCCGCTGACCCTGCTGGCCGGGCCGCAGGTCAGCCTCACCGTCATGCTGGCGCTGGGCTTCGCCGGATCCGCCGCCGCCCTGTTCTGGGTGCTGCGGCGGTGGGGTGCCAGCGTGGCCGCGGCCGCCGTGGGCGGGGCGGTCTACGGCTTCTCACCGGCCCTGATGACCGCCGGCCTGAGCCACTACCACCTGCAGTTCGCGGTGCTGCCGCCGCTCATCGTCGACGCCCTGCTGCGGATCGTCACCGGCCGGGGCAGCGCGGTGAAGAACGGGGTCTGGCTCGGGGTGCTGGTGGCCGCCCAGGTCTTCACCGGGGAGGAACTGCTCGTCATCACCGCCGTGGCGGGCGGGGTGCTCGCCGGCCTGGTGTGGCTGACCGGCTGGCGCGCCACCCGCGAGCGGGTACCGGGCACGGCCGCCGGGCTCGCCGTCGCGGGCGGCGTCGCGATCCTGCTCAGCGGCTACGCGCTGTACATCCAGTTCCTCGGCCCGCTGCACGAGCACGGCAGCCCGTGGAAGCCCGGCCGCTTCATCAACTACCTGCCGGCGTTCGTGCTGCCGCCCGGCAATCTGCTGTTCCACACCCCGGCCAGCGCGGCCTACGCCGCCAGCGACCCGGTGGGCACCACCGAGTACCTCGCCTACCTCGGCCTGCCGCTGTTGCTGGTCCTGCTGGCCGCCCTGATCGTCTGCTGGCGTGACCGCAAGGTCCGGCTCACCGCGCTGACGTTCGCGCTGCTGGAGGCGTTCACCCTGGGCGGCTCGGCCGTGCCGCTGGCCGGCTGGCACTACCCCGGCAAGCTCCTGCCCTGGCACTGGCTGGCGAAGCTGCCCGTGCTCAGCCAGGTGCTGCCGGACCGGTTCTCGCTGCTGGCGGCCGGCGCCGCCGCGGCCGCGCTGGCGTTCTCCTTCGACCTCGCGCGCCGGGCGGTGGCCGGCGGCGCCTGGTGGCGGCGCGGCATCCCGGCGGCGGTGGCGGCCATGGCAGTGCTGCCGCTGGTCCCGCTGCCGCTGCAGGCCGCCGCGCCCGCCGCCGTCCCGGCCGGCTGGCAGGCGGCCTTCACCCGGCTCCATCTGCCGGACAGCGCGCCGGTGCTGATCGTGCCGATCCCCTGGGGGCACGCCTCCCAGGGCATGCGCTGGCAGGCGGAGACCGGGATGCCGGGCGCGATGAACGCCGGCTACTTCATCGGGCCGAACAAGAACGGCCAGGCCAAGGCGTACGGCACCGGCCGGATCAGGTCCGTCGCCACCCTGGTGGACGGATTGTGGGCGGGCACGCCGGCCGGCCCGGACGCGGTCACCACCGGCAAGCTCCGCACCGGCATCGCCTACTGGCGGCCCGCCGCGGTGGTCGCGGTCACCACCCGCGGTTCCCGGATCGGCCGGATCCTCATCACCCTGCTCGGGCAGCCCAGCTTCCAGACCGGGCAGCTGCTCGTCTGGCGCCGCTAGCCCGAGCGAGCCGAAGGGCCGCGCCGCCGTCTGGACTGACGAGCGAGGCGGCGAAGGAGCCGGAGCGAGGAGGGAAGCCGGCGGGCTCGCGCGGCCCGGAGGCAAGCGAGGGCCGAAGAAAAGCCCGTTCATGTGAATAGGCTGAGCATCCTGGATAAAATGCAGCGATCCATCTACAGATGTGGCAGCGGTCTGCTGGCCGCCCGTATCG
>JBLMWU010000345.1:0-4015 GCA_050257395.1 Gemmatimonadota bacterium | reverse complement strand
CCGCAGGGCCGCGGTCACCTCGCCGGGATCGGTGCCGGTGGCGGTGGCGACCGCGCGGATGGCCAGCTTCTCGGCCAGCCCCAGGTCCACGCCAGCGAACTCCGGCGCGATCAGGCCCTGGCACAGGTAGCAGACCGTCGGCAGCAGCCCGGCCGGGGTTTCCGCCAGCAGGGCGGCGAGCCGGTCGATCAGCGCCAGCCGGCCGCTGGCCGCTTCCAGATCGCGGTAGGCCTCGGCGATGACCTCATAGTCCACGGTGCCCCCTTCACATCACCCGCTCCACCTACCTTCTCCCGGCCCGGCCGCCACGTCACGTGCCTGGCCGGCGGCGCGGCGCGGCGCCGGCTCAGCCGCGTGGGGTCCGGGGGCGCATGATCAGGGCGGCGACGTAGTAGCTGCACGGCGTCTGCGCGGGGTTCTGGTAGCGGTGCGGCGCGTCCGGGGTGAAGTACACCGAGTCGCCCGCGGCCAGGTCGTGCTGCTGGCCGCCGAGGGTGAACCGCAGCGTGCCGGACTCGACGGCGAGGAACTCGTGCGAGCCCGGGGCCCACGCGGGGTACTCGCCGGCGTCGCAGTGCGGGGGCAGGGTGACGCGGATCCATTCGAAGTTCACCCCGGGCACCACCGGGGTGAGGATCACCCGCTGCCAGCCGCCGGGCTCGTCGACCACGTCCTGCTCGGCGGCGCGGCGTACGATCACCCGGGCCTGGTCCGCCGCCAGCAGCGCGGTGAGCGGCATCCCGAGGCCGTCGGCGATCCGCGCGAGCACCAGGATGGTCGGCGCCTTGCCGCCCCGTTCCACCGACGACAGCATGCTGACGCTGACCTGCGCCCGGCCGGCCAGTGCCTGCAGCGTCAGGTCACGGTCGCGGCGGGCCTGCTGGATGCGCTGGCCGAGTTCCACGAGGTCCATCGTTCTACTATAATGGAATTTAATTCGCTATAGCGAAATCAGGAGGCCGGATGCAGGCGGTTGTCCGGGCGGCCACGGCCGGCGACATGGAGCGGGTGGCCGGGATCTACGCGCACTACGTCAGCGGCAGCGTGGTCACGTTCGACACGGCGCCGCCCGATGCGGCTGACTGGCGGCGCAAGCACGCCGAGCTGGCCGGGCGCGGGCTGCCGTTCCTGGTGGCGGAGGCCGGGGGAGAGGTGGCCGGCTACGCCTACGCGGCCCCCTGGAAGACCCGGCCTGCCTACCGGCACACCGTCGAGGACAGCGTGTACCTCGCGCCCGGCTGGACGGGCCGCGGGCTGGGCCGGCTGCTGCTGGACGCGCTGCTCGCGGCGTGTGCGCAGGCGGGGGTGCGGCAGGTCGTCGCGGTGATCGCGGACTCCGGGGACGCCGCGTCCGCCGCGCTGCACGCGCGGTCCGGCTTCACCGACGCGGGCCGCCTGACCGCGGTCGGGCACAAGCACGGCCGCTGGCTCGACACCATCCTCATGCAGCGCGACCTGACCGGGGCCTGAGAAGCCGGGTCAGCGGGCCGGGGCACCGCCCTCGGCGGCGCTCTCGCAGGCGACCGGCACGGCGGCGGCCGCGGCCCGGCTGCGGCGCCGCCAGGCGCGCCACAGGTGCGGGGCGATCGCGGTGAGGACGGGCACGCAGATCGCGGCGAGCGCGTAGTGCGACACCAGCGCGGCCATCCGCACGCCATCCTGCCCCAGCAGGTACCCGAACGCGGTGAGCAGCGACACCCACAGCGTGGTGCCGATCGCGTCGGCGAGCAGGAAGAGCGGCAGCGGCAGGCCCAGCCAGCCAGCGGCCGCGTACAGGGGCGACTGGGTGCCGCCGGGCAGGAACGCGGCCAGCGCCACCAGCGGGGCGGCGACCCGGGTGCCGCCCTGCTCGGCGAGCCTGACCCGGGGATGGTGGCGGCCCAGCCGGTCGACGATCCGGTGGCCCCAGAGCCTGCCTGCCCACCACAGGATCCAGTCCGACCGCATCATCGCCGGCAGGGCGGCCGCGATCACCACCACCGGCGGCGTGCCGTGGACCTCCCCGAACGCTCCGCCTGCCAGCACCGAGGCGTTGGAGCCCGCCAGCATCTCCAGCAGCAGCGGATGGGAGGAGATCAGCATGGGTGTCAGCGGGATCATCGCGGCCGAGTAGAGAATGCTGGCCGCTATCGCCGTCACGCACAGCACGTCCCGGGCCCGTGCCCGGCCGTGCCACGGGCGCCAGCGCTGCTGCCCGCTGCCCGGTGCGGCAGCCTGGGCGTGCGGCGGGTCCAGCAACGTCATCGGCACCTGCTCGGGGTCGGGGACTGCTGACGATCGCCCCCGGCCGCTCCGCTGCGGCCGCTGGCGCGGGCAGCAGGGCTACTCCCGGATCCTCCCGCCAGGGGTCTGGCTGGGCAACGGACCGGATGGCGCCGAAGTTCCCGGCCCGGCCGGAGGTCCTCAGGCCTGGTCAGGGTGCCGGGGCGGTGCCCGCGTCGCCCGGCCCGCCCGGGGTGGCGGTGCCTGCCAGCAGCTGCCGCCGGAGCGCGGCGGCGCGGACCGGGCGGTCGGTGACCACCACGTCCACCCCGGGATGCGCCAGCCAGCGCGCCAGAGCCCGGTCGCTGTTGACCGTCCAGACCATGGTGCTGATCCCCAGCCGCCGGCACCCGGTCAGCACGTCGCCGCGGGCGGTCCGCTGATGCACCGCAGCCCAGCCGGCCCGGCAGCCGGTCACCCAGTCCAGCCGGGTCAGCGCGGGCGCCCGCACCCGGCCCCACGTGTACCGGGCCCGTTCCGCCAGGTCGCCGCCGATGGTGAGACCGACCGCCATCTCAGGGAACCTCTGCCTGATGGCCGCGGCGACCGGGGCGGAGCGGGTCGTCACCACCAGGCCACCGGGGCCAAGGATCCCGGCAGCCTGGCGGATGATCGCGGGCACGCCAGCGGTCTCCTTGAGGTCGAGGTGGGCGGCGGCCCGGCCGGCCAATAGCTGCATGATGCCGGTCACCAGCGGCACCTCGAACCTGGCGTGCGCGCAGAGCACCCGGTGGGTGACGGCGCCGACGCTCCTGCCCCGCGGGGTGCGCGCGCCGTGGTAGGAGACGAGCTGGCCGTCGGCTGTCCGCCGGACGTCGAACTCGATGTACTCGGCCCCGGACGCCAGCGCGTCCTGGTAGGCCTCGTACGTGCCCGCCGGGGCCGTCTCACCGCCGCCGCGGTGGGCCGAAATCGCCGCGGCCCGGCGGGCCGTCCCGTCCATGGTCAGCGGCGCACCGAGAATGTGCAGGTCGCACGCGCGCAGAGCCGGTCCTCGGCGTCCATGATGTGGGTATCGGCGACCGCGAGCCGCCCGCCGACCCGCAGCGCGTGCCCCTTCAGCAGGTAGGTGGCGCCCGGGGTGAGCGGGCGCAGGAAGTCCACGTGCATGGACACGGTCGGCAGGAACCGCGGCGGCGGGTCGATCGCCGCGGCCACGGACATCGCGCAGATGTTGTCGACCACGGCCGACACGGCGCCGCCCCACACGCCGCCACCGGAGTTGACGAATGGCGGGCCCGGCCTCCACTCGGCGACGCACCGCCCGTCCCCGAAGGCGACCACCTTGTAGCCGAACAGCTCCGAGAGCCTGCGGTGGCTGGACCGCTCCGTCCGCGGCTGGCTGCCAGGGTCCACCTCAGCGGCTGCCGCCTCCGGCGCCTCCGACGGGGTGCTCATCCGTGTTCTCCTCCTGCAGGCCTGCGGGTCCCGCCCCGACCCTAGGGCATGTTCCGCCCAGATCAGCCTTGCGGCAGGTCAAAGGGCATGCGCAACGGCCAGGTCAGCGGCCTGTGGCCAGGGGTCAGTCCCAGGATGGCGGAGGGATACCCACCGCTTTCGATCGTGCGCTTGCTGGTCCCCGCCAGCTGCCGGCAGAGGGCAGCCGCGCGGTCAGATCTTGCCCAGCCCGGCGGGCTAACCGTCCGCCGTCAATTACTGGGCTGCGGCGCGGTGCAGTGTATTTTCGGGTTCAGCCCCACATAATTAAGCGGGCCAGCGGCAACTGTAGCCGCGATTGTCCAGGCCCCGCTGC
>JBLMWU010000344.1:0-20873 GCA_050257395.1 Gemmatimonadota bacterium | reverse complement strand
CCCGGCCCGCCTCCCCACCGAGGCGCCGAGGCCGGCGGGCGCGCGCCCCCCCGGGGCCCCCCCCCGCCACCGGGCGCGCCCCACCCCGCGCGCTGGGGGGCGCCGCCTGACCCGGCGGCCTGTTCCGGCGCGATCGTGGCATGACAGTCTCAGGAGCCGCGGAAGGTGGCGATGAAGGCTTCCCGCCCGGGCGTCTCGACCGCTTGCGGGCAGTAGCTGGAGCGCACCCACGCGACGGCGCCCGCGGCTGGGTGGCCGGTCAGGACCGCCAGGCAGGCCAGCGCCGTTCCGGTCCGGCCATGACCGCCGAGGCATCCGATCTCGATGTGCTGACCCGACCGGGCGCGCTGCAGCACGGTTTCGAGCGCCTTGGCTACGGCGCCGGTGCCGGCCGGCACGCCGAAGTCCGGCCAGTCGACAGAGCCATGGTCCCAGGGCGGCTGCCAGCGGGAGTCGAGGTACAGGCCGTAGTCCGGGGCGCGGGCGCGCAGGTAGGGGGCGGCCGGGTCGAAGGACGCCGCGGTCAGCTGGGTGCCGTCCGGCAGCACGACCGGGTCCAGGTGGCGGTGAGCCTCGAACACGCGATGTTCGTGATCGTCGTTCCGGCAGCTGGCCGGCGAGTCCCCGTCCCAGTACAGCCCGCACTGGGCGCAGGCCATGACGCGGCGGATCTCGACCACGAAACCACCCTAGCCAGGGACCTGGCCGCTGGCTCTGGCTGTGAAGGTGAGACCGCCCCGGCTCCCGTCGGGGAGCAGTGCCCCGGCGTATGCGTCAGCGAGCGCATCGCCCGCTGCGGTGCCAGGCGCTGACCGTGCCCGCCTGGACGTTGGCCAGGATGACGCCGAAGCCCGTGCCCGGTGTCGTGGCGCGGCCAAGATCACCAGCTGTGCTGCTGGTTCCGGTGACCATCACGTCGCCGAGGACCTGATCGAGCTGCTCGTCTTGCCAGGGCAGCACCGGATGCTGGCCGTTGATGTCCTCGAGGATCAGCGCGAACCACGAGCCGTGCTCGGCAGTGGCCCGCAGCCGGGGCGCTGGCAGCCGCCCGGACCTGATCAGCGGATCAAGATCAGCGAGGATCCCCGCTTCCTGCCGGTGCAGGCGCGGGGTGTCCGGATTCACCTCGCCGGAGGCTGCCTTCACGAACCGTCGCCGCCCGTCGGCGCACACAACCCGGGCGGCCAGCCCTGGGCTGAACCCGCCGGGTGCGGTCACGGCCTCCACGACAGCGGCGCCGCAGGCGCTCTCGATCTCCGCTCGCACCTGTTCAGGGACGTCCGCCCAGGCGACCCTGGATCCTTCGGCTGGCGGCCCGGTCACGCCGCTAGCCTGGCGCTCTGGCCGGCGGCCAGGCAACCGGTTTTGCGCGCGTCCGGGGCGGGCGGTCTCGCCAAGCAGGAGTTCGCGGCATCAAGACGTGCCCACCGGGCGATCTGGTCCTCGTGGTCCGGATTCAGTGGCCTGGCGGGTGACCCCCGGGGAGTCGCAGGCAGAGGGCAGGGGCGAGAATGTGCCCGGCTGGCCGGAAAGGCCCGGCTGGCCTGGGGAGGGCATGGAGTGCTGAGCGTGAGCTGGGACACGATCCGGCTGTTCCTGCATGTGCTCGCCGCCACCGTGTGGGTGGGCGGCCAGCTCACGCTGGCGGCGCTGGTGCCGGTGCTGCGCCGCCTCGGCGCCGAGCTGCCCCGGGCGGCCGCGCGGCGCTTCAACCAGGTGGCGTGGCCCGCGTTCGGGGTGCTGGTCGCGACCGGCATCTGGAACATGATCGCGGTGAGCTCGCAGGACCACGGCAGCTACCGGGTCACCCTCATCGTGAAGCTGGTGGTGGTGCTGATCTCCGGCCTCACGGCGGCGCTGCACGCGCGGTCCCGCTCCCCCGCCGGGCTGGCCGTGTTCGGCGCCCTGACCGGGCTCAGCGCGCTCGCGGCCCTCTTCCTCGGCGTCCTGCTCGCCGGGTGACCCGCCGGCCCGCACACCCGGAGGGCCGTGCCGTCACGCGGGCTCGGCTAGCGACTTGATCTCCAGGTACTCCTCGAACCCGGCCACGCCCATCTCGCGGCCGATCCCGGACTGCTTGCAGCCGCCGAACGGCACGTCCGGGGAGTACCAGACGCCGCCGTTGATGCCGACCGTGCCGGTCCTGAGGCGGGCGGCCACGGACCGGGCCCGGTCCAGGTCGGTGCCGAAGACCGCGCCGGACAGGCCGTAGGGCGAGTCGTTGGCGATGGCGACCGCGTCGTCGTCGCCGTCGTGGGCGAGGACCACCAGCACCGGGCCGAAGATCTCCTCCCGGGCGGCCCTCGCGTCGTTGCCGAGCCCCGCGATGACCGTGGGCTGGATCCAGTGGCCGGCGTCCCGGCCGGGCACCCGGCCGCCGCCGCAGGCGAACCGGCCGCCGTCCGCCAGGGCGGACTGCAGGTAGGACTCGATCCGGGACTGCTGGGCGGCGGATATCACCGGCCCGCACACAGTCGAGGCGTCGGCGGGGTCGCCGACCGTCACGCCCGCCATGGTCTGTGCGCAGGCCGCGACCGCCTCGCCGTAGCGGGCGCGCGGCACGATCAGCCTGGTGGTGAGCGCACAGCCCTGGCCCGCGTGGATGCACACGCTGAACGCGGTGAGCGAGGCGGCGGCGGCGATGTCGTAGTCGTCCAGCACGATCGCGGCCGATTTGCCGCCGAGCTCGAGGAACACCTTCTTGAGGGTGGGGGCGGCGGCGGCCATCACCGCCCGCCCGGTGGCGGTGGACCCGGTCAGCGAGACCATGTCGACGCCCGGGTCGCTGGCGAGGGCGTGCCCGGTGCCGGCCCGGCTGGAGGTCAGCACGTTCACCACGCCCGCCGGGATGTCGGTCCGGGTGGCGATGACGCGGCCGAGTTCCGCCCCGGTCCACGGGGTGTCCGGAGCGGGCTTGAGCACGACGGTGCACCCGGCGGCGAGCGCCGGACCGAGCTTGGCCAGGTTGATCTGGTTCGGGAAGTTCCACGGGGTGATCGCGGCGACCACGCCGGCCGGCTCGCGGCGGATCCGGCGGGCGGTCCTGATGCCCATCGGCGCGGCCACGCCGAGGTCCTGCTCCCACTGGTAGGACTCCAGCAGCCCGATCAGGTAGCCGAGCCCGTCCACCGGGATCCGCAGCTGCGGGCCGTCGGTCCACATCCGCGGCACGCCTGCCTCGGCGATGGTGATCTCGCGGAGGATCTCGAAGTCCTCCTCCAGCGCCGCCTTGAGCTGCCGCAGGCAGTGCGCCCGGAACTGCGGGTCACCGGCCCAGCCCGGCTGGGCGGCGGCGTGCCGGGCGGCGGCGATGGCGGCCTGGGTGTCGGCGCTGTCCGCGTCCGGCGCGTGGCCGATGACGTCCCCGGTGGCCGGGCTGGTGATCGGGAAGGTGCCGCCGCCGGACGCGCCGCGCAGCTCGCCGCCGATCAGCAGCTGGGGGGCGGGCAGGGCCTGCGCCATGGCCGGTTACTCCTTGGCCTGCTGGGCGATGAGCTTCTCCACCTGCATGCTGAGCCGGGCGCCGGCCGGCCAGCCGGCGTAATGGGTGAGGAAGATGGCGATCTCGCGCAGCTCGTCCGGGCTCAGCTCGGCCCGGCGCAGCGCGGCGCCGATCTGGATGTCCGCGACGTCCTGCTGGCCCTGGCCCACCAGCAGGCCGAGCAGCAGCAGCCGCCGGTCCCGCATGCTCAGCCCCGGCCTGGTCCAGATGCCGGCGAACAGGTGCTCCACGGTGATCCCGAAGAAATCGCCGGGACCATCCTGCACCTCCCAGCCGTAGACCTCGCTCATCATCTCCAGCCCGCGCTGGCGCCGGTCATCTGTCATGGGAGTCCTCCGGGGTCAGGCCCAGGCCGGCGGCGAAGTGACCGAGGGCGTACTCCGCCAGCGGCAGGTCGACGCCGAGCTGGCTGCCGAGTTCGAGGGCGAGGGACAGGTCTTTCTCGCCGAGCGCGGCGGTGTGCTCCAGGATCGGCCGCAGCGGGTCGTCCGGGGCGAGCGGAGCGGTGGTCCGGCGCAGCATGATCGAGCCCGCGCCGCCGGTCACCGCGTCGGAGTGCCGGACCACCCCGGCCAGCTTGCGCAGGTCCAGCCCGGCCGCCTCGGCCAGCCGCTGCGCCTCGGCCGCCGCGGTGAACGCGACGAAGTGCAGCAGGTTGCGGGCGAGCTTGGCCTGCGTGCCGGCCCCGGCCGGGCCGAGGTGCAGGATGAGGTCGGCAAAGCAGCCGAACGGCTCGCGGCACCGCTCGTAGGCTTCGCGGGAGCCGCCCACCATGACCGCCAGCCGTCCGTCCTGGGCGCCCATGAAGCCCCCGCTGACCGGCGCGTCGACGATCTCGATGCCGCCCGCGGCGTACTCCGCCGCCAGCGAAGCCGCGGTCCCGGGCCGGATGGTGGAGTGGATGGCGATCACGGCCGGGCCGCCGGCCGCCTGCGCGGCCTCCCGCACGACGTCCCGCACCTGGTCGTCGTCCCGGACCATCACCGAGATGAGCCCGGCCTGCTGCGCGACCTCCGCGACGCTCCCGGCGGCCGCCGCGCCGGCCTCCGCCAGCGCCGCCATCGCCTCCGGCCGGACGTCGTGCACGGTCAGCCCGCCCGGCCAGGCCGCGAGCCGGGCGGCCATCGGCTGGCCCATCTGGCCGAGCCCGATGAACCCCACCCGCCCGGCCGCCTGCGCGCTGGTCAACGGAAGACCTGCCCGCCGTCGACGTTGACGATCTGCCCGGTGAGCCAGGCCGCCTCGTCCGACAGCAGGAACAGGCAGGCCCCCACCATGTCCGCGGGCTGGCCCATGCGCTTGAGCGCGAACGACTTGACCATGTCCTGGGCGATGCCGCCGGTGACCGCGCGGGTCGCCGCCGTGTCGGTGGGGCCGGGGGCGATCGCGTTGACCCGGATCCCCATCCCGCCCAGCTCGTGCGCGAGCTGCTGGGTGAGGCTGTTCACCCCCGCCTTGGCCAGCCCGTAGAAACCGGAGTACACCCAGGCCGCGGTGGAGGACTGGTTGACGATCGCGCCGCCGCCCCGCCCGGCCATGTGCCGGTAGCAGGCGCGGGTGCAGACCAGCGCCCCGTCCAGGTTCACGCCCAGGAACTTCTTGTAGTAGTCCCAGCTGACGGAGACCAGCAGGTCGAACTTCATCTCGCCGTAGATCGCCGCGTTGTTGACCAGGAAGTCGATGCCGCCGAACTCCGCCACGGCCAGCGCCGCCATCGCCCCGGCGGAGTCCGGGTCGCTGACGTCGGTGCGGCTGAACACGGCCCGGCCGCCGGCCGCGCCGATGTCCTTGGCCACGGCGCCGCCCGCGTCCTCGTTGATGTCGGCCACCACGACGGCGGCGCCCGCGGCCGCCAGCGCGCGGGCGTACGCCTCGCCGATGCCCTGGGCGGCCCCGGTGACGATGGCGACCTTGCCGCTGAAGTCGTGCCGTGACGCGGGCAGGCTTGTTCCGGACATGTGTCCAGACTACAGTTCAGTCCATGGCTGACCGCAAGGACTATTCCGGCGAATTCGATCCGGACTTCCGCTTCGAGGATCTCTCCAAGGAGGCGCTGGTCCGCCTGGTCCGCGAGTTCGCGCTGATCGTGCAGCTGCTGGACCGCTCGGTCTTCGCCTCGATCGGGATGCGCTACGGCCAGCGCGCCGTCGAGGAGATCGCGATCGACGAGTGGCGCGGCGCCAGCCCCATCTACACCGAGCGCATCCGCAAGATCATGAACATCGAGGGCGACGGCGTCCCGGCGATCTTCAAGCAGCTGCAGCTCGACCCCGGTTTCGCGCAGCACTACATGGACGTCGAGTACGAGGTGGTGGACGAGCAGCACGGCTTCTTCCAGCTCCGCTCGTGCGGCGCGCTGCTGGACGTGGAGCCCTGGGGCGAGCGCCCGGTGCGCGGCATGTGCCACACGATCGAGGACGGCACGTTCGACGTGACCGCGCAGGCGGTGAACCCGAAGGCGCGCATCCGCCCGGTGCACCGGCCGCCCCGGGCACCGGCCGGCCGGGTGCCGGTGTGCCGCTGGGAGGTCACCATCGACGACGACACCGAGGTGCTGGCGGAAGCCGATATCACCCGGCTGACCCGGGGCACCACCGCCGCGACGTTCGAGTTCCCGCCCCTGCGCGACGGCACCCCCCACATCCCGCCACCCCCCGCCGCGGAGTAAGCCAGCCGCCACCTGACAGCACCCCAGCGCGGGCGGGGCGGGCGGAACCCGGAGCGGATGAAGAGCGAGCGCGGCGAGCGGAGCGGAGGGTCCGCCCGCCCCGCCCGCGCCCCCCGCCTCACCAGAGTGCCGCAGGCCCCCCGCCGAGCGGGTAGTGGCCGGGCAGCTTCTCCCCGGACACGGCGCGCTCCATCCGCTTCTTCATCCCGTCCGACAGCGCGTCCGCCTTGATCATCTCCACGAACAGCGAGGTGACGTTGCCGAGGTCGAAGAAGTCACGCTGCCAGTCCCACTGCCAGCCGCCGGCGTAGCGGAACCAGCTGCCGCCGATGCCGGCCACCTCGTAGTGGCCGCCGCCGGGCCGGGTGGCGCCGGCCACCTGCTTCCAGAACCCGACGACCTCGCCCTGCACGTCGTCGATCAGCACCCGCTGGTACGGGTAGGACCAGCCGTCCAGGCCGCCCATTTCCAGGGCCAGCGCGATGTCGCGGATCTGGTCCCGGCCGGCGGCCATGAACTCCTCGCCCGGGCCCATGTTCCAGCCGTAGGTGGCGTCGGGCGTGTACATCTCAGCGAGCGGGCGCCAGTCGCCCTGCTCCTCGCAGCGGCGGTTGGCGTCCAGCCAGCGCTGCACCATCTCCTCGAGCTCCGCACGGGGGAACGCGGCCATCCCGGCCTCCTGCCTGGTATCGGTGGATCAGTCCTCGATCAGCTTGAGTGCCTGGGTGGGGCAGTAGCGGACCGCGGCCTCGACGGCGGCCCGCTCGCTGCCCGGCGGCGCGGGATCGAGCACGGTGACCTTGCCCTTGCGGGGGACGGAGAACACGGCGGGCGCCTCCATCTCGCACATGGCGTGGCCCTGGCACAGGTCCAGGTCGGCCTCGATCCGCATCAGGCGACCGCCCCGGCGGCGCCCGCGTCCCGGCGGCGGTAGCGCACCACGCACGGCTGGGCGAGCTGGACCACCATCTTGGAGTGGTCGTTGCGGTAGCTGTCCGGCGGCTGGGCCAGCTCGAACGTCCAGTCCCGCAGCAGCACCGAGAAGATGGCCTTGAGCTGGATCATGGCGAAGTTCGCGCCGACGCACCGGTGCCGCCCGGCCCCGAACGGGATCCAGGTCCAGCGGTTGACCAGGTCCTCCTGCCGCGGCTCGGCGTAGCGCTCCGGCGCGAACGCGTCCGGGTCCGGGAAGTCCGCGGCGATCCGGTTGGAGATGGCCGGGCTGGCGCCGACCAGCGCGCCGGCCGGCACCCGGTAGCCCTGCACCGCCAGTTCCCTGGTGGCGGCGCGCAGCAGCAGGATCAGCGGCGGGTGCAGCCGCAGCGCCTCCTTGACCGCGGCTTCCAGCCGGGGGATCGCCCGCAGCGCCTGGAACGAGATCTCCGCGCCGCCCGCGTACAGCGCGTCCAGCTCCGCGACGACACCGGCCAGCACGGCCGGATGGCGCAGCAGCTCGATCAGGGTCCAGGCGGCCGTGCCCGAGCTGGTGTGGTGCCCGGCGAACATCATCGAGATGAACATGCCGGTGACCTCGTCAGCGGAGAACGTCGCGGTCCCGTCCGGGTTGCGCAGCGACATGAGCACGTCCAGCAGGTCCCGGTCGTCGCGGGCGGGAGGCGGGGCCGCGGCCCGCCCGGCCATGATCCCGCTGACCAGCTCCACCAGGCCGGCCCGGGCCTGGTCGCGCCGCCGGAAGCTCTCGATCGGCGCATGGGGATCCACGTAGGCGATCGCGTCGGTGCCCCGCTCCAGGTCGTGGTAGAGCGCGGCGAACCGGCTGTCGAGCTGCCCGCGGAACTTCCGGCCGATCAGGCAGGCCGAGGAGGTGTAGATGGTGAGCTCGGCGAACCAGTCCAGCAGGTCGATCTCACCCTCGCCGCCCCACCCGGCCACCATCCGGTCCACCTCGTCGGCGATGGTCTGCGCGTGCCCGCGCATCATGTCCCCGCGCAGTGCCTGGTTGTGCAGTGCCTCCCGGCGCCGCTCCGGCGGGGCGTCGAACACCACTCCCCGGCCGAAGATCGGCGTCATGAACGGGTAGGCCTCCGCCTGGTCCAGGTCCTCGTCCGGGGCCCGGAAGAAGAACTCGTTGGCCTCTGCCCCGGACAGCAGGATCACCGGCCGCCCGGCCAGGTCGAACCGGCCGACGTCGCCGCACTCGGCGCGCACCCGGCGCATCAGCGCGATGGGGTCGTGGCGCAGCTCCTCCAGGTGGCCGCCGCCGGCGCCACCGGAGACCAGCCGCGGCTCCAGCAGGGTCATCCCTGATCCTCCTGCCGTGCGGTGAGCGGTGCTTCCGGGTCGATCTCGATCAGGCTCAGGCGGGCTCCGCGCGGCGCCGACACGATGGCGGTCACCGCGGCGGCCACGTCCGAGGGCCGCAGGAAGTACGGATGCCTGGCCAGCCCCCACTTCACCCAGTCCTCCAGCACCGCCTGGGTGGTCTCCGGCTCCCAATCCATGCCCATGCCGGTCATGGTCGGCCCGGGCCGGATGATGGAGACCCGCACGCCGGTGCCCTCCAGCTCCATCTGCATGGTCCGCGCCATCCCCTCGACCCCGTGCTTCGCCGCCACGTAGGCGCCCATCCGCGGCCGCGGCAGGCGCAGCACGTCCGAGGAGATGAACACGACGTCGCCGCGCTGGCGGGTGACCATCCCCGGCACGACGGCCGACACCAGCCGGTGGGCGCCGACCAGGTTGACCTGGAGCTGGCGGGCGAACTCGCCGGTGTCCATCTCGTGCACGGGCCGGGCCGCCAGGTCGCCGGCGGCGTTGACGAGGATCTCGATGGGCCCCAGCTCGCTGGCCACGGCCCCGGTGAAGCTCTTCACCGACGCGTCGTCGGCCGCGTCCAGCGGCAGGGCCAGGGCCTCGCCGCCGCCGGCCCGGATCGTCGCGGCGAGTTCCTCGCACTTGCCCACCCGCCGGGCCCCGAGCGCGACCGGGTGCCCGGCGGTGGCCAGCGCGATGGCGGTGGCGGCGCCGATGCCCGAGGAGGCCCCGGTGACCACGGTGGTCCGCCGCTGCGGGTGCGGCTCGAATCTCGGCATGCTCAGCGCACCTCCACGGTTACCGGCAGGGTGGCGAAGCCGCGCACGTTGACCGAGTGCACCCGCTCGGCGGCGGCCTCGTCGATCTCGTAGCGGGCGACCTGCCGGGCGAACTCGGTGAGCGCGACCTGAGCCTCCAGCCTGGCCAGGTTGGCGCCCAGGCAGTAGTGCCGGCCGGCCCCGAAGCTGATCAGCGCCGAGGTGTCGCGGTCCAGGTCGTAGCGGTCCGGGTCGGGGAACGCGGCCGGGTCCCGGTTGGCCGACCCGATCAGCAGCAGCAGCCGCTGGCCGGCCGGGACGGTCTGCCCGTGGCTGGTGAAGTCCTCCGCCACCGTGCGCGCGATGATCTGGGAGGAGGCGTCGTAGCGCAGGGTCTCCTCGATCCAGGAGCCGATTCTGGCCGGGTCGCCCATCGGCTTGGCGAGCTGGTCCGGGTTCCGCCAGCCCCAGTAGACGGCGTTGGCGAGCAGCTTGGTGGTGGTCTCGTTGCCGGCCACCACCATCAGGAACAGGAAGCCGATGATCTCGTCGTCGGTCAGCCGGTCGCCGTCGATCTCGGCTGCCATCAGCGCGGACGTGAGATCCTCCGGCCAGTCCGCGGCCGGCCGGGCCCGGCGGCCGGCCAGCATGTCGGCGTAGTAGCCCACCAGCGTGAGCGCGGCTTCCATGCCCGCCTGCGGGACGTCGAACAGCCCGTCTTCCCGGTGCACGACGGTGTCCGCCAGCCGCCGCAGCTCGGCCCGGTCGGCCTGGGGGACGCCGACCAGCTCGGAGATGACGTCCATCGGCAGCAGGCCGGCGAAGTCGCCGACGAAGTCGAAGGCGCCCCGGCGCAGCGCCGCCCCCAGATGCCGCCGGGTGAGCGCCCGGATGCTGTCTTCCAGGTCGCGCACCCGCCGCAGGGTGAAGCCCTTGGACACCAGCGCCCGCATGCGGGTGTGCCGGGGCGGGTCCAGGGCCAGGAAGGACATGGTCTTGTGCGCGTACGGGCCCCAGGCCGACGGGTCCAGGGAGACCCCGTTGGCGCTGGAGAACCGGCCCGGGTCGCGGAACGCGGCCGTCACGTCGGCGTGCCGCGACAGCGCCCAGAAGTCCTGCTCGTCGTTGCGGTACAGCGGCGCCTCGGTGCGCAGCCGCTGGTAGGCCGGATACGGGTCCTCGTGGATCTGATAGTCGTACGGGCTGAACGCCACGGCCTGCTGGGCTGACGGCACGGCTCACTCCCAGATGACGCTGACCGCCTCGGCCAGCTGGTCCGCCATGTGCTCGTAGGTGGTGTAGCCGAGGCCGGCCTCGACCATGGCGCCGTAGTAGGCGAGCTCGACCAGCCGGGCCGCTGGCGTGCCGCCGCCGGCCGCGGCCTCGATCCGCTGGCGGATCTTCATGCCGATGTAGAGACGCAGCTGGTGCACGTCCGGCTCGCTGCCGAACATGGCGGCGGTGCAGCCGGCGGCGAGTCCCGGCTCCTCGGTGACCAGCAGCGCCAGTTCCCGCAGCACCGCGACCAGCCGTTCCCGCGGCGGCCCGGCGGTCTCCACCGGCGGCAGCGCGTTCAGGCGGCGCCAGAAGATCTCGGTGAGCAGGTGGTCCTTGGAGGAGAAGTAGGTGTAGGCGGTCGCCGCGGCCACCCCGGCCCGGCGGGCCACGTCCCGGATGCTCAGGCTCTCGTACCCGGACCGCCGCACTTCCGCCACCCCGGCTTCGGTGAGCCGCTGCACCGTGTCGGCCTGCTTGGGGGTGAGCAGCCGCCGGGTGGCCTCGGGCGCGAGTCGATCGGACATATGTCCAGACGCTAGTCTGGCAACGGCGGATGCGCAAGGCATCGCGGCGCCGTGCACGCGGCAGGCCGGGCCCGTGCCCGCGCGGTGCCGGGCTGGCGCTGGCTGGTGCTAGGCGGCGACCAGGCGGGTCGGGAGGGTGCCGATCTCCACCACGTCCCCGGTCACCTGCAGCCCGGCGGCGGTGAACGCGGCCCGCGCGGTGGCGAGCGAGCCGACCCGCACCACCAGTTCGAGCACTGTGTCGCCCTCGGCCGGCCGCACCTCCACCGCCGGGCCGTGGCCGGGCCGCCAGGTCCCGCCGCTCTCGGGCCGGTCCGGCGACAGCAGCGCCCCCCACTGCTCGCGCGCCCGGTCCGCGTCGCTGGCGCCGACCACCACCCGGTCCACCTGCTGCACGCCCGCCAGGTCGCGGGCGCCGACCGTGCCGGTCCGCGGCCCCTCCGGGTAGGCGCAGAACTGGACGGCCAGCTCCTCACCGCCCAGGTCGGGCAGGCCGACCGTGGTGTACAGCGGCCCGGCGCCCTCCTCCGGCGCGAACGGCTCCGGCTCGCCGTGCCGGATGCCCCGCTCGTCCAGTTCCGCGGTCAGGCCCGCCAGCGAGGAGGGCGCGAGGGTGACGAACTGGCGCGGCCACTCACCGACCCCGTCCGCCGCGGCCTCCGCTCCCGCCTGCGCAGGCGGCGGCCCGTCCTCGCTCCCGGTCCCGATCACCTCGAGGTTCAGGTTGCCGAGCCGGACCCCGCCGGTCGCGAACGGCCCGTAGTCCACATACGGCCAGGCCACGAACAGCCCCATCCGGCTGAGCGCCGAGAAGACCAGCCGGGCTGTCCGGCCGTCCAGCACTGTGGTGACATGATCGACATCGACCACGATGCCGGTTTCCGAGTCGTCGGCCATCCCGCCATCACCGCCATCCCCCGTCTGGCCCGGCGCGGCTTTTCCGCCAGACTACCGACAACAGCGCAGGTGACAGCCAGGCGGCCGGCCGGAACGGCGCAGGCCGCGCCAAGCCGGGGTCCTGATCCCCGGGAACGGGCTGCGCCGCCGCCGGCCCGGCCCCGCGCGGTCAGTCCAGCCGCTGGCTGAGCCACTCCAGGCTCTGCGGCAGCTCCCGGGCCCAGGTCCGGAAGTTGTGCCCGCCCTGCGGCACGATCAGCGAGTACCCCCGCATCGGCGGGTGGATGAGCCGCAGGAAGGACAGCGTCCCGGGCAGGCTGAGCTCGCCCACCCGGCTGGAGGTGACCAGCAGCGACACCGGCGGGGCGGCCAGGTGCCGCAGCCGCCAGTCCAGGTTGTTCTCGTCCCGGTAGCCCGCGCTGCCGCCCCACTGGTGGCGCAGCGCGTACCCCCACTCCGCGTCGTAGTAGCCGGCCAGTGACACCGCGGCGGAGAACCGGGATGGGTACATCATGGCGAGCTTGGCCGCGCAGTAGCCGCCGGTCGAGTAGCCCAGCACCCCCCAGCCGCGCGGGCTGGCCGTCACCCGGAACGCGCGCTCGATGGCGGCGGGGACGTCCTGGGCGTAGAACGACTCCACCTGCGGGCCGCCCGGCGCGTCCGTGCACTCGGTGTCCATCGGCATCAGCGGTGAGACGTTGAGCATCACCAGCACCGCCGGGCGGATGCGGCCCAGCGCGGTCAGCCGCGCGGACAGCGCCGGCAGCCCGAGCTGGTGGATGAGGTTGCCCGCCTGGCCCGGGTACCCGGTGAGCGCGAGCAGCGCCGGGAAGCGGGTGCGGGCGTAGGCCGGCTGGAAGTACTGCGGCGGCAGGTAGACGTAGCCCGGCCCCGAGGCCAGGCCGGTCCGCTGGCCACGCAGCTCCACCTGCAGCAGCTCCCCCGCCACCGGCAGGGCGCCCAGCTCGCCCGGCCCGGCCGCGCTGCCCCGCGCCGCGGCCAGCGGCATCGCGCCGCCCCACGGCACCGGCCCGGGCCCGGACCGCAGGATGGTCAGCCCGGCCAGCGGCACGCCGGTGCCCGTTCCGGTCACCGCCGCGGCCATCCGCGGCGGCGGCGCGCCGAGCAGCTGCCCCCAGGAGGCGTAGAACGCGAAGTACCCGTTCAGCCAGACCAGGAAGGCGGCTGTGACCAGCACCTGCGCCCCGGCCAGGGTGGCGAGCCGACCCGCCAGCGCGGCCGGGTGCCGCCCGGCCAGCCGGGGCCAGGCCCAGACGACCGCGGTCAGCGACCCGGCGGCCGCGGCGATCATGAGCCAGGTGAAGGTCCCGCTCGTCAGTCCCACGTGCCCGCTCCCCCGTTCACCACCCGGCTGTGCTTCACCGGACCGTCCCGGTCACCGGTGGCGCCACCGCCCGGCCGAGCCACGCCAGCACCGGCGCGAGCGGCTGCGGCCCAGCCGCGAGGCTGATGCCGGTGACGCGGGTGGGCGGCCGGGCGAGCGCGCCGATCCCCCCGGCGGCGCCCGGCCCGGTGAGCAGCACCCGCACCGGCGGCGGCCAGTGCCGCAGCCGCCACCGCACGCTGTCCTGGTGCCGCAGCCACGGGGTCACCCTGCCCGCGCCGGGCGGCGCCGGATACGCCCCGGCCGGGACGGCCGCGACCTGGAACGGGCCGGCCGGGGAGCTGACGAGCTGGAGCGCGCAGTAGCCCCCGCCCGCGCCGCCGAGCAGCGCCCACCGCGACGCCAGCAGGCTGGCCCGGAACCCGGCCCGCACGCCCTGCGGCAGGTCCTGGCTGAAGAAGGTGGCGGCCTGGGCGCCGCCCGGCACGTCCAGGCAGCCCTGATCGGCGGGCCCGGCCACGTCCGGCGGCAGCATCACCATGATCATCTTCGGCAGCTGGCCGGCCGACATGCCCGCGGCCGCTGTCGCGGCGACCTGCCGCGCCCCGTACCTGGCCGCCGCGTCGCGGAGCTGCGCGGAGATCAGGACGATCACCGGCAGCCGCGGGCCGTCCGGCGAGTAGCCGGGCGGCAGGAACACGTAGCCCCGGGCCGACAGCCCCGACACCGGCCCGGCGAACCGGGTGGCCAGCAGCTGCCCGGCGGGCAGCCGCCCCGGCCCGCCGGCCCGCGCCGCGGTCCCGGTGAGCAGGGCGACCCGGGCATCCGCGGGGGGCCGGGTCGCCGGGGTGCCGGCGGCCGGCACGATCCGGCCCGCGACAGCGCTGGTGCCCAGCAGGTCGGACCAGGAGGCGTAGAACTCCTGTGACCGGTTCACCCACACGAAGATCATCCCGAGCACGCTCACCTGCAGGGCGGCCACCAGCCCGATCCGCAGCAGCACCACCCCGGCGCCGCGGCGGGCCAGCGCGGGCCAGCGCCCCAGCGCGGTGGCCAGCAGTACCACCGTCGCCCCTGCCAGCATCCACAGCAGGGACGGGCTCCGCAGCCCCAACCAGCCACCTCCCGCAACCGCCCGGCGCGACGGCCGGTCCGGGCCGCATCCGGTCAAACGAACAGCGGCAGCCGTCAGTGGCCGGCTGCTGGTCATGGTCTACCCATGTTTTGGCTGGTCCAGGCAACGGGTCCGGTGGAGGCGGGCTCATGGGCCGCTCACCCGGGGCCCAACGCCCCTGTCGGCCCGGGGAGCGGACGGTGCAGCGTGAGGTCGTGGCCACCATGACCGCGCCCCCTCGTCCCGGGCTGACCGCCGCCGAGGCCGCTGCCCGGCTGCACCGGGACGGGCCTAACGTGCTGCCCGCGACCCGGCCGCCCAACCCGGTGCTGCTGCTGGCGGGTCAGCTGGCGCACTTCTTCGCGCTGCTGCTGTGGGCCGCCGCCGGGCTCGCCTGGCTGGGCGGGATGCCCCAGCTGGCCATCGCCATCGTGATCGTGATCATCGTCAACGGGGTGTTCGCGTTCGTCCAGGAGTACCGGGCCGACCGGGCCGGGCGGAAACTGCAGGAACTGCTGCCGGCCCGGGTGATCGTCCGCCGGGACGGCCGCCGGCAGGTGGTGAACGCCGGCGACCTGGTGGCCGGCGACATCGTGCTGCTCAATGCCGGCGACCGGATCTCCGCGGATCTCGACCTGCTGGACGTGCACAGCCTGGCGCTGGACGAGTCGATGCTGACGGGTGAGAGCGTCCCGGTCCGGCCCGCCAGCGGCGGGCACGGCTACGCGGGCACGTTCGTAGTGGAGGGCGAGGCCGAGGCCAGGGTGGCGGCCACCGGCGGGCGGACCCGGCTGGCCGGCATCGCCGCCCTCACCCGGCAGGCTCACCGGCGGCCGAGCCCGCTCACGCTGCAGCTGCGCCGGGTGGTGCTGGCAGTCGCCGTGATCGCGGTGTCGGTGGGCGCGGTGTTCTTCGGCATCTCGCTGGCCCTCGGCATGAGCCCTGATCACGGTTTCCTGTTCGCGGTCGGGGTGACGGTGGCGCTGGTGCCGGAGGGCCTGCTGCCCACGGTGACGCTGTCCCTGGCCCGCGCGGCCCAGCGGATGGCCCACCGGCAGGCGCTGGTGCGCAAGCTCGAGTCGGTGGAGACGCTCGGCTCCACCACGTTCATCTGCACGGACAAGACCGGCACGCTCACCCGGAACGAGATGACGGTGGTGGCGGTCTGGACCCCGGCGGGCGCCGCCCGGGTCACCGGGGCGGGCTACGGGCCGGACGGTTCGGTCGAGGCCGGCCCGGCCGTGGCCGGCCTGGTGCGCCGCCTCGCCGTGTCGGCTGTCCGCTCGTCGGCAGGCCGGGTGGTGCAGCGCCCGGACGGCTGGCACCCGGTCGGCGACCCGATGGAGGCTGCGCTGTCCACGCTGGCGATGCGGGCCGGCGTCGACCTGGGCGCCCTCAGCAGCAGCCAGGCCACCCAGCGGTACCCGTTCGACCCGCGGCGGCGCCGTTCCTCGGTGGTCGCCGACGGCGTGCTGCACGTCAAGGGCGCGCCCGACGCGGTGCTCCCCCGCTGCCTGGACGTGACCGGCGCGGATGCGGCGATGACCGAGATGACCGGCCGGGGGCTGCGGGTACTCGCGGTCGCCTGCCGGGACGCGGCCGGGATCCCCGGCAGTGCCGGTGCGGACGAGGCCGAACGGGAGCTGACGCTGCTCGGCCTGACCGGGCTGGAGGACCCGCCGCGGGATGACGTGGCGGACGCGATCACCGCCTGCCACCAGGCTGGCATCCGGCTGGCCATGGTCACCGGCGACCATCCCGCGACCGCCCGGGCCATCGCGGTCGAGGTGGGGCTGTCCGGGCCGGATCCGCTGGTGGTGTCCGGCGCGGATCTCCCGGCGGACCTGGCGGAACTGGGCGCGCTGCTGGACGCCGACGGCGTGGTGGTCGCCCGGGTCACCCCGGAGGAGAAGCTCCGCATCGCCCGCGCCCTGCAGGCGCGCGGGCACGTGGTGGCGATGACCGGGGACGGGGTCAATGACGGCCCCGCGCTGCAGCAGGCCGACATCGGGGTGGCGATGGGCGCGTCCGGCACCGACGTGGCCCGGGAAGCCGCCGACCTGGTCCTGCTGGATGACCACTTCGCCACCATCGTGGCTGCCGTGGAACTGGGCCGGGCCACGTTCAGCAACATCCGCCGGTTCCTCACCTACCACCTCACCGACAACGTGGCCGAACTGGTCCCGTTCGTGGCCTGGGCGATCACCGGCGGGAAGCTGCCGCTCGCGCTGGCGGTGCTGCAGATCCTGGCGCTGGACATCGGCACCGACCTGCTGCCCGCGCTCGCGCTGGGGGCGGAGCCGGCCAATCCGCGGACCATGCAGGGCCGGATGCGGGGCGGCGCCCTGATCAGCAGGCGGCTGCTGGGCCGGGTGTTCGGCGTGCTGGGCCCGGCGGAAGCCATCGTGGAGATGCTGGCCTTCGTGGCGGTGCTGCTGGCCGGCGGCTGGTCGTGGGGGCAGGCGCCGTCCGCGGAACTGCTGGCCGCGGCGTCGGGCACCGCGTTCACCACCGTGGTGCTGGGCCAGTTCGCGACCGCGTTCGCCTGCCGCAGCGAGTCCCGCTGGGTGGGGCGACTGGACTGGCGCGGCAACCCGTTGCTGCTCGGCGCGGTGGTGATCGAGGTGGCCGTGCTGTTCGTGTTCATCGGGGTGCCGCCGCTCGCCCGGCTGCTGGGCGGCACGTTCCCGCCGCCGCTCGGCTGGGCGGTCGCAGTGGCGGTGATCCCGCTGGTCCTCGCGGTCGACGCGGCCGCCAAAGAGGTGCGCGCCCGCCACCGGGCCAAGATCAGGATTAGGAACGAACATCCCTCCGGCTGAGCCGGCACGCCGGGCCTGTGGAAAACCATGACCAGTTCAGTTGTGACCCCGCGGGCGGGGTCCTATCGGCACCGCTCATCGCTGTCCACAGTGAGATTGGAGCGTGGTGGATGACATGGAGCAGGCTGGCTGCTCGCTGGGCGCTGCGGGCGGGACGGGCTAAGAGGCCTCTTTGGCCGTGCTCGGGGCTGGCTGGGTTTCGCTCTCCGCAGACGCGGTGGCCTGCTGCGCAGCGCTGGGGGCAGACTGGCGGCACCGGTTGGGTGGAGGGCAGGGTCAGCGGGTGCGGGTCGCCGGGCAGGGTGAGGCCGTCGGTGCGGCTCGCCGGTGGGGTGGCCTGCTGTGGCAGCGGGATTTCCGGCTGTTGTGGGTCGGTGAGACGGTCAGCGCCGCCGGTAATGCCATGGCGGTGGTCGGGGTTCCGCTGCTGGCTGTGACGGTCCTGCGGGCCAGCACGTTTGCTGTCTCGGCGCTGACGGCGGCTGCGTTCCTGCCGTGGCTGGTGATCGGCCTTCCGGCTGGTGCGTGGGTGGACAGGTGGCCGCGGCGCCCGCTGATGATCATCTGTGACGTGGCGTCGGCGCTGCTGTACGCGAGTTTGCCAGTGGCGGCGTGGGCTGGCGTGCTGACTGCCGTGCAGGTGGTGGTTGTGGCGTTGCTGGCCGGGGTGGCCAGCGTGTTCTTCGCAGCCGCGTATCAGGCGTACCTGCCGTCGCTGGTGACTGCGGCGGAGCTGATCGAGGGTAACGCGAAGTTGCAGGGCAGCGCGTCGGTGGCGGCGATCGGCGGGCGGGGTGCGGCTGGCCTGGCGGCGCAGGCGGTGGGTGCGGCCACGGCGCTGCTGTTCAACGCGGGGAGTTTCCTGGTGTCGGCCGCGTGCCTGCTTTCCATCCGCGCGCCAGCACCGCCGCGTGAGTCGGATCGGCGTGCCACGACTGTGCGGGCGGAGGTTGCCGAGGGGGTCAGGTTCGTGGCCCGTGATCCTTACCTGCGCCCGATGACGATCTACGCGACAGCCAGCAACCTGGCCTACGGCGGGGTCACGGCGCTGGCGGTGGTCTTCCTGGTCCGGGTCGCCGGGCTCGGCCCGGCGGCGGTCGGGCTGCTTATGGCCGTGGCCGGGCTCGGCGGGGTGGCCGGTGCCGTGGTTGCGCGCGGGCTGGCGCGGCGGCTGGGCACGGCGCGGGCGCTGCTGGCCTCGGTGGTCAGCGGGCCGTTCGGGCTGCTTATCCCGTTGACCGGGTCCGGGGCCAGGGCAGCGTTCTTCCTGGCCGGCTCGGCGGTGGTCGGGGCCGGGGTCCTGGTCGGGAACATCGTCGCGGCCAGTTTCCGGCAGGATTACTGCCCGCCGTGGATACTCGGCCGGGTCACGGCCGGAATGCGTTTCCTGGGTTTCGGCAGCGTGCCGGTCGGTGCGCTGGCAGCCGGCGGTCTGGGAACTGCCATCGGCGTCCGCCAGGCGCTGTGGGTGGTCGTCGCGGCTGACGCCCTGACCGGCACGCTCCTGCTCACCCGCGCCATCCGCTCAGGGAAGAACTTGCCCAGCAGCGCGGGCTAGGCTTTTGCCCGGCCTGGTTGCATTGCACGTGAGGGCAGGCAGTCATAGCTCTTTAATCCACTCGATCATCAATCGGCGACTGGTGCCAGGACGGGCCTGTTCAGACTTTCCCTGGTCCCCTGGGTGGGCCGTAGGGGACGTGTGCGGCCGCTGTGCGGGGTGGGTGACGCGGCCCGGAGGCTGTCCAGCGGCAGGCTGGAAGCCGGGAGCACCGCTAGAGTCGGCGCTCGCCTCCCCGCCGGACATGGGCTGGTTCCCGATCTCGATGGCCGCGCAGGGCCGCCCCGACCTGACCCGCGAGGTCATGCTCGGCCGCCGCGACGTCTTCCTCCGCGCTGCGCTCCGCCGGCTGACGGCGACCGGGGAGAACCCGCGGCGCTGACCCCGGACAGGTTCCCGCCGGGACCGCCTTGGGCTGGCGCTGCCGGCCGGATACCCGCCCGCCTGTCTGTGGTGGGTGGCCCGGGAGGCGTTCGCGCTTGGGGCTACCGGCCGGTCGTCCACTCGATGCTCAGTTCGCGGCTGTCGCGGGAGCGGTTCTGTTCAGACCTTCCCTGGTTCCCGGGGCGCGGTCGCATCGGCACCGTTCATCGCTGTCCACAGCCTGCGCGAGCATGGATTCGAACTGCTGCCCACTGGCCAGCGCCCGCATTACACCGTCCGGCTGCTCCGCGCCGACGAGCGGGAGCTGGCGAAGCTCCTGGCCGCTCTTGGTGCTGCTCAGGGCAATCCCCAGTACGCTGGGAGTACCGCTTTCTGGCGAGAGGAGGGCTGAGATGTACCGGGTAGACATAAGCGCTGACCTGAACGACGAAGACGACACCGGCTACATCTGGACCTTCCTGGACGAGGCCCGCGACCCCAGCCAGATCAGGCCCGGCGCCCTGGTGGTCGCAGGCGACGAGGACGCCGCCGCGGTATGCCAGGTCATCGACCTGGCCCCCGCCGGAGACGGCACGATCGTCCACCTGAGGCTCCTGCCGGGAGTGGTTGAGGACTACCGGGCCCTCATCGACCGGGCACTCGCCAGCTGACCCAGGGAATCGCTGCCCGCTGCCTTGACCGCACGTGGCGGCGGGCTGCCGTTGCTTTCTCCCCAGTCGTGGTGGGTGATTACAGGCGGGTGATCCACCCGACAATCAGCTTGCGGCCGGTCGCGGGTTGGGGCTGTTCAGGCTTTGCGTGGTTCCCTGGGCGGGGTCCTAGCGGCACGGTTCCCGGCTTGTGACACGCAGGTGCGCGGGCGAATGCCGGCCACGGCAGACAGGCTGTGACTCGCGCTCGAGGCCGAGTGCTGTGTGTCGTAGTCAGCCAGGCAGCGTTGCTCGACCTCGGGTTCGGGGACGGGCCGCAGCACGCCGGCGCGCCGGCGGCACAGCACCACCTTGGCGCCGCCGCACCAGGCCGCCCGGGCGGGCGCCGCCGGCGCCGGCACCCCGCCAGGCCCCCGGGTGCCCTCGCTCACCTGGCACCCCGAAGCGCACGGCCACTCCCGGGCGCCCACGGATCGGGCCGCCTGTTTTCCGGGACGTTGACCGCCGAGCGCAGCCAGCGGTCAGCCAGCGGCTCGTCGTCGAACCGCGGAATGACATGCATGTGGGGGTGCAAGGTACTGCCCTGATTCCAGCCGATCAGGTAGCCGTCCGGGGCCAGCAGGTCGTGCAGCGCCGTCCTTGCCTGGAGCAGCAGGTCCTGGGTGTCGGCCCATTCCGCGGGGGTCAGCTCGAAGACCGACGTCCGGTGGGCGATGGGCACGATGGCCCCGGAGCCGGGCAGGACGCCCTCCGCCAGTCCGGCCCCGGCCCGGATGCCCGGGTCCCTGGTGGAGACGAATATGCAGCGGGGGGTCTCGATGAAGATCTCGGCTGCCCTCATCCAGCTTTGATCACAGAACACGCAGCCTTCGCTCATGATGCCTCCACATGCCGGGCGCGTCCGGGTTCCCGTCCTCACGGGCGACTTGCCTGCGGAACGCTGTGACGGTACACCGGTCAGCGATCCAGGTGGCCTGCGGCTGGGCTGCGGCCCGCTCCCGCGACCGCTGAGTTCCGCCGCGCCGTGCCGTCTGCATGATGGGATGACATGAGGAGGAGCGTGCCCACCGTGGACCAGGTGAACGTGAGCGCCGCCCTGACG
>JBLMWU010000343.1:0-4787 GCA_050257395.1 Gemmatimonadota bacterium | reverse complement strand
CCTGGACGCGGATGTCGGCGGGCACCCGCTCCAGCGCCATCACCGCCACCGCGCCGGCGTCCTCGGCGATCTTCGCCTGCTCCGGCGTGACCACGTCCATGATCACGCCACCCTTGAGCATCTCCGCCATGCCCCGCTTCACCCGCGCGGTGCCGGTCTGCGCCGGGGCCCGGCCAGCCGGGGACGGCGGGGCGGAAGCAGCGGGCTGAACTGGGACTGACACGGTGAACCTCCGATGACTGCTCTGCGCTCGGTACCAGCCGGTTGAGACAGTAAGCCCGGCGCAGAAGGCCAATCCAGGCAGCCTTGGCCTGCCAAATCAGCTGGGATTGGCCGGTACCTGGCGGCGCCTTAAACGACGACGTCCAGGCGGCTCGACCCGTACGAGTCCAGCGCGGCCGCGTACGACTGCCACGCCGACGCCAGCCGCTGAACGCCTTCCCGCAGAACCGCCGGCTCATGGTCGAAGGGCAGCCGGATGAACTCGTCGAAGCGCCCGGCCGGAGACATGAGCGGCCCGGGCGCGATCAGCACGCCATGCCTGCCGGCGACCTGGGCGAGCTCGGCGGAGCTGCCGGCCGGCAGGCGGGCCCAGATGGACAGGCCGCCCCTGGGCCGCCGCCAGCGCCAGTCCGGGAGCGTCCCGTGCAGCAGGTCCTCCAGGAGCGTCAGTCTCCCGGTGAGCTCGGCGCGCCGCACCTCACCGATCCGCTCCACGTCTGCCAGCATGCTGGCGGCGATCGCCTGGCTGACCAGTGAGCAGCCCAGGTCGGTGACCGCCTTCAGCTGCCCGAGCTGGGCGATCACCGACCGGGAGGCGCGGATCCAGCCGACGCGCAGCCCGGCCCAGAAGAGCTTGCTCAGCGAGCCGATCGAAACGATCGGCGCGTCATGGCCGTACGACGCGAGCGGCGGCGGCGGCTCACCCCCGAGCGCCAGCTCGGCCAGCGTGCAATCGTCGATGATCGGGACCTCGCTGGCGCGGCCGAACCGGGCCAGCTCCCGCCGGGCCGCCTCTGGCATCACCGCGCCGGTCGGGTTGTGGAAGGTGGGCATCAGATAGACGGCCCGGACGGTGTTCTGCGAGATGGTCGCGGCGATGAGGTCGATGTCCGCGCCGCCTGCGTGGAGCGGCACGCTCAGGATCCGCGCACCGGCGGCGCGGAAGGCATCCACCGCGCCAGGGAATGTCGGGTCTTCCAGCACGATGACCGAGCCCGGGCTGACGTAGTACGTGGCCAGCAGGCTTATCGCCTGCTGCGCGCCGCCGGTGACGAGAACCTGCTCCTGGGTGGTCGGCAGCCCTCGCTCACTGAGGCGCGCGGCAATCGCCCTGCGCAGCGGCGGGTAGCCGAGCGGATAGTAGCCGTGGTCGCTCATGAGCTCGTCGAGGTCGATCGCGCCGGTGGCCGTGGCTACGGCCCGGCGGATCGCGGTTCCCGGGGGTGAGGAGCTGCCCAGCAGGTCGATGGCATCCGGCGATCCGTCGGTCAGCCGCCGGAAGATGACGTTGCGCTGCAGGGAGGTCGTCAGGTCAGCCGCCCGCTGACCCCAGGGTGTCCCATCCCCGCCGGTGACATGCGTGCCCCTGCCCTGCAGGCGGTCGACCAGGCCTCTGCGCTCCAGCAGTTCGTACGCTGCCGAGACGGTGGTCCTGGCGACGCCGAGCTGCGCGGCCAGCACACGCTCGGGGGGAAGTTTCGTCCCGGGCAGCAGGTCGTGCCGCTCCACGGCAGAGGCGAGCGCCGTGGCGAGCCGCCGCTGCAGCGGCCCCTCACCCAGCCGCCATCCCTCCAGCGCGCTGCCCAGCTCCACGGGCAGCCGCGTGCCAATACGTGGGTACTTGGCTGCTGTCATTGGCCCTATTGTCATGGTGAGATCAGGCTGGCGCAACGGCAGACGCGGGCGGCGGTGAGACGGGTGCTGGCGCAATGTGCCGAAACAGGTGTTCTGCTGCGAGATCACGCCCTGCCTGCCGATACTCGGGCTGTGGTCGGCGATGAGTTCCCCAGGGTGCTGGCCGCGGCGCAGGCGGGGGACGAGGGCGCCTTCTCGGTGCTGTGGCGCGATGCCAACCCGGTCATGGTGCGCTATCTGCGGATGATCGCGCCGGAGTCCGCGGAGGATATCGCCGCTGAGACGTGGATGTCGGTGGTCCGCGGGCTGCCGCAGTTCGAGGGCGGCGAGAGCGCCTGGCGGGCCTGGCTGTTCACCACTGCACGCCGCCGGGCGGTCGATGCCGGCCGATGGCGCCGGCGGCGGCCTGAGTCACCGGTGGCAGAGGTCGGGGTGCAGGACGCAGGCCGTGCGGCCGACAGCGCCGAGATCGCGCTGGAGAACATGGCCACCAGGTCCGCGCTGGCAACGGTGGCCTGTCTGCCACCGGCCCAGGCAGAAGTGATCCTGCTGCGGGTGATGGCGGGACTGGACACCGAGACGGTGGCGCGGCTGGTGGGGCGGTCCCCCGGCGCGGTGCGGCTGGCGGCCCACAGGGGCCTGCGCAGACTCGCGGAAACGCTGGCAGCGGGGACGGGGGTGACACGATGAGCGGCCCGGACGTGCCTGATCCGGACATGCCTGACGCTGATCCGTTCCCGGCTGAGACGCCGGGGCTGCCCGGCGAGGCGCTCGATGCGCTGCTGGATGGGAACCTGCTCGCGGCCGGGGCGGCGGCCAGGCCTGAGTTCGCCCCCCGGCTCCAGGAGGTCGCGGAGCTGCTCGCGGCCCTCAATGCGGCGCCGGCCGCGGACGAACTGGCCGGGCATGACCAGGCGCTGACCGCGTTCCGCCGCATGCGCCAGGCCACAGCCCCGCCGCACTCGTCACCGGACGATGCCACGGCACAGGCCGGTGCCAGCACGCGGGCAGGGGGACGGCCGGCCTGGCCTGCCCACCGGAGGCGCCGGCACCCGGCCGCCCTGCTGGCCATCAGAGCCGCCGCGGCCGGTGCCGTGACGGCGCTCGGTGCGCTGGCCGCCGCTGCCTACCTGGGCGTCCTCCCAGCACCGATCCAGCGGCTGGCACACGATGCGATCGGTGCGCCCGTCCCGGCCACCTCTCAGCCGTGGCGCCCGCAGCCGGCCCCGCCCCGCCAGGCCAGCCCGTCCACCCTGACCAGCTCGCCCAGCCCCAGCCCGGTCACCGTGCCCAGCTCAGCCAGCCTGCCCAGCCGCCGCGCGGGCGGCGGGTCCAGCCCGGCCCGCGCGGCCAGCCCGCCCCCGGCGACGGCTCCGGCGCAAGCCGCGCCGCCGGGCACTGCCGGGCAGTGCAACGCTTACGAACACGCCAGCCCCAGCGCCCGCAAGCACTCGGCGGCCTTCAAGAGACTGATCGCGGCAGCCGGCGGGCAAGACAAGGTGCCTGCCTACTGCGCGAAGATGACAGGCTCGCCCAGCCCGTAGACCGCCGCTCCCAGCGTGGCAGCAAGGTGAGGGGGGGCGCTGGAGTTCACGGGCAGGCTTGCCGGCGGGCCGGTCAGCCGCTGCCACCGTCGCCGTTCCCGTTCCCGTCGCCGTGGTGGTGCCGGTGGCCGGCTGGGCTGAGCGCGGCGGTGACGGTGACGGTGCTGCCTGCGGGGATCTGCCCGGCTGGCTGCACGGACACGACTGTGCCTGCTGGCTGGCGGCCGGTGTGCTCCCATACCAGCTGCGGGTGGAGGCCGAGGCCGCGCAGCTGGGCGATCACGGCGGCGGCCGGCTGCCCGGCGAGCGATGCGGCGCTGACATCGACGGTGGCGGCCGGGGAGCTGCTGGCAGCCGGATGCGCGGGCGGTCCCGGCCGGGGGCCTGCCAGCAGGCTGCCCAGCAGCGCACCCACCAGGCCCACCGTGAACACGACCGCCGCGGCCAGCGCCATCCGGGAGACGGGGTGTCCCCCTTCCCGCCACCGGCGGGACTGCTCCGCCCACCAGCGCCGCGCGAACTCCCCCGGGCCGGGAAGCCGTGAGTCGGCCAGGGTCACGGGCTGGGACCCGGCAGCAGCCGCGGACGGGAGGTACGGCCCGGCGGGCAGGCGGGCGGTGGCATTCCGGGTGAGCGCGTCGCGCAGCTGGCCGGCCCGCTCAGCGGCCGCCCCGGCGCTGGCCGGCCGGTCCTGCGGATCCTTGCCGGTCAGCTCCGCGACCAGCGCGGCGACCGGGCCCGGGACGTGGGGCGGCAGCGGGGGGAGCGGGCGCTCGCGGTGGGCAGCCGCGACCTCCAGCGGCGTGCCGCCGAAGGGCACCGAGCCGGTCAGGCACTCATACGCCACGATGCCGAGCGAGTACAGGTCACTCGCGGGGACCGCCGGCCGGCCCGCCGCGCGCTCAGGCGCCAGGTACCCGGGCGTGCCCACCAGCGTCCCCGTCCGGGTCAGCGGCGCCGAGCCCGCCGCATGCGCGATCCCGAAATCGGTGATCTTCAGCTGGCCATCGGGCCCCAGCAGCAGGTTCGCCGGCTTGATGTCACGGTGGATCAGGCCCGCTGCGTGCGCTGCCGCCAGGCCCGCCGCCGTCTGGGCGACCACGTCCATGGTCTGCGCCGCCTCCAGCGGACCGCCGGCCAGCACCCCGGCCAGCGACGGCCCGTCCACCACCTCCATCACCAGGAACGGCGGGTGCGGCGGGTCGGCGTCGCCGTAGTCGTAGACATGCGCGATGCCCGGATGTGACAGCGAGCCCGCCCGCAGCGCCTCTGCCCGGAACCGGGCCAGCGTCTCCGGGTGCCCGGCGAACTCCGCCCGCAGCAGCTTCACCGCCACCGGCCGCTCCAGCGCCGTGTCCACCGCCCGCCAGACCTCACCCGCCCCGC
>JBLMWU010000342.1:0-27094 GCA_050257395.1 Gemmatimonadota bacterium | reverse complement strand
GCGCAGGGCATGCTCCGGTTCACCGTCAGCGACGACACCGCCGGGAACAGCCTGGTCCGGGCCGTCGGCGTGGGCACGGGCCTCGACTATCTCGGCGCCGGGGCCGGCTCGTTCTTCGCCCCCCGGGCGGTCACGCCGCCCGCCGCTGACGTCCGCACGGGCGCGTTCTCGAGCACCCACCTGACGGCCTACGACATGACCCGCGGCTCACTGCTCGGCCCGTGGCCGACCGGCCAGCTCATCGCCACCACCACGGGCACGGCCAGCGGTGACGTGATCGCGAACGCCCCGGCGCTGTGGAACGGCGGCGAGAACTTCGGCGTCTGGGAGCGCACCAGCGCCCACCGCTGACCAGAAGGACGCCAGGAAGACACACCACACACAGCCGGAGGTCCCCGGAACACCCACTCCCCGCAGACAGGAACGATTGCGATGTTCGGCGTCGACTACTCCTTCGCCCCTCATCCGTCCCCGGCAGCCCTTACCGCCGCCGGCGTCAGGTTCGCCTGCCGCTACATCTCCGCTGACGCGGGCAACGACGGCAACGGCAAGAACCTCCGGCCGGCCGAAGCCAGGGCCCTGCTGGCCGCTGGCATCGCGGTCGTCATGGTGGCCGAGTCCTACGCCGCCCGCATGAAGGAGGGCCGCCCGGCCGGCGTCGCCGACGCCCAGCACGCCAACGCGGTCGTCCAGGCTCTCGGCATGCCTGGCGTGCCGGTCTACTTCGCCGCCGACTGGGATGCCCAGCCGGCCGACCAGCCCGCGATCAACGCCTACCTGGACGGCGCAGCATCGGTGATCGGCCGCCAGCGGACCGGCATCTACGGCGGCTACCGCCCGGTCAAGCGGGCCCTGGACGCGGGCAAGGCGTCCTACGCCTGGCAGACCGTTGCCTGGTCCGCCGGCGTGTGGGACCCGCGCGCCCACATCCACCAGGGTCTCGCCGTGACCATCGGCGGCGTCCAGTGCGACCGGGACGAGAGCCGCCGCCCCGACTTCGGCCAGTGGCCCCGGCCCGGCGTGACCGTCCCCAGGCCCGCGCCCGCACCGGCCCCCGCACCCACCCCGCCCGCACCCGGGCAGGCGACCGGGACCGGCCCCTGCCGCGGGGCATGATCATCTGGGCCGGGTGAGCAGCGGCCAGCGGCGCTCGGACATCCGCCGCAGCACCAGCCGCCGCAGCTCGTCGGCTCCCCAGACGATGAAGGGGAACGGGAGGACCGTCAGCAGCTGTGCTGGTGTCAGTGCCTGGGTCCCGAAGAAGGACTCCAGCGGCGGCACGTAGATGAGCAGGGCGGCGAACGCCAGCGACACGGCGATGGCGCCCAGCAGGAAGCGGTTGGACGCCACGCCGACCGACCACAGCGACGCCCGGTCCGTGCGGACGGCGAACGCGGTCCCGATCTGGCAGGCCACGATGCCGAGCCAGGCGACCGTGGTCGCCTGGCGGTACACGTGGTTCAGCGCGCTGTGCGGCCCGGTGGCGGCACCCGGGTGCCCGCCCGCCCGCAGCAGGGTGACGAGGAAGCCGCCCATCACCAGGCACGCCGAGATCAGCCCGAGGAACCCCCAGGCGCGCGCCAGCATGCCGCCGGTGATCACCCCCTGCTTGCGGGGCCGCGGTGAGCGGTCCATCAGGCCCGGCTCGGCGGGCTCACGGCTCAGCGCCAGCGCGGGCAGCGTGTCGGTGCCCAGGTCGATGGCGAGGATCTGCATCACCGTCAGCGGCAGCGGCACCGCCCCGCCGGACAGCGCGAACACCAGGAACGGGACGACCTCCGGCACGGCGTGCGTGAAGATGTACACGATGAACTTGCGGACGTTGTCGTAGACCCGGCGGCCGGCCTCCACCGCGGTCACGATGGTGGCGAAGTTGTCGTCGGTCAGGACCATGTCACCGGCTTCGCGGGCCACGTCAGTGCCGGACCTGCCCATGGCCACGCCGATGTCGGCCCGCCGCAGCGCCGGGGCGTCGTTGACGCCGTCCCCGGTCATCGCGACCACCTGGCCCATGTGCCGCAGCGCGTCCGCGATCCGCAGCTTCGCCTCGGGGGAGCTGCGGGCGAACACCACCTCCGGCACGCCCATCAGCAGCGCGTCGAGGTCGTCTTCCGGCAGCTGGTCCAGTTCGCTCCCGGTGACCACGGTCAGGCCGCCCGCGCCGATGCCGACCCGCCGGGCGATCGCTGCCGCGGTCTCGCCGATGTCCCCGCTGACCACGTGCACCCGGATGCCGGCCTGGTGCACCCGCTCGATCGCCGCGGGCACCTCGGCCCGCGGCGGGTCGAACATGGCGACGAGGCCGAGCAGGCAGAGGTCCCGTTCCGCGTCTTCGCGTGCCTGCGGGAGGGCGGCCCGGGCCGGCAGCTGCCGCTCGGCCACCGCGAGCACCCGCAGGCCGCGCTGGGCGTGGTCGTTCACCACCGCGGTCCACCGTTCGCGGTCCGCCGGCGTGAACGGCACATCGCGGTCACCGTGGCGGTACCGGGTGGCATGCGACATGACCACCTCGGGGGCGCCCTTGGTGTGCACGGTGAGGCTGGCGCCGTCCCCGTCCACGGTGGTCATCAGCTTCAGCCGGGGGTCGAACCGGAACAGGGCCCGCCGCTGCCGCTCCCGGTCGGCGAGGCTGGAGGAGATGCCCCGCTGCGCGGCGAGCTGCAGCAGCGCCAGCTCGGTCGGGTCGCCGAGGCGGGCCGCCCCGTTGCCCTGGCCGGGGTGGCCGTTGCCGAGGTCCGCGTTGTTGCACAGGGCCACCGCGGTGGCCAGCGCGTCGATCTCACCGGCCCGGGTGCCGTCCGGCGACCAGCGGCCCGCATCGTCGAGCGTCAGCTCGCCGCGCGGGGTCCAGACGGCGGTGACCCGCATCCGGTTCTCGGTCAGCGTGCCGGTCTTGTCGGTGCAGACCACCGTGGTCGAGCCGAGCGTCTCCACCGCGGACAGCCGTTTCACCAGCGCGCCGCGCCGGGCCAGGTCGCGCACACCGACCGCCAGCGCCAGCGTGATGGTGGGCAGCAGGCCTTCGGGCACGTTCGCGACCAGCAGGCCGATCGCGAAGCTGATCGCCGAGGCGAACGACAGCCCGGCGGCCAGCCCGGCTGGCAGGAACGCGGCCCCGACGCCGACCGCCACGCACGCGATCAGCCAGGCCACCCGCTTGACCTGGTGCTCAAGCGGGCTCTCCTCGCGGCTGACCCGTTCGGTCAGGGCCGCGATCCGGCCCAGCTCGGTCCGCATCCCGATGGCCGTGATCAGGGCCTGGGCCTCACCCCCGGTGCACACCGTCCCGCTGAACACCAGGTCCCGTGCCTGCAGGATGCTCACGTCCCCGTCGGCCAGCTCGGCGGAGCGTTCCACCGGCACGGACTCGCCGGTGAGGGTGGACATGTCCACCTCGACCGTGCCGGTGACCAGGCGCGCGTCCGCGCTGATCCGGTCGCCCTCCTGGACCTCCACGAGGTCCCCCGGGACCAGCAGCCGGGCCTCGGTCTCCTGCCAGTCGCCGTCCCGCAGCACTGCGCGTGCGTGGGCAGGTACGCGGCCAGTGCTTCCACCGCCCGTTCTGCCTGGAGCTCCTGCGCAAACGCGAACCCGGCGTTCAGCAGGATGACCGCGGCGATCGCGACCGCCAGCTTGGGGGTGCCGCTGACCCAGGCCAGCACGGCCGCCGCCGCCAGCAGCAGCGCCAGCGGGTGGGTGAACTGGGCGGCCAGCTCGCGCGGCCAGCGGCGGCGGCCGCGGCGGGCGAGTTCGTTCGGCCCGTAGGCCTGCAGCCGGCGGGCGGCCTCCCGGCTGGACAGGCCGCGTGGTGAGCTGCGCAGGTCGCGGAACAGCAGGGCCAGCGGCTCCAGCGGGTTCGCACCGGCCTGCCCCGGGCCTGCCGGGCCGGTGTCCGCCGGCCGGGCCGGCTGCTGCTGGCTCAGCGGGTGCTGCCGCGGGCCGCCGGCCTGGCTGTCCGCAGGCGTCCCCCCCACGCTTGCCAGGCTCTCACGCCCGCCCCCGTCCCGGCCCAGCCAGCCCTACGGCTTGACGTTTCCCAGGAGCTCGAGCAGGTCCAGTACCTGCTGCTGGACCGCGGCCGCGTGGTCGGTGAGCATTACCCGCACGCTGTCCGGCACCGGGGTGGTGCGCAGGCTGGCGATGGCCACGTTCAGCGCGTCCTCGGCCCGGAGCAGGTGAAACCGTGCCCGCCTGAGCTCAGGCGCCTCTGCCATGGCGATTCCCCGTAAATGATCAAGTATGGGCGGTTCGGCCCGCACTTTCCCCTCATTAAGGAACGCATCATTGTGCTGCTGGCAGCAAGGCCGGAAGTCACAAAATGGCGGTTTCTTAGTCATCGGCCGTCCATCACCCCCTGCGCTTGATGGATCGCGGTAATGGGCGGCCGGCCGGCCGCGCCCGCGTTCTGGCCGCCGGGTTAATCACGTGCAGTCCCGCCCGTCCTGCTCCGATAATCGCAGCCATGACCTCCCGGTATTGGCCGCTGTCCGGCTTGCGGCTGCGGACCCCGCGGCTGGAGTTGCGGCTGCCCGCCCCGGCTGACCTGGACGCGCTGGCCAGCCCGGCCGTGCTGGTCCGGCTCCGCCTGGACCGCGCCGGCTTGGGGGCGGCCCCGCACCGTCCCGGTCGGGATCGAGGGCCTCGAGCCGTGCCTGCCCCATTTCGGCATCCCGCCCGGCAGCGCCAGCGGCTGACCGGGCGTGCCCAGGCCGTCGCGGCACGGGCTTCAGCCCGGCCGCTGGGTGATCTGCCCGTTACCGGTCACCCGATCCGTGATGCGGCGATCCCGGCCGCCGCTCACTGGCGGGGCGGGCCAGGGCGGCGAGGATGACCAGCGGGACCGCGCCCAGGCCGGCCAGCGCCCAGCCGAGGCCTACCAGCCCGGCCAGCCCGCCGACCGCGGCCGGGCCGAGCCCGCCGGCCAGCGTCGCGGCGCTCTCCAGCGACACCGCCACGTCGCTGTGCTCCGGCAGGCTCCGGTACCAGCGGGCCTGCATCACCGGATACCAGGACGCGGTGGCGACGCTCAGCGCCGCCAGCACGGCGAGCTTCGCGCCCAGCCCCGGCACCAGCAGGAACGCCGGGTACAGGACGGCTGCCGCCGCCGCCGCGGCGCGCAGCACCGGCAGGTCGCGGGTCCGTTCCAGGAGGTGCACGGTCAGCACGTCGCCGGCCAGCCCGGCGCCGAGCCGGACCGCCACGGCCAGCGCCGCCTGGGCGGGCGAGGCGTGGGCCACGTCGACCAGGTACAGCGCCAGGAACCCGGTGAGGACGTCCAGCAGCAGGTCCGCCACCTGCAGCAGCAGCAGCCACCGCAGCCCTCCGCTGGCGCGCAGCACCCCGGCCGCCTCCCGCACCCGGGCTCGTTTCTGCCCTCGGCTCGCTGTCTTTTCTGGCCCTCCCTCGCCTCCGGGCCGCTGGAGCCCGCCGTCTTCCCTCCTCGCTCCGGCTCCTTCGTCGCCTCGCTCGTCAGTCCAGACGGCGGCGCGGCCCTTCGGCTCGCTCCGGCCGGGGCGCACCGCGCCCCCTTCGGCTGATGTCGCGCCAGTCAGGATGGCCCCACGGGCGGCTGCGTTGGCCGGGTGGGGGGTGGTGCGGGCCAGGGCGAGCCAGGCGATGGCGGCGACGGCGGCCAGGGCCAGGTAGGCGGTGCGCCAGCTGCCGCCGGCCGCGATCACCGCGCTGAGCAGCAGCGGGCCAGCCACCGCACCCAGCGAGCCCGCCAGCGTCCAGCGGGCCATGTGCTGCGCCCGGCGGGCCGGGTCGGCGTCCATCAGCTCCGCCTGGGTGAGGCTGACGAACGCCCCGGAGGCCGGGAAGAACACCACGAACGCGGCCAGCAGCCAGCCGAACGACCCGGCTGCCGCCGCCCCCGCCAGCGACGCGATGAACACCAGGCCGCCGGCCAGCACCGCCCGGCGGCGGGTGGATCCCCGCCCGGCGAGGATGCCCAGCGGCAGCTCCAGCAGCCCGCCGAGGATCAGCGGCACCGAGAACAGCAGGCCGACCTGTTCATAGCTCAGGCCCAGCGAGTGCCGGATCAGCGGGACGGCCGCACCCTGGGTGCCGTCGACCAGTTCGTCGGCCAGCTCGGCCGCGAGGGCGGCAAGCAGGAAAGAGCGGCCCGCCAGTGCTGGCCGCAGGGTTGACATGGATCGCACGCGTGCTCCTTCCTCGTCCAACCGGATGTGGTCAGACGGGGAAGGCGGCCCGCGAGCCGTGCCAGCAGGAGGTCAGAGTCAACCGAAACCCATGACCCGATTCTAGGCCGCGCCGGGCCAGATCCCAGGCGTCAGTGCCGCTTGCCGGCCGGCGCCGGGCGGCGGTCCCGTTCCGGAGCGGCCACCCGGCGGCGGCGCCGCAGCACCGCCCGCGCCACCAGGGCGAGCGCCAGCACGCCGAGCGCGATGAGCACATACAGCGAATAGCGGGTGACCTCGGTGTAGATGACCTGGATGTGGTCGCCGGCCAGGTAGCCGGCCGCGGTCCACACGCCCACCCACAGGACCGCGCCGATGGCGTTGAACACCAGGAAGCGCCGCCACGGCATGCGGACGGTGCCGGCGACGATCCCGTTCGCCTGGCGCAGTCCCTCGATGAACCGGGCGACCACCACCACCTTGCCGCCGTGCCGGCGGAAGAACCTCTCGGCCTTGTCCAGCCGCTCGCTGGTGAGCAGCACGTACCGGCCGTAGCGGAGCACCAGGGCGCGGCCGCCGAAGTGGCCGATGGCGTAGCCGATGTTGTCGCCGATCACGGCCGCCAGCACCGCGACCAGCCCGACCACCACGATGCTGAGCCGCCCGGCGCCCGCGTACACCGCGGCGGCGATCAGGATCGTCTCGCCGGGCACCGGGATGCCGAAGTCCTCGAGCATGATCAGCCCGCCGACCGCGAGGTACCCGTAGTGGTCGAGCACCGGGGCAAGGCTGGCCAGGAACCCCGGCAGCGGTGAGGACGCCATAGTCAGCGCCTTCCCCGGATCCGGCGGCTAACGCATGCCCGGCACGCCGGTACCGCGGCCGGGCCGTTGCCGGTCCCCGGTCACAGCGTGCCGATCCAGTGGTCCAGCCGCCGGGCCGCGCCCGTGAGGAGACCGGGGTCGCGCAGGGTGCTGGCGAGCAGGGCGCTGCCCTCGTAGGCGGCTATCAGGTCCAGGGCCAGGTCGCGTGCGTCGCGGCGGCCCAGCGACCGGAACTGCTCCTCCGCCCAGTCGACCAGCAGGAGCATCAGCTCGGCCATTGCGAAGCCCGGCTCCCCCCGCTTGCCGATCTCTGAGCAGAGAGTGCCGAAGGGGCAGCCGTACCGGGCCACCGTCTGACTCTGGCCGGCGAACTCCCGCACCAGGGCCCTGAGCCGGCTGCGGGGGGCCTGGTGCCGGGCGCTGATGGCGGCGAGGGTCGCCCTGATCTGCTGCGCGTGCGCGGCGGCGACCGCCGCGATGACCTCGTCCTTGGTTTTGAAGTAGTAGTACACGTTGCCGGCGGGGACGTCGGCGGCCTTCGCGATGTCCGCGAGCGTGGTCCGCTCGATGCCCTGCTGGTGCAGCAGCTGCACCGCGGCGGTCACCAGCCGCTCCCGTTTCCCCGGCCGCCGGGTGGCGGCGGCCGGGGCCGGCACTGAGTCAGTCATCTCACTGAACAGGGTACCGGTGCTGTCACGGGTGGTCCCCCGGCCGCGACGCCGCAGGCTCCGGCCCGGGCGCCGGTTCCGCGTCGACCATGACCACCGGAGCCGCCGCCCGGGTGTTGCCGATGCGCAGGGCGAGCAGGGCCGCGGCCGCCATCAGGATGCTGCCGGCCAGCAGGGCCTGGTGGTATCCGGCATCCGCCGCCACCGCGGGCGATACCCGGGCGGCGAGCAGGTGGCCGGTGCGGGTGATCGCCACGGCGGACAGGATGGCGAGGCCGAGCGCGCTGCCCACCTGCTGGGAGGAGTTCAGCAGCCCCGCCGCCAGGCCCGCCTTGTCGGACGGCACGCCGGCGTTGGCGCTGGCGGCGACCGAGACGAACACCGATCCGGCGCCCAGTGACATCACCAGGAACCCGGGCAGCAGATCGGTCAGGTACGAACCGTGCATGGGCACCCGGGAGACGTACCAGATGCCCGCCCCGGCGACCAGGCAGCCGGCCGCCACCACCGGGCGGGTGCCGATGCGCGTGATCAGCTGGGAGGCGGCGCCGCCCGCGATGGCGAACCCCGCGGTGATCGGGAGGTAGGCGGCTCCCGCCTTGAGCGGTGAGTAGTGCAGGACCTCCTGCATGTACAGGGTGGCGTAGAAGAACAGGGAGAAGAACCCGCAGAAGGCGATCAGCTGGGTCAGGTCTGCCGCCACCAGTCCCTTCACGCGGAGGATGGCGAACGGGACCAGCGGGTTGCGGGTGCGGAGCTCGTTGACCGCGAACGCGGCGAGGAGGGCGGCGGATCCGGTCAGGGTGGCGATGGTCTGCCCAGATCCCCAGCCCGCGGCTGGTGCCCGCACCAGGCTGTAGACCAGCAGCAGCATGCCGCCGCTCAGCAGCACCGCGCCCTGCGAGTCGAAGGCCGCCCCCCGGGCCCGGCGCCTCCGGTCTCTTGCCAGCAGGACGAGCGCCCCCGCGGCCACCGCGACGCAGATCGGCGGGTTCACGAAGAAGACCCAGCGCCAGCCCGGTCCCTGCGAGATCACGCCGCCGAGGAAGACCCCCGCCGCCGCGGCCATCCCGCTGATGGCTCCCCACACCCCGAGGGCGGTGTTGCGGTCCCTGCCCTCGCGGAAGCTGGTCGTGAGCTCCGACAGCGCGGCCGGCGCCATGAGCGCGGCGCCGGTGCCCTGCGCGAGCCGGGCGGCGACGAGCAGCCCCGGGCCGTCCGCCAGCCCAGCGGTCAGCGATGACACCGCGAAGACCGCCAGCCCGGCCAGCAGCATGCGGCGGCGCCCGAGCAGGTCGCCGAGGCGTCCGCCCAGCAGCAGGAAGCCGCCGTAGGTGAGGATGTAGCCGCTGGCCACCCACTGCAGGTTCTGCTGGGAGAAGTTCAGGCTGTGCTGGATGGACGGCAGGGCGACGTTGACGATCGCCGAGTCGGCGATGTCCAGGAACTGCACGGCGCACAGCAGCACCAGGATCATCAGGCCGAGCGCCGAGTGGAGCGCCAGCCGTGCGCCGGGGCCTGACCGGGCCTGCCCCCGGGGTGAGTCCATACCTGACCGCCTCCTCGATTGAGTGAGTTAACTAACTAACTTCAGTCTTGGCAGGCCCGCCCGGCGGCGTCAAGTGAGTCAGCTAACTAAGAAGGCGGGACCGGGGCGGAGGCGGCGCCCTGCTGGCGGAGCCAGCTGGTGAGGATCTCCCGGCGGGTGTCAGGGCCCGGGGCGATGTCCAGCGGCGAGCGGCTGGCGTACCCGGGCACCGTGTTGATGTCGGCGCCGCGGGCCAGCAGATACTCCGCGACCCGGCGCTGCCCGCCGTGACAGGCCTGCCAGAAGGCCTCGTTGATCTCCTTGCCGGACGGGCCCGGGTCGCGGGCCGCGAACTCCGCCACCAGCGGCAGCATGCCCAGGGCCGCGGCGTGCCACAACGTGCGGACGGGCGCGCCGCGGCTGACCAGCAGCCGCGCCACATTCCAGCAGCCGTAGCCGATCGCGTTGTCCAGGGGGGTGCCGTCGGCGATCGAGCCCCCGCTGGCGCCCAGGTAGGCGCCGCCGTCCAGCAGCGCCTCGGCCACGTCGGAGTCGTCGCTGCTGGCCGCCCAGTGCAGCGGCGTCTCCGCGAAGGTGCCGCCCCCGGTGCGGGCGTTCGGGTCCGCGCCCTTCTCGATCAGCAGCCGGACCACGGCCGGGCCGCCGGGAAAGTAGCCAGGCCAGTCCGTGGCCACGTGCAGGGCGGTCGCGGACCGGTCCTCGCCGAGGCTGATCCGCGCCCCAGCCAGGCCGGGCTCCTCGGCCAGCAGCCGTTCCAGGACCGTCAGGTTGCCCTTGCGGATCCCCTGGACCAGCGCCACCGCGGCCGGGTCATTGCTGTCCACGGTGTCCATGGACCTCTCCTCCTGAGCATGCGGGGCTGGCCGGTCTGCGCAACGTACTCATAGAGGTATCAGTCCGGCGGCTACCATGCCGCTATGAATCTCCAGGACGCCACGCTGGTGCTGGCCACCGAGTCCGCCGGGCACCCGGAACTGCACCGGATGGCGCGGTCCGTGCACGCCGATCTGGTCGACGGCGTGGACGTGCCGTACACGGTGCTGGACGACCTGATCGGCGAGGCCAGCGGCAAGGGTGTCCTGCGGGCGATGCGGCGCAAGTACAGCGCCACCGCATTCGACTCGGTGCTGATGCCGATCCTCAGCGAGCTCGGCCGCCGCAAGCCCATCCGCTCCACCAGGGAGTTCCGTTCTCCCTGAGCACAGTGGCTCCCTGAGCACAGCGCCGGCCTGGCCGCGGGCCCGGCCCGGCAGAGCCGTGCCGGGAAATTTCCGCCGCCGTGGCTAACCCGGCGCGGGCCCGGCCGCACTATGAGATGTGACCGGGGCGCGCAGCGGTAAGCCAGACGCTGACCTCGTGGCCGAGGCGCGGCGCGGGGCCAGGGAGCCGTTCGCCGAACTGGTGACGCGGCACTGGGACACGGCCGTGTTCCTGGCCACCCGGGTGCTCGGCTCGGCCGAGCTCGCCCGCGACGCGGCGCAGGAAGCCGCCATCGCCGCCATGACCGGCCTGGACCGCCTCCGCGCGCCGGACCGGTTCGGCGCCTGGTTCTGCGGCATCGCGCTGAACGTGGCCCGCCGCTGGCTCCGGCAGCTGCTGGCCGAGCTGCCCGGGCTGCCGGACGACCGCGCATCCGGGGCGCCAGGCCCGGCGGAGGCGGCCGAAGCGGCCGACCTGGCCGCCCGGGTCCGCGCCGCCGTCGCCGCGCTGCCGAACGGGCAGCGCGACGCGGTGTTCCTGTTCTACCTGCAGGGCCTCAGCCACCGGGAGGTGGCGGCAGAGCTCGGCATCTCCGCCGGCGCGGTCAAGTCGCGCCTGCACCAGGCGCGGACCGGGCTCGCGCCGAAACTCGCCCCCATGATGGACGCACCCCAGGAGAGGACCATGCCGGCAGCTGAAGCAGTGAACTGGGCCGAGGTCGCGGTGACCGAGATCAGGCGCTCCGAGGGGGACGACATCAGCCGCCACCACATCATGGTGCTGCGCGAACGCGACGGCGACCGGTGGCTGCCGATCTGGATCGGGCCGACCGAGGCCACCGCGATGGCGCTGACCCTGGAGGCCGCCGAAACCCCGCGCCCCTTCACCTACCAGCTCGCCACCAGCCTGGTGCAGGCCGCGGGCGCGCACGTCGAGGAGGTGCGGATCACCACGCTGACAGCGGGGGTGTTCTACGCCGCGGTGACCGTGCAAGGGCCGGCCGGGCCGCAGGAGGTGGACGCCCGCCCGAGCGACGCGGTCAACCTGGCCCTGGTGACCGGGGCGCCGATCCGGGTCGACAGCCGGCTCTTCGACCTCGGGGTCCCGGCCGAGTCGCTGGAGAAGACCGCGGCCCTCCCGGTCGCGACCGCGGAGATCGCCACCGAGGCCCTGCAGCGGCAACGGGACATACTCGCCCACGCCGCGGGCACCCCCGGCCCCGCCGCCGGCAAGCCCGCCACTGGCGAACCCGGCGCCTGACCCGGAAGCGCACGCACCGGCCGCGTGCGCAACCCTGCGCGCTCGCACGGTTCTGCGCGCGCCGGCTACGGGCCGGCCCGGTCGCGGCGGCGTGCCACGTGCAGCACGCTGCCCCAGCCCCGCCGCACCCGGCCGCCGGGCCGGAGCGCCAGCCGCCGCCGGATCTCGCCGTAGAGCCGGTCGCGCTGCCTCGTCGCCATGGCGATGTGCCCGGAGAACGTGTCCAGCAGCCGCAGGTACTCCGCCGCTGTGTAGCTGACCTCCCAGCCGTACTGGCGGACCTGCACGCCGGTGAACAGCCCGCTGGCCTCGATCTCGGCCCGCTCGTCGGGCAGCTCGCCGGGCCTCGGCCAGGCCGTGCCCGGCGGCAGGCTCTCGCCGATCTCGTCGTAGACGGGCTGGATCTCGGCGAAGAACGGGTCCCCGCCCACCGGGAACACGTGCGTCGCCTGCCAGAACGCCAGGTGACCGCCGGGGCGCAGCAGTTCCCACGCGCGCCGGTACCGGACCGCCGGGTCGATCCAGTGCCACGCCGTCGCCGCGTAGATGAGATCGAACGAACTGCCCCCTGGCGGCTGCCAGCTTTCGAAGTCGGCCTCGACCACGTCCACGGCCGGGAAGGGCGCCAGGGCGGCGCGGGCCGCGGCGGCGAGCGCGGGGCCGATCTCCAGGCAGGTGATCCGGTACCCGAGCCGGGCCAGCGGCAGCGTGGCCTTGCCGGTGGCGGACCCCACCTCGAGCAGCCGGCTGCCGGGGCCGAGACGCGCCAGCCGGCTCAGGTCGGTGAACAGGGCAGCCGGGTACTCGGGGCGCGCCTGCTGGTAGATCGCGGCGGCGGAGTCGAACGTGGTGCGGAGCTGCTCCCGGTCGCTGGGCACGGGGACCATCATCCCGTGCCAGGGGGCCCGTCTTTACCCGTTCATGGATGAGGCCGCTTGCCGGGGGAAGGACACTCGATGCGGAAGCCGTTACTGGCAGGAATGGCGGGCCCGGGCGCTGGGGGCGGAGGGCCAGAGCGTCCCGCCCTGGCCGAGGGAGGTCGCCGCGGTGGAGCAGCCAGACGGCGAGCGGGCAGACGGCGGGCGGGCAGACGGCGGGCAGCCGCCCCGGGTGGGCCGGGCCGAGCGGCAGGTCCGCCGGTTCGACCGGTTCCAGCAGCGTCATCCCCTGCTCGGGTTCCCGCTGGCGGTGGTGCAGAAGTTCGGCAATGACCAGGCGGGCGGCAAGGCCGCGCTGATGGCCTACTACGGCCTGTTCGCGCTGTTCCCGCTGCTGCTGCTGTTCGCGACCGTGCTCGGGTTCGTGCTGTCCAGCGATCCGGCGCTGCGGGAACGGCTGTTCAACTCCGCGCTGCGCAGCTTCCCGATCATCGGCGATCAGATCAAGTCCTCGGTGCACCCGCTCAAGGGCAGCTGGACCGCGCTGATCGTCGGCGTCGTCGGGTCCGTCTACGGCGCGGTCGGCATCGGCCTGGCCGCCCAGAACGCCATGAACACCGTGTGGAACATCCCGTTCGTGCGCTGGCCCAGCCTGTGGCTGCGCTACCTCAAGACGTTCGGCGTCATCGGCCTGCTGGGGGTGGCGTCGATCGCGTCGACGGCGCTGGCCACCATGGCGACCGCGATCGTCACCGGGGAGCTGGCCACGATCCTCACCATCGCGGCCTCGTCCGTGCTCAACCTCGGCCTGTTCATCCTGGCCTTCCGGGTGCTGACCGCCGAGCCGCTGCGGGTGCGCGAGGTGCTGCTCGGCGCGGCCATCGCGACCGTGTTCTGGGAGACGCTGCAGCTGATCGGCACCTGGTACGTGGCGCGCGGGCTGCGGCACGCCGAGCCCACCTACGGCTTCTTCGCCGTCACCATCACCCTGCTGTCGTGGCTGTTCCTCGGCGCGCAGCTCACGCTGTGGGCGGCGGAGATCAACGTGGTCCGCCGGTACCGGCTGTGGCCGCGCTCGCTGACCCAGCCGCCGCTGACCAAGGCGGACCGGCTGGTGTTCCGGCGGCTGGCGCACATGGAGGTGCGGCGGCCGGAGGTGCGGGTGGCGGCCGGGTTCACCCCGCAAGCCGATCACGACCCGCTCGACTGGCCGTCCTGACCGGGGGTGATTTCACCCTTACTGGGCGATGTTGCCCTGGCAGGGCGCGGGGAAAGATCGGGACGGTGACGCACGGCATGGGTCCACCCGGCAGTGGGGGCCGCCGGGTCCGGTCGGCGGCAGCCCGCCAGCAGGCGCGGCGCCGGACCCGGGACACCCTGCTCGGGGCGATCGGCGCCACCCTGATCAGCCTGGTGTTCGTGGTCTCCTTCATCGGCGCCCTGCACGCTCCCGGCCCGCGCTCGCTGCCGGTCGGGGTGGCCGGCACCGCCGCCGAGGCGGCCCGCCTGGGCACGGGCCTGGCCCGCGTGCGGCCGGGCGGCTATGTCGTCACCCGCTACCCGACCGCGGCGGCCGCCCGCAGCGCCATCCTCACGCGCGGGGTCGACGCCGCCCTGGTGCCCGGCCCGGCCCGCCAGCTGCTGCTGGTCGCGACCGCCACCAGCCAGGCCACCACCACTGCCACGGTCAAGGACGTGCAGGCTGCCACCCGCGGCACGGGCCTGCCTCTCGCCGTGCAGGACATCCGCCCGCTGCCGCCCGGCGACCCCCAGGGCCTGTCGCAGGTGTTCTTCGTCACCGCCCTGCTCGCCCCGAGCCTGCTCTTCGGCAACATGCTGGTGAACCGGTTCGGCAAGGCCATGCGCCCGATCGGCCAGATCATCTCGTCCGCGGTCTACGCGGCCATCGTCGCCGCGGTGGCGACCGCCATCGCCGACCCGGCGATCGGGGCGCTCACCGGGGCGCCATGGGGCCTGTTCGGCGTCGGCACGCTGCTGGCCTTCGCCGCCACGGTTGCCATTGCCGCCGCGGCCCGCTGGGGCCGGGGGCTCGGCTACGCGGTGATCTTCCTGCTGTTCGTCCCGGTCGGCATCGCCTCCTCCGGCACCACGCTGGGCCCGCACATGATCACCCCCTGGTACGCCGACCTCGGCCGGGCGCTGCCCGCGGGCTCCGCCCTGCCCGCCGTGCAGAACACCGTCTACTTCAGCGGCAACGCCATCACCGGGCCGCTGCTGGTCCTGTCCGGCTGGGCGCTGGCCGGCCTGGTCGCGCTCGCCCTGGCCGGGATCTTCCATCCGCCATGCCCGGCCGCCAGGAGCCGCAGCCTGACCAGCCCGCGGGCACCGGAACTCCCAGCGGCGCGGCGCGCCAGCCCGCGGGCACCCGGCGCTGACCATCCCGGCTGCCCGGCGAACTCACCTGACGCGCGCCCCTCACCGCCCGTCATGGCTGGCGCCTCCGCGCCATCCTGTTAGCATTCCGTCACTGGTGATTACGCGGAGTTATCAAAGGCTGCCTGGCGGGGACGGGGAGGGCTCCTGTGCGGACACGGGCGCTTGCCACGGCAGCGGTGCTGCCGTTCGCAGCCGCGCTGAGCGCGCTGCAGCCGGGCCTGCCCGCCGCGGCCGGCTGGCAGCGGGCCGCGGCGCCAGCACAGACGCTGCTCGCAGCCGGTGACGTGGCCTGCAGCCCGGACAAGGCGCACCGGCCCTCGCACAGCGCGGTCGCCACTGCCAAGGTCCTCGGGACCGCGATCAGCGCGCACCACCACGCGACGGTGGCGGCGCTCGGGGATGAGGTCAACGGCCCCACCAGCGGTCAGGCTTTCGCGCAGTGCTACAACCCGACCTGGGGCAGGTACCGGTCCCGGACCAGGCCCACCCCGGGCAACTGGGAGTACACCCCGGACCATCACGCGGGGCCCTACTTCAGCTACTTCGGCCAGCTGGCCGGCCAGCGCGGCAAGGGCTACTACGACTACCGCCGCGGCAGCTGGCACATCGTCGTGCTGAACTCGAACTGCGGCTTCATCAGCGGCGGCTGCGGCCCCGGGTCACCCCAGGAGACGTGGCTGCGCCACGTCCTCAAGGCGCATGCGGCGCGCTGCACCCTCGCCTACTGGCACAACCCGCTCTTCTCCTCCGGACGGCACGGCGTCAACGCCGCCATGCGGCCGGCCTGGGACGATCTGTTCAAGGCGCACGCGGACGTGGTCCTGGGCGGGCACTGGCACCAGTACGAGCGCTTCGCCCGCCAGACGCCGTCCGGCAAGCGCAGCACCAAGGGAATCCGCGAGTTCGTCGTGGGCACGGGCGGTGCGCATCTGCACAAGTTCGCGGGCGTGAAGGCGAACAGCGAGGTCCGCAACAACACCACTTTCGGCGCGCTGCAGCTGACCCTCGGGCCCGGCTGGTACCGCTGGAAGTTCCTGCCGGTGGCCGGCCAGACCTTCACCGACTCCGGCGTCACCAGCTGCCACTGACCGCTGGGGCGGCCGGACGGGCTGTGCCGGTGGCGGGCTCAGCGGCCGGCGTCGTCCGGCGGGAGATAGGCGGCGATGACGCGTGCCTGCCGCCGCAGCCGCCCGGCGGCGTCCGCCTGGCCGAGGGTGTCGTAGTGGTCGGCCTCGCGGCTGTGTTCGTCAACCTGGCCGCGCAGGATCGCGTGCAGGTCGCGGCTGCCGAGTTCCCGCCGGGCCGCTTCCGCGGCGCCCAGCCCGCTGCGGGCGCCGGCGAAATGCTCGCTCGTCGCGGCCGGGCCGCAGGCCGGCGCTGCGACCGCTTCCGCGTTGCCGATGGCGGCGAGGGCGCCGCGGAGCGCGGCAACAGCATCGGGATCGCGGGCCTTCATGGCGGCGGTCAGGTCACGCTGCAGCCCCGCGCGGAGTGCTGCCGCGCTGTCTGCCTGCCCGGCTGCGGGTTCAGGTGTCATCGTTCCTGCTTCCGGCAGTGAGGAACACGGGAACGAAGTCTAGGGCCGCTGGATGACGGCGCCCGATCAGGGAGCGGGCCAGCCGGGATGCCGGGGCACGCGAGCCGGGCGGCCGTTATTCAGGGGTCCACGGGGAAAGGCGGCGGGCCGCTGCGCCGGCTCCGGGGTGCACCCGCGGCCCGGCGACAATGGGGGGATGGAGATCAGGCCGGCCACGGCGGCGGACGCCGGGCGGATCGCGGTCGTGCACGTGCGGTCCTGGCAGGGGGCCTACCGGGGGCTGATGCCGCAGGAGTACCTCGACGGGCTCGACCCGGCCGCCCGGGCCGCCGGCTGGGAGCGGTCGCTGCGGGAGCTGGACTGGTCCCGCAGCGGGGTGCTGGTCGCCGAGGAGGACGGCGCCCTGGCCGGCTTCGCGGGGTTCGGCCCGGCCCGCGCCGAGGACGAAGACCCGGCACGGGTGGGCGAGGTCCGGGCTATCTACCTGCTGCCGGAGGCGTGGGGCCGGGGGACCGGCGGCCGGCTGATGGCGGCCGCCCTCGCGCGGCTCACGCAGGCGGGGTACGCCGAGGCGATCCTGTGGGTGCTCGGCACCAACGCGCGGGCCCGCCGGTTCTACGAAGCGGGCGGCTGGGCCGCCGACGGGGGAACCCTGGACGACGACAGCCGCGGGTTCCGGATCAGCGAGGTCAGGTACCGCCGCCCGCTCCCATGAGAGCCGTCCCGGCCGGGGTCAGGCCGGGTGGGCGGTGAACCAGGCGTGGTTGTCCGTGAGCCACCCGCCGAAAGCCAGGCCCGCCGACGCGAGATCGGCTTCGAGCTCCTCGTTCCCTATCCGGTATGGACTGAAGGCGTGCGTCCAGACCCGGTCACCGACCTGGTACTCGACCAGCACCCGGATCTGCCGCCCGGCCGGCTCGGCGGAGCGGATGACCCGGGTGATGTCGCCGACGACCAGGGTGTCGGTCGTCACCGCGTCGAACCAGGCCGGGTCGTGCTGCTGCAGCACGACGATGCCGCCGTCGGCCACGTGCCGCCGGCAGGTCGCCAGGAACTCCCGCCGCACCGCCGGGCTGGAGTTGACCATGTTGCTGGCCAGCAGCACCGCGCCGAACGTGCGGTCCAGCCGCAGGCCCTCGATCCGGGAGCAGGCGGTCGGCAGGTCCGGGATCCGGGCGAGCATCTCGGGGGACTCGTCCACGCCGGTGACCGGGTGGCCGAAGGCGGCCAGCGGCCGCAGCAGCCGGCCGGTGCCGCAGCCCAGCTCCAGGATGGACGCGCCAGCGGGCACGGCGGCGTTGATGATCTCCGGCTCGCCCATGCCCGGCAGCAGCGCGTAGAAGTCCACCGCGCAGCCGTCCGGCGTGATCACACCCGGTCCGGTGCCGGCACCCAGTTCTCTGTCCACGTGCGCTCCTCTCCTGCAAGAGGAACGCCTGCCGCGGCCCCGGCTATTGCACCCGGCTGGTCAGGCACTGCGGACGGCCAGGCACTGCGGACGGTCAGGTACTGCGGGCGGTCAGGCGCTGCCGGGTGCGCCCGGGCCGGGCAGCAGCGACCGGAACTCGGCGGCCAGGGCGGCGACCGCGGCGCGCAGGGCGTGCCGGTCCGGGCCGGGGATGAGCAGGGACCGGGACGCGCTCGGCATCACCCGGTCCGGGCAGGCCGCGAAGACCCGCGCCACGTTTCCCGGGGTGGCGCCCTGCGCGCCGACACCCGGCGCGAGGAACAGCGCGCTGGCCGCGGGCAGGTCCAGGCCCGGCTGCAGGTGGGTGGGGCCGATGACGGCACCGACGGGGCCGATGCGGCCGGGGGCGAGTTCGGCGTTGAGCGCGCCGATGCCGCGCAGCAGGGTCTCCTCCACGCTGTGCCCGCCGCAGCGGGCGGCCTGCACGGTGCGGCCCTCCGGGTTGGACGACCGGGTCACGATCAGCAGGCACGAGCCGGCCTCGTGCGCGCGGGACACGAAGCTCCCCATCGCGCCGAGCCCGAGGTAGGGGTGCACGGTCACGGCGTCGGCCTCGTAAGGGGCGCCCGCGCCGAGGAACGCCTCCGCGTAGGCGTCGTTGGTGGTGCCGACGTCACCGCGCTTGACGTCCAGGATCGCCAGCAGCCCGGCGCTGCGCGCACTGGCGAGCAGGCGCTGCAGCGTGCGCGCGCCCCGCCAGCCGTGCCGCTCGAAGAACGCCGACTGCGGCTTCACCAGCCCGACCGTGCCGGCCGCCGCCTCCAGCACGATGTCGGTGAAGCGGTCGAGGCCGTCGGGGGAGTCGCCGACCCCCCACGCCTCCAGCAGCGGGCCCGACGGGTCCAGCCCCCACACCAGCGGCCCGTACCGGGACCGCGCCGCCGCGAACCGGTCCGCGAACGAGTCAGCCACCTGACCAGCATCGCACGCGGGCGCCGGGAGGTGCCGGATACCGCCCGGCGGCCACCGCCCGGGCGAATCCCCGAACGGGGAGACGCTCCGCCGCAACTTCGGCGGCGGGGAAGGGCATCCGGGCGGCTGATCAGGCTGCGATGAGTCCGGCGGCTGCCGCCGGTCTCTACCCGGAGAGCGCCGGCCGCCGGCGCGGAAAGGATCAGCCATGGCGCAGCCAGTGGTGCACTTCGAGGTCATCGGCAAGGACCCGGCCGGGCTCCGGGGCTACTACGGCGAGCTGTTCGGGTGGGAGTTCGACACCAGCTCCCCGGTCGCCCGGGAGGTCTCCGAGCCCACGGACTACGGGTTCACCGACCCCGGCAGGATCGGCGAGGGCACCGGCATCCCGGGCGGCGTCGGCGGCGGTGCGGGCTACGACGCCCACGTGGTCTTCTATGTCGGCGTTCCCGATGTCGGCGCCGCGCTCCGGAAGGCCGAGAGCCTCGGCGGGACCCGCCGGATGGGTCCTGCCCGGGCGCCGACCGGCCTGGTGGTCGGGCACTTCACCGATCCCGAGGGCAACCTGATCGGCGTCGCCGGGCCCGCCTGAGCGCCGGAGCCAGGCATCGGCGAAGGCGGTCAGCGGGTGTGACGCGGCGGTCCCGCTGACAGCGGTCCCGGTCAGTCCCGGAACACCTCTTCCTGGAACCATTTCCAGGTCCGGGGGATCCCGGCCTCGCGGGCGACCGACGGCGCGTAGCCGAGCATCTTGTTCGCCAGGTCGTACGAGGCGAAGTTGCGGTCCACCTCGCCGGGCCGCTTGGGCCGGTACTCGATCGGGTGGTCCGGGACTCCCGCCGCCCGGCGGCACAGATCGGCCAGATCCCTGACCGCGGTCTCGACGCCCGACGCGGCGTGCAGCACCGTGCCGCCCGGGACATCCTTCTCCAGCGCGAGCTGGAGGGCGCTGGAGATGTCGTCCACGTGCACGTAGTCGCGGGACGCCGACCCGTCGCCGTAGATGATCAGGGGCACGCCGGAGTGGATCGACTCGAAGAAGACGTTGAGCACGCCGCGCTTGCGGGCGCACCACGGCCCGTACACGTTGCCGAACCTGATGGCCACGGTGCAGAGCCCGTAGGTCTTGGCGAAGGCGTGCGCGTAACCCTCACCGGCCAGCTTGCTCGCCCCGTAGGGGGAAATCGGCTTGGGCAGCGACTGCTCGTTGACGGGCGGGGTGGCGTCCCCGATCAGCGCCCCGCCGGTCGATGCCTGCACCACGCGCTCGACGCCCGCCCGGCGGGCCGCGTCCAGCACGCGGAACGTGCCGAGCACGTTGACCTCGAAGTTCGTCCCCGGATCCTGCACGGAGCCGATCACCGAGCCAGCGGCGGCGAGATGGATGATCGCCCCCATGCCCTCGAGCGCGTCGTCCAGGGCGGCCGCGTCGCGGATGTCGCCCTTGACCAGCTCGGCGTCCACCCCGGCCAGGTGCGCGGCGTCCCCGGTGCTCAGGTTGTCGAGCACCCGGACCTGGTAACCGCTCGCTACCAGCCGTCGCACCAGCGTCGCACCCACGAAACCGGCACCGCCGGTAACCAAGATCCTCTCAGGAGCACTCACAAGAGGGGGAGTTTACCGTCCCCCCGCAGGGCAGTCCGCCTAAAGCCCTGGTCCGAACCAGGTGGCCAGCGCGTCGGGGAGCCCCTGGCGGGTTCGGTCGCCCACCCAGGCGGCATATCCGTCGGGCCTGATCAGCACGGCAGTGGGCGCAGTGACCTCACCGAGTACCGGAAGCTCCCACCGGCCGGCATAGGTGGCGTCGATCACCTGGACCCGGTCCGCCCATGGGGTGATGTCGAGGCCGCCGGGCTCACCGAGGTTGAGCAGCACCGGCCGGGCGTTGTGCAGCAGGGTGAATACCCGCAGCGGGCCGCCGGCGGTGACCAGGTCGAGATCGGGCATGCGGCGCCCGAGCAGCGGGTGTCCCTCACCGAGGTCGTAGTGGATGTCCAGACCGGACATCATGGCGGCGAACCGCTTGCGCGGCTCGTCCATGCCCAGCAGCTCGGACATGGTGTCGCGCAGCGCGTCAATCCGCTCGTCGGAGCGGATGAGCACGGTTTGCGCCATCGTGTTGCGCAGCACACGGGCAGCGACCGGGTGCCGCTCGGCATGGTAGGTATCGAGCAGGCTTTCCGGCGACGTACCCCTGACCACCTGCGCCAGCTTCCAGCCCAGGTTCACCGCGTCCTGCACACCGGTATTGAGGCCCTGGCCGCCCACCGGGTAATGCACATGCGCGGCGTCGCCGGCCAGCAGCACCCGTCCCTTCCGGTAGGACGCCGCCTGCCGGGTCATGTCGGTGAACCGGGAGATCCAGGCCGGGCTGTGCACCCCGTAGTCGGTTCCCCAGACGGAGATGAGCGCGCGGCTGAGATCTCGCAGGGTCGGCTCACCGGTCTGCCCGGTATACCGCTCGCTGACCACCACTCCCACCCGCTTGCTGCCTTCCAGCCTGCCCAGGGCATGCTGGCCGTTGCGGTCACGGCGGATGCCCCACTCGGGTTCCTCGGTCATCTCGGCCTCGGCGATCAGGGAGCTGACCGACGGATCCCAGCCGGGGAACTCGATGCCGGCGGCCTTGCGGATCAGGCTGCGCCCGCCGTCGCAGCCGGCGAGGTATTCCGCCCGCAGCGCCCCGCCGCCGGACAATTCGACGTCGACGCCGGTGCCGTCCTGCGCGAAGCCCGTCACCTCACGCTCGCGGTAGACCGGCACCCCCAGCTCGCCGGCCCAGCCGGCCAGGATCCGCTCGAAGTGGCTCTGCATCAGCGCCAGGCCGTAGTTGTGCCGGGTGGGGAAGTCGCTGATGTCCAGACGGATCATGGCGAACCCCTGGACCTGCGCCGTCTGCCCCTCCGCGAGGAACCGATCGGCGATACCACGCTGATCGAGCACCTCGATCGTGCGCGACTGCAGGCCCCTGGAGCGCGAGCCGATCAGCTCCTGGCTGGCGCGCCGCTCGACGACGGCAACGTCCACCCCCGCCAGCGTCAGCTCGCCCGCCAGCATCAGCCCGGCCGGACCGCCACCGGCGATCACCACCGCATGCCCGGTCATCGGCACGCACCGGCGTCCCCGCGTGACCCATCCGCCGACTGCAGCACACGCACGCCGCGTCCCCCATTCCCGCAGGCCCTCAGCTCGGCTGGCGATTCTGCCGCACGCCCCGGGTCTTGCCGCAAGCCCCCCGGTGCGTTATACGCTGAAAATAGAGAGGACTGGGTAATCCCAGCCCGCCGCGGGCCCGAAGGACCGCGATCAGCCGTGGGTATCCAGGTTGTTGCGATCGAGCGCCGCCCGGATCTGGCTGAGCCACTCTGTGCCCAGCTGGCGCCCGTTTGGGAGCTGATCGCCTCGATCCCAGCGCCACGTTGTGATCATCGCCAGCACGAGGATCCGGCACTCGCGCAGCAGGCCCTGATCGACACCCGGATAGTGCTCGCTGACTTCTACGGGCGCATGGGCGAGGTCGAACTCGACAGGCCCACGGCAGCACGTCTCGAGGTCTACGAACAGCAGCCCGTTCTTCGTGGTCAGCAGGTTGCCTGGGTGCGGCTCGCCGTGCAGTAGCTGCTCGCCGCCGCCGCGCTCGCTGGTCACTCGCCTCAGGCTCCGCAACGTGCTGGCCAGGAGCTCCCGGTCCGCGTCGGCGAGCGCCGGAGTGTGGTCGCGGCTCGCCACGAGTTGCTGGGCCTGCCCGACTCGATCCGTGAAGTGCGGGGCAGGGACCTCGAGCGTGCGCATGCCAGCATGCAGCCGCCCGAGCGCTCTGGCGTAGTCCGCTGCTGAGACCTTTCGGGGGGTCACAGGTTCGTAGTAAGTCCACAGCGTGACCACGAAGCCGTCATGCTCGTAGACGCGTGGCTCGACTCGAGGGTCGAGAGCAGCCACCGGGCTCCCGGATTCGGCGAGCTGCTGAGCAAGCTCGATTTCGAGCTGTGCGACCTGATGCGCCACAGGTGCCACCCGGGCCAGGACGTCACAAGGCAGCAGGCGCAGAGTGAGCTTGTTCGAGTCGTGAAGAACGATCGCGTCGTCGGCTGTCAGGTCAAGTGATGAGGCGGTCGACATGGCCGCAGCCACCGCACGCGGGACCTCTGACGCCTGCATCGTTGCCCTGGCCTCTCTCTTGCGGGCTGCCGTGCTCCCCCAGCGGTGCCAGCTGGGCCACCCGTGCACGGTAGACCAGGGCGCAGAGTTAAGTGCTCGTCTGCTGCAGCGCGCGCCTCTATGGTGGACCGATGGCATCGGTCAAGCAGTTCCAGGTCACCTTCGACTGCGCAGAACCTGAGCGCGTCGCTCGTTTCTGGTGCGAGGTGCTGGGATACGTCGTGCCACCGCCACCGGAAGGGTTCGCCACCTGGGAGGATTACGATCGCTCGCTGCCGCCTGAGGATCAGGGTTCATGGTTCGCATGCATTGATCCCTCAGGTGTGGGCCCGCGACTGTACTTCCAGCGCGTTCCCGAAGGCAAGGTCGTCAAGAATCGGGTGCATCTTGACGTGCGGGTCGGCACCGGGCTCGTGGGTGAAGAGCGCCTGGCCGCGCTTGAGGCCGAATGCGCACGGCTGGTCGCGCTCGGCGCGGTCCGCGTGCGGCTGCTGCCTGCCGATGAGGACAACGAGTCGTGCATCGTGATGCAGGACATCGAGGGCAACGAGTTCGATCTCGACTGAGTGCCGGTCGCACGTCGCCGATCCAGGATGAACTATCTTTAGCCGACCCCTGGGGGAACGATGGCCAAGGCATTCACAGTTCTCGTCGTGATCCTCGTCGGAGGGGTCATTGACCTGGGGGTTTACCGGTTCGTGGCTTACCTGTCAGCCAGCGGCCTTGGCCGGCGGCTACGGCTGTTGTGCGGGCTGCTCGCGATTGCGGTGATCTGGGTCGTAGTCCCGCTTGGTGGGTACTACGCGTGTTCCTCACGAGGCTCAGCTTCGGCCGGGTACCTGGCTGCCGTCGTGCTTTTCGTCGCGGGCTTCATGCTGGTCACCGTCTTCGGCGAGCGAGGTGAGTACTCCCGTGGCCTGCGAAGGCTAGGTGCAGAGGATCAGCAAGTCACTGATCCCGCTGACGGCAGTCCATAGGCTTCAAGATCCTTTCACCGCCATTCGGCTTCCTAGCCGACCTTCGCGGCCAGGGGCCCATAAGCGGGAAACAGCTCGCCCATCCGCGCACCTGCGTCGCAGCGCTCGCGTCCCGCCAGAAAGGCGCCGAGGTCCTCGACATGGACCTGGATCCCAGCCCCGTAACCGGCGAGATAGGCCACCGGCATGCCTCTTTCCTCCCACACGACAATGGTCTGGTCACCGTCGGCGGTCAGGGTGATCTCGATGGTCTGCTCGTCAGGCTGGTCCGGTTCCCGATGCACCAGCAGCAGCCGCCGCGGAGCCTCGCAGGCCTGCACTCGCCCCGTGCCTTCCCATCCGCTGGCAAACACCCGCTCGCGATACTCCCCGCCCAGCTGCAGGTCGCCCTCGACCTCACCCCACCAGCGTGCCAGCCGCGCCGGATCGGTGAGCGCCGACCACACGGTCTCGATGCCGGCGCCGACGCGATCCTGCACGCGCACGACGCCCTTGCCATCTGCGGTTCCCAGGGTGCCCAGGAGACGGATGCCCATCTGGCAGCTCCTTAGCCTCTGATCCTTGATCAGGAAGACGTCCGGCCCCATCGGGCGGGGGCGTCGGCGGCACGCTACGCGCAACCGGTCCAGTCACCGGGCTTTCAAGACACGCTACGGCTGGTGAGCGAACCTGGGCAACGGCGCGCCCCTGCTTGAGTGCGCGGGGTGCTGGTCACAGCTGGGGGTATGCGCGACGCTCATGCTCGGATGTCGTAGGTGACGAGCGACCGCGGCGGCAGGGTCGCGGTGAAGGCGCTGCTCCTTGCCGTGATCGGGGTCTGTGCGGAGAACTGGCGGGTTGTGTCGGTCAGGTAGGGCATGACGTGCGATGCGCGGAGCCCGCGCAATGAGAAGGTTGCGGTCTGGCGGCTGCGGGTGCTGTTCAGAACGATCACCGCGGTCGACCCGTCGCTGTTGCGGAACGCGCTCGCCTTGAGGCCCGCGTCGCTCGTCGTGGTCCCGATGCGCACCGCGCCCGGACGGATGAACCGGCTGTAGCTCGCGAACGCCCACAGCCGGCCGGAGGTGGCGACGGTGTTGCCCTTGACCTCAACCAGTCCGGTGTTGGGGCCGGTCAGGCCGCTCGTGCTTGCGCCCCACAGGTAGAGGAACCCGCCTAGGTTCGCCGCGGTCAAGCCCGTGTAGATGTTCTGCGCCCACGTGAATCCGGACGACGGTGAGCCGTCGTCCCAGGCCGGATCCCACGGCTGGAAGCCGAACGGCGCCCACTCGGTCTGCCAGACCGGCTTGCTCCAGCCGCGCAGCGGCGAGCCGGGCTCGGCGAAGTAGCCGTGGCTGGTGAACAGCGCCGTTGCCGTGCTCGCTTGCTGGCTGGTCTCGATCGCGGCCGCGTACTGCTGCGCGTAGTTCCAGCTGATGGTGGCGCAGCACTCCGCGCGGGTCGGAAGGCCGGACCGCGCGAGCGTCGCGCCGAGGATTGCCATGAAGCTGCCCGTCTGCGCCGGGCTCATGATCATGCTGTCCTGGCCAACGCTGAGGTTCGGTTCGTTCTCCGGGCCCAGGTAGGTGAGCGGGACGCCCGCCGCAGCGTAATCCTTCGCGTATTGCACGAGATAGCCGGCGTAGGCCCGGCGCCAATCACCGCTCTTGCAGCTCGCGCCCTCGACCCCGCACAGCGTGCCGCCGTTGATTGCCGAGTGGTTGGTCTTCATGAACGCGGGAGCGCTCCAGGCGTCGGCGAACACGTCGCTGACGCCGTAGTCGGCCTTGATCTGCTTGGCGAACCACAGCTGGCCTTGATCCTGGCCGACCTCAGCAAGCGTCAGATACGACGGCTTCGCGTTCGGGCTGCCCGGCGCCTTCGGCTCGATCGTGAACCCCTTGTCGGCGCTGATCTCGTTACGCAAGATCGTCAGGCCCGCCCCGCGGGCTGGGCTGTAGAGCAAGCTCAGCACCTGCCGCTGGACCGAGGCGGGCGCGCTCATCAGCGTTCTTGCCTGCCCGAACCCCTCGGACACGCCAAACCCGGCGATCCGCTGATACTGCTTGGCAGGATTGATCGTGACTGTGGCAGTAGCGGTCACGCCCCCGCTTGAGCCGCTGCAGCCCGCCAGCAGCGCCCCGGCCATTAACGCGGCGGCGATCGGGAAACCGGTGCCCGTCATCCGCCCGCCACCCCGGCTCTGGGGAGCTGAAGCCGGGCGATCCCACCGCATGCCAGCCGGCTCTTGCCCGGGCATTCCGTCTGCCACGATTACCACCCCTTGTGGACATCATCGCCCGGGTGCTGGCGGTGTGGTTCAAGGACGCCCGGAGGAAAGGCAAGCCAGCCGTTACCGGTGTGCGTCGGCGTTACTGCTGCTCCGGTGTGGCAGGCGTGGCCACCAGCCGGGTACTTGGCTGCGGTACGCCTCGTACTCGGCGCCGAAACGCCTGGCCAGGGTCGGCTCCTCGAACCAGCGGACGAACACGACGAAGGCGGCGAGCATCACAGCTGCATAGGCCAGCAGGACTGGGCGGCTCATCAGCAGCGCCTGCCCGGTGATGGCCAGGACTATCGCCAGGTACAGGGGGTTGCGCACGTACCGGTACGGGCCGCCGATGGTCAACTGGCGGGAGGTCGGCTCGGCCGGTACCGGGATCCCAACGCCCTCGGTGGCAAACCGGATGAACCCGGTGATCACTACGATGCCTGCCACGGCGATCAGAGCCACGCCGAGGGCGCGCAGCCCGACCGGCCAAGGCGGGCCTGGCCGCCAGTGCGTGAACGCGAATGGCAGCAGCACCACTGCGCCGCCTTGCCCTATCACGAAGACCAGCACAGTTCCAGCCGCCGCAGCCCACCTGGGGATGGTGACGGGGCGGCTAGCGGCAACTACGTTCGCCCGCGTGGCAGGTGTCTGCGCACGCGCCCGCCGTTCCACCAAACGGTCGTAGGCCAGTTGCGCATCCTGCGGCAGGTCGCTCCGGGCGACCCCAAAATCGAGAGCGTATGCGGCTTCCTGTTCGGGTGTCATGTTCGCCATTGGCCACCTCTGCGCCTTTCGGTGAGGACGCTACTCTCACGGGCGAAAGGTGGCTACAAACTGCGTGAAGAGTGCGTCTCCCCAGTCCCGCCCGGCTCCTG
>JBLMWU010000341.1:0-39378 GCA_050257395.1 Gemmatimonadota bacterium | reverse complement strand
ACGTGTTACTCACCCGTTCGCCGCTCGAGTACCCCGAAGGGCCTTTCCGCTCGACTTGCATGTGTTAAGCACGCCGCCAGCGTTCGTCCTGAGCCAGGATCAAACTCTCCGTTGAATGTCTATATGCAACCGCAGCTGGATGCTGCCCCGGAGGGCAGGCCAGGCGTGCGGGCTGCTGACATAGGAGTGCCCCTCAGAACCGACCACGTCGGCCATCGAGGCGATCTTGGCATCCGTACGCGAGGGATCTTCGCCGTTACCGGCTCAGCCCCCCGCAGACGGGGTTGTGCATGTGCACTGGCTTTTAGCACGCTGTTGAGTTCTCAAGGAGCGGACGCACACCATCTCTTGGCTCTCGCCTTGATCCGGGGCAACCCTCATAACTTACCAGCAGACCCTGGTCATGTCAACCAGTTCCCTCTAGCAATAACCAGGAGGGGGGTTGCTGTATTTCCCCCAGCATACCCCTTCGGGGACCTGCCCGTGACCGGGCTTTCCCGCTGCGGGAGTCTGCTGGTTTGTCCCCCGGGCTGAGTCACCTTCCGGCGACCCGCTCCCTGCGGGGCAGGACGAAACATTAGGCAGCAAAGCGGTTCCCGTCAAATCGAGCGCGCCACGGCCACCCCGATACCGGGTCATCCCCGCCTCAACCTGCCCAGATTCGCGGCCGGGCAAGACCGCCCGGCGGTCGCCGATGGCCCGATCCGGCACCTGCCGGTGAAATCCTCCTGTGAGAGCAACATCACATTGGTGAACGGGCGGTGCCGGGCGCGCGGCCGGACCGCTGCCGGCCGGCGTGCGGGCGGCGGCGCGGCGGTGAGCCCGGCGCCGCCGCGGGCCCGCCCTCCGCACGGCCTGGCGCGCCGTGAAGAGGCCACAGCGGGGCGTGCGGGGGCTGGCGGACGTGAGTGACGCATGCCCGCCACCGGCCGGCGCTACGGCGCACACAGGCCCGGCTGCGGGCGATGACCCTGCCTGCCACCGGCAGGGCGGCTGGCCGCCACGGCGACGGGCCGGGCCAGCCGGCCGTCAGCCGCGGACGACCTCGATGCCGCCCACGGTGCGCTTGCCGCGCCGGAGCACCAGGAACCGGCCGTGCAGCAGATCCCCCGGGCCGGGCCGGGCGTCCTCGCCGCTGACCTTCTGGTTGTTCAGGTAGGCGCCGCCCTCGGCGATGGCCCGCCGGGCCGCCGATTTGCTCGGCACGATCCCGCTGACCGCGAGCAGGTCCGCCACTGGCGGCAGCCCGGGCCCCTCCCCCAGCTCGCGCCCGGCCGCACCGGGCGGCGCCAGGACGGTCACCGGGCCCGCGCCCCGCGCACTGATCGTGGCCGACGGCGCCTCCGCCAGCGCGTCCGCCAGCGTCCGCTCGTCCAGCCCGGCCAGGTCGCCCTGGCCGAACAGGGCCCGGCTGGCGGCCACCGCCTTCGTGCACTCACCCGCGCCGTGCACCAGGGTGGTCACGTCCTCGGCGAGCACCCGCTGGCCGGCCCGGGCCGCGGGTTTCTCCGCGGTCTGGCGTTCCAGCTCCTCGATCTCCTCCCGGGACCGGAACGTGAACACCCGCAGCAGGCCCGGCACTTCGGCGTCGGTCCGGTTGATCCAGAACTGGTAGAACGCGTACGGGCTCATCAGGTCGGGGCTGATCCAGATGGCCCCGCCCTCGCTCTTGCCGTACTTGGTGCCGTCCGGCTTGGTGATCAGGGGCGTGGACAGCGCGTGCACGCCTGCCCCGGTCATCCGCCGGATCAGGTCGACCCCGGAGACCAGGTTGCCCCACTGGTCGCTGCCGCCGACCTGCAGCGTGCAGCCGTAGCGCTGGAACAGCTCCAGGTAGTCGTACGCCTGCAGGATCTGGTAGCTGAACTCGGTGTAGCTGATCCCGCCGGCTTCCAGCCGGGCCTTCACGGCCTCCCGGGAGAGCATCTGGTTCACCGGGAAGTGCTTGCCGATGTCCCGCAGGAAGTCAAGCGCCGGCAGTTCCGCGGTCCAGTCCAGGTTGCTGACCATCAGCGCGCCGGTCGGCCCCTCGCTGAAGTCAAGGAACCTGGAGACCTCGCCGCGGATCCGCTCCACCCACCCGGCGACCACTTCCCGGGGATTGAGCACCCGCTCCGCGGACTTGCCGCTGGGGTCGCCGATCAGCCCGGTGGCCCCGCCGACCAGGCCGATCGGCCGGTGCCCGGCCTGCTGGAGCCGCCGCATGGTCAGCAGCAGCACCAGGTTGCCGATATGCAGCCCGGCGGCCGTCGGGTCGAACCCGCCGTAGAAGGTGACCGGGCCCTGGTCGAGCGCCTTGCGAAGCTCATCGAGGTCAGTGGACTGGGCCAGCAGGCCCCGCCAGCTGAGTTCCTCCAGGATGTCGGTCACCGCGGCATCGTCCCATCTGCGTCGTGGGCAGGGAAATCACTTTCCGGCACCGGGCGCGCCCGGCGTGCGCCGGACCCGCCGGACGTGCGGCCGGTACACCGACACTGTAGGGTCCCCGGTCACCCAGAACCGCCACGGCCGCTCGGCCGCGCCGTTGACCCCGACCCGGGGCCCGGCGCTCACCGGCGGGGCCGGCCCTCCCGCGGCGGCCGGCACCCCAGCCCTGATCCGCAGCGGCGATGCCGGGTCACACACGTCCGCCCCATTCAGCGCGCGGTCGATGGCCAGCGCCTGGCACAGCCGGGCGGGCCCGCGCGCCAGATCACGGCCGCCCGGCGCGGCCGCGGGCCGCCGGGCGGCTGCCAGGCCCGCGCCCCCGGTCACCCGGCCCGCCCGCAGCAGCACCGCCGAGGCGGTGCCCTCCGGCATGCAGACCAGGTTCACGCAGAAGTGCATGCCGTAGGTGAAGTACACGTACGCGTGCCCCGGCGGCCCGAACATGACCGCGTTGCGGCCGCTGCGGCCCCGGAACGCGTGCGACGCCGGGTCGGCTTCCCCCTCGTACGCCTCCACCTCGGTGAGCTCGACGGCGACCAGCCCGGCCGGTGAGTCGTGCTCCAGCACGCAGCCCAGCAGGTGCCGCGCCACCGTCAGCGCCGGGGCGGCGAAGAACTCCCGCGGCAGCAGATCAGCGGCGGCCCCGCCCGCCTGCCCGCCCGGCACCGCGCCCGCCCCGGTCAGCCAGCCGCCCATGCGGCCTGCTCGTCCACGATCGCCCGCAGCGCGGCGAGCTGCGCGGCGACCTGCTCCGGCGCGGTCCCGCCGGGCGCCTTCCTGGCCGCCAGCGCGCCCTCCACCGACAGCACCTCCCGGATGTCCGGGGTGAGGTGCGGCGAGATCCTGGCCAGATCCTCGTCGCTCACGTCGGGCAGGTCGCAGTCGTGCACCTGGCACCACACCACCAGGTGCCCCACCACCTCGTGCGCGTCCCGGAACGGCACGCCCCGCCGGACCAGCAGCTCGGCCAGGTCGGTGGCGAGCGCGAACCCGGTGCTGGCGCCGCTGGCCAGCCGCTCGGTGCGGACCCGCATGGTGCCGGCCAGGCCGGCCATCGCGGGCAGCACCAGCAGCAGGGTGTCGACCGCGTCGAACACCGGCTCCTTGTCCTCCTGCAGGTCGCGGTTGTAGGTGAGCGGCAGCCCCTTGAGCGTGGTGAGCAGCCCGGTCAGCCCGCCGATCAGGCGGCCCGCCTTGCCCCGGGCGAGCTCGGCGACGTCGGGGTTCTTCTTCTGCGGCATGATCGACGACCCGGTGGCGTAAGCGTCGTCGATCTCCACCCAGCCGAACTCCTGCGAGGTCCACAGCACGATCTCCTCGCCGAGCCGGGACAGGTGCACCCCGAGCAGCGCCGCCGCGAAGCAGAACTCCGCCGCGAAGTCCCGGTCGCTGACGGCGTCCATGGAGTTGGCGGCCGCGCTGTCGAAGCCCAGCTCGGCGGCGACCGCCTCCGGGTCGAGCGGCAGCGAGGAACCAGCCAGCGCACCGGCCCCGAGCGGCGACACGGCGGCCCGCTTGTCCCAGTCCCGCAGCCTGGCGACGTCCCGGGCCAGCGGGTGGGCGTGCGCGAGCAGCTGGTGCGCGAACACGACCGGCTGGGCGTGCTGGAGGTGGGTCATGCCGGGCGCGGGCGAGTGCAGGTGCTCCGCTGCCTGCGCGAGCAGCGCCGTCTGCAGCTCCGCCACCCGCGACACGATGGTCCGGACGTGGTCGCGCAGGTACAGCCGCAGGTCGGTCGCGACCTGGTCGTTGCGGCTGCGGCCGGCCCGCAGCTTGCCGCCAAGCGCCCCGACCCGCTCCAGCAGGCCGCGTTCCAGCGCCGTGTGCACGTCCTCGTCCGCCGCGGTCGGCCGGAAGGTGCCGTCCCGGCACGCCTGGGCGAGGCTGTCCAGCGCGGCCAGCATCCGGCTCAGCTCCTCGCCGGTCAGCAGCCCGGCCCGGTGCAGCACCCGCGCGTGCGCGCCGGAGGCGAGCAGGTCGTACGGTGCCAGCCGCCAGTCGAACTGGACACTGACCGACAGCCGCGCCAGCGCCTCCGCCGGCCCGGATTCGAAGCGCCCGCCCCACAGCCGGGTCGGCTTGCGCTCGGAGTTCTCCACCACGTTCCTCTCACGTGCCCGTCTGCGGCCCCGGTTCATGTCAGCAGCCGACCAGGCAGCATAACGACATTGCCGGGGAACGGAGAGCCACCCGCCAGCCGCCGCCGGCCGTGCCGGGCCCGCCGTCCCCGGGCGCCGCGGCCGGCGGCCGTCATCGCCGCCGGGTCACGCCCTGCGCTCCGCGAGCCGCAGCAGGGCCCGGGCGGCCTCGTCGCCGCCGGCCGGGTCCCTGGTGATCACCAGCACGGTGTCATCCCCGGCCACCGTGCCGAGGATCGACGGCCAGCCCGCGTGGTCGATGGCCGACGCCAGCAGCTGCGCACCGCCCGCGGGCGTGCGCAGCACGACCAGGTTGGCGCTGGCCTCGGCGCTGACCAGCAGCTCGCCAGCGACGCGGCCCAGCGAGCCGAGCGGGCCCGGGGACCGCTGCCCGCGGTCGCCGCCCGCGGGCTGCCCGCCAGCGGGGACGCGGGCGGCGCGGGCCCGGCCGCCGCCGGGCCCGGGGGCACCGGGCGCGGCCACGGCCTCCGGCACCGCCAGGGTGACGTCCGGCCGCCCTACCCCGCCCGGCCGCGAGCCGGGGCCGCCGGGCTCCTCCGGCAGCGCGTACACCAGGCCGCCGCCGGCTTCGCGGAGCCGGACCGCGCCCAGTTCCTCCAGGTCGCGGGAGAGGGTGGCCTGGGCCACCCGGACGCCACGCTGGGCCAGCAGCCCGGCCAGCTCCTCCTGGGAACGGACCCGCGTGTGCGCCAGGATGCTGGCGATCTGGGCCTGCCGGGCCGCCTTGGTGAGCGGGCTCATCTGGGTCATAGTGAAACATTCTCCAGCAGCCAGCACAGCAGGGCCTTCTGGGCGTGGAGGCGGTTCTCCGCCTCGTCCCAGACCACGCTCGCCGGCCCGTCGATGACCCCGGCGGTGATCTCCTCGCCCCGGTGGGCGGGCAGGCAGTGCAGCACCACGCAGCCCGGCCGGGCCAGCGCGAGCTTGTCCTCGTCCAGCCGGAACGGCTCCAGCACCGCGGCCCGGCCCGCCTCCTGGCCCTCCTGGCCCATGGACGTCCACACGTCGGTGGCGAGCACGTCGGCGCCGTCACAGGCGGACTTGGCCTTGCCGGACACCGTGACCGAGCCGCCGGTGACCGCCGCGATGGCGGCCGCGTCGCGCAGGATCCCGCCGTCAGGCCGCTGCTGCGCCGGGGCGGCGATGCGCACGTGCAGCCCCGCGGTGGCGCCGCCCAGCAGGTAGGAGTGGGCCATGTTGCTGGCGCCGTCACCCAGGAAGGTGAGGGTCAGCCCGGCCAGCCGGCCGTGGGCGGCCCGGATGGTCTGCAGATCGGCCAGCACCTGGCAGGGGTGGAACAGGTCGGTGAGGGCGTTGACGACCGGCACGCTGGCGGCCGCCGCCATCTCCTCCACCCGGTCCTGCCCGAAGGTCCGCCAGACGATGGCGGCGACCTGCCGGCTCAGCACCCGCGCGGTGTCCCCGATCGGCTCGCCCCGCCCCAGCTGCGAGGCCTGGGCGTCGATGATCAGCGGGTAGCCCCCGAGCTCGGCGATGCCGGCCGCGAACGAGACCCGGGTACGGGTGGAGGGCTTGTCGAACAGCACCGCCACCGCGCGCGGCCCGGCCAGCGGGCGGCGGGCGAGCCGGTCGGCCCGGAGCGCGTCCGCGAGGTCCAGCACCTGGGCCTGCTCGGCCGGGCTGAGGTCGTCGTCCCGCAGGAAGTGCCGGGTCATCACGCCTCCTGCTGCCCGGCGGCGGCCAGGATGGCCGGCAGCGCGGCCAGGAACTGGTCGGCCTGCGCGGGCGACAGGATCAGCGGCGGCGCGAGCCGGACCGCGTCCGGCTGGACCGCGTTGACCAGGAAGCCGGCCGCGCGGGCGGCCGCTTCCACCGCGGCGGCCGCGGGCCCGGTCAGCACGGCGGCCAGCCACAGGCCCCGGCCGCGGACCCCGGCCAGCAGCGGGTGGCTGACGGCGGCGATCCCGGCGGCCAGCCGCTCCCCCACCGCGGTGGCGTGCGCGATCAGCCCGTCCGTCTCGATGGTGTCCAGCACGGCGAGCGCGGCGGCGCAGGCGACCGGGTTGCCGCCGAAAGTACTGCCGTGATCGCCCTTGCGCAGCGCGGTCGCGGCGGCGCCGAGTCCCACGCAGGCGCCGATCGGCAGCCCGCCGCCCAGTCCCTTGGCCAGGGTGAGCACGTCCGGCCGGACCCCGTCGGCCTGGTGGGCGAACCAGGAGCCGGACCGGCCGATGCCGCTCTGGATCTCGTCCAGCACCAGCAGCGCGCCTGCCGCGTCGCAGGCGTCCCTGGCCGCCTGCAGGTAGCCGGCCGGCGCCGGCACGACACCGCCCTCGCCCAGGCAGGGCTCGACGAACACGGCCGCGCAGTCGGGTCCCGTCGCCTCCTTGAGCGCGGCGGCGTCGCCGAAGGGCACGAACCGCACCTCCACTCCGAACGGTGCGAACGGCTCCCGGATCGAGGCCTTGCCGGTCAGCGCGAGCGACCCCATGGTCCGGCCGTGGAAGCCGTTCTCCGCGGCCACGATGACCGGCCGGTCCGGGCCGGCCTGCCTGCGGACCAGCTTGAGCGCGGCCTCGTTGGCCTCGGTGCCGGAGTTGCAGAAGAACACCCGGCCGTCCGCGGCGAGCAGGGCCAGCAGCCGCTCCGCGAGGTCGATCTCGGGCTGGTGCAGGAACAGGTTGGAGGTGTGCGCGATGGCGCTCACCTGCTTGGTCACCGCCCCGACCAGGGCTGGGTGCGCGTGCCCGAGCGAGCTGACCGCGATGCCCGCGATGAGGTCGAGGTATTCGCGCCCGTCGGCGTCCCACACCTGGCAGCCCTGGCCGTGGGTGAGCGCGACCGGGGGGACGCCATAGTTCGGCATGAGGGCGTCGGCGAACCGCTGCTGGAGGGTGGCGGTCTGGCTCATACGGCTGCTCCATCGGGGACGACCATGGTGCCGATGCCGGAGTCGGTGAAGATCTCCAGCAGCACGGAGTGCGGCAGCCGCCCGTCCAGCACGTGGGCCTGGGGCACCCCGCCGCGCACCGCGCGCAGGCACGCTTCCATCTTGGGGATCATGCCAGCGGTCAGGGTGGGCAGCAGCTCTGCCAGCTCGGTGGCGGTGAGCTGGCTGATCACGCCGGCAGCGTCCGCCGCCTGGCCGTCGCCCGGCCAATCGGCGTACAGGCCCTCGACGTCGGTGAGCACGATCAGCTTGGCGGCGTTCAGGGCGGCGGCGAGCGCGGCCGCGGCGGTGTCCGCGTTCACGTTGTAGACCTCGCCGCCAGCGCCGCGGGCCACGCTGGAGACCACCGGGATGCGCCGGTCGGCGAGCAGCACCCGCACCGCTCCCGGGTCCACCTCGTCGATCTCGCCCACCAGCCCGATGTCGACGTGCTCGCCGTCCACCACCGCGCCGCGGCGGCTGGCGGTGAAGAGGTTGGCGTCCTCGCCGGACATGCCCACGGCGAACGGGCCGTGCCGGTTGATCATCCCGACCACGTCCCGGTTCACCTGCCCGGTGAGCACCATCCGGACCACTTCCATGGTCTCCGGGGTGGTGACCCGGAGCCCGGCGGTGAAGGTGCTGTCCAGGCCGAGCCGGTCCAGGTGGGCGGAGATCTGCGGGCCGCCGCCGTGCACGACCACCGGCCGCAGGCCGGCGTACCGGAGGAACACCAGGTCCTGGGCGAAGCCCAGGCGCAGATCCTCGTCGGTCATGGCGTGCCCGCCGTACTTGATCACGACGGTCTGGCCGTGGAACCGGTCCAGCCAGGGCAGCGCCTCGATCAGGGCGGCGGCCTTGGCGGTGGCGGCGGCGCGCTCGCTGGCGCGCGGGCCGGCGCCGGGGGTGAGCGGGCTGGCTGTGCTGATCATGTCGAGTACGCCGAGTTCTCGTGCACGTAGGCGGCGGTCAGGTCGGTGGTGCGGATGGTGGCGGCGTGCGGCCCGGCGGACAGGTCCACGATGATGGTCACGTCCCGGCCCGACAGGTCGACCTTGGACCGGTCGTCGCCGGCGGCGCCGTGCCGGCACACCCAGACCCCGTTGAAGGCGACGTTGAGCCGCCCGGGGTCGAACTCCGCGGTGGTCGTGCCCACGGCCGACAGGACCCGCCCCCAGTTCGGGTCCTCGCCGCCGATCGCGCACTTGAGCAGGCTGGAGCGGGCGACCGCCCGGCCGGCCTGGACCGCGTCGTCCTCGCTGGCCGCGCCGACCACCTCGATCGCGATCGCCTTGCTGGCCCCCTCGGCGTCCGCCTGCAGCTGCCGGGCCAGGTCCTCGCACACCTCGGTGAGCGCCCGGGTGAACTCCTCCTGCGGCGGCCGCACGCCCGCGGCGCCGCTGGCGAGCAGCAGCACCGTGTCGTTGGTGGACATGCAGCCGTCGGTGTCGAGCCGGTCGAAGGTCACCCGGGTGGCCGCCCGCAGCGCCCCGTCGAGCGCGGCGGCGGGCAGGTCGGCGTCGGTGGTGAGCACCACGAGCATGGTGGCCAGCGCGGGCGCGAGCATGCCAGCGCCCTTGGCCATGCCGCCGATCGTGTACCCGTCCACCCGCTGGAAAGCGATCTTGGCGACGGTGTCGGTGGTCCGGATGGCGTCGGCCGCGGCCAGCCCGCCCGACCGGGAGGCCGAGGTGACCGCCTCGTCCGCGCCGGCCAGCAGCCGGTCCATGGGCAGCCGCTCGCCGATCAGGCCGGTCGAGCAGACCGCGATCTCGCCCGCGGAGTCCGCCACGGCGGCGGCCATCCGCTCCGCGCTGGCGTGGGTGTCGGCGAAGCCGGCCGCGCCGGTGCAGGCGTTGGCCCCGCCGGAGTTCAGCAGCACCGCCCTGACCCGGCCGCCCCGCAGCACCTGCTCGGTCCACAGCACCGGAGCCGCCTTGACCCGGTTGCTGGTGAACACCCCCGCGGCGGCCCGGGACGGCCCGTCGTTGACGACCACGGCCACGTCCCGGGCGCCGGATTCCTTGATGCCGGCGGCCACCCCGGCGGCCCGGAATCCCATCGGCGCCGTCACGCTCATTTGTCTGCCTCTCTCGCGGGCGCTTCGCTGGCTTCGTGAGGCGGGTCCTCGGCGCCGGGACACCGCTGCGGCGCTTCGCGTCCTCGCGGCGTTCGGCCCGGCGCCTGCGGCGCGCCAGGGGTCACGGGGCGATCCCGTGCGCGGACAGGCCGGCCGTCTCCGGCAGGCCGAGCATGAGGTTGGCGGCCTGCACCGCCTGGCCCGCGGCGCCCTTGCCCAGGTTGTCGAGGGCGGCGACCACGACCGCGCGGCCGGCGTGGCTGTCCACGGCTGCCTGCAGCTGGATGGCGTTCGAGCCCGCCGTGGCGGCGGTGGCCGGCCACTGCCCCGCCGGCAGCACCTGCACGAACGGCTCACCGGCGTAGGCCGCCGCGAGCGCCTCGCGGGCGGCGTCCGGCCCGGCGGCGCCGCCGGTCAGCCGCGCGGTGCAGGTCGCCAGGATGCCGCGGGGCATGGGCGCCAGCAGCGGCGTGAACGAGATGGCCGGCTGGCCGGCCGCCACCCCGGCGAGCGCCTGCTCGATCTCCGGCGTGTGCCGGTGCACGCCGCCGACCTGGTAGGGCGACATGGAGCCCATGATCTCGGTGGCGAGCAGGTGGCGGGCTGGCGACCGGCCGGCCCCGGACGTGCCGGAGGCCGACGTGATGACGATGTCGCGGGACTCGGCGAGCCCGCGGGCCAGCAGCGGCGCCAGCGCCAGGATCGCGGCGGTCGCGTGGCAGCCCGGTGACGCCACCCGGCTGCTGGCGGTGATCCGCGGCCGGGCGCCGGGCAGCTCGGGCAGCCCGTAGGTCCAGGTCCCGGCGTGCCCGCCGGAGTAGAAGGCGGCCCACGCGGCCGGGTCCGCCAGCCGGAAGCTCGCGCTCAGGTCCACGACCTTGGTCGCGGCAGGCAGCTGCGCGGCCACCGCGGCGGACTGCTCGTGCGGCAGGGCGAGGAAGACGAGGTCGGCGGCGGCCAGCAGGTCCGCGCTGGTGGGCTCGATCACCCGGCCGGCCAGCGCGGCCAGCTGCGGGTGCAGCCCGGTGACCGGGGTGCCGGCGCTGGCGTCCGCGGTGACCGGCCCCAGCTCCAGGCCCGGGTGGCCGTCGATGAGCCGCAGCAGCTCACCGCCTGCGTAGCCGCTCGCTCCCGCGACCGCGACCCGCAACCCCATGCCGCCCTCCCGACCCTGCCGTGCCGTCCGCCAGCCCGCTGCCAGCGCTCTGAAAGATTATGCAAGTGACTGAGAGATTATGCAAGCCGGTTTAGCCCCGGACGGACCGGGCAGATCGCCGGATCCCGGCCAGCCTCGCGCCTCACCTGCGACGGGCGCTTCTCGGGGGCGCGCCCGCAGCAGAAAGGCCGGCAGCCGGGGCGGAGTAGGTGCGTCACAGGCGCCAGAGACAGGGCATGATTGGGGTCCCGGGAAAGGAGACCCTTCATGCCCCGTCGGTCCCCGTTGCCTGCTGGCGCGCCGCTCCTCGCCCTCGCCGCGGTGGCGCTGGTGACAGGGTGCGCAGCCGCCGGTGGCAGCGGGGGCGCGGCCGCCAGCAGCCCGGCGGCGGCCCGGCCGGCGGGCCGGCCCTGCGGCAGCAGCCGGACAGCGGCCGGGGTGAAGGTCCTGATCATGGTCGAGCGCGGGCAGGTGGCCTGCTCGGTCGCGCAGTCGGTGGAGCAGGCGTACACGGCGGCGATCGCCTCCGGCAAGGTGCCCGGCAACGGCGGCGGCGCCCCGGTGACCGTGCAGGGCTGGGTATGCCAGGGCTTCAACACGCCGGAGGTGCTGCGGACCGGCAACGCCTCCCGCTGCACCAGGAACGGCAACCAGATCATGGCCGTGCTGCCGTCGCCAGGCGGCGCGTCCTGAACCGCCCAGCGCGGTCAGGAGGCTCCCGGGGCAGGCAGGTCAGGGCGACGGCGTCCAGGGGGTGAGCGGCGTCACCGCGCCGGGCGCGCCGACGGTCGCCGTGTCGGTGATCATCCAGACCTGGTCACGGCCGGCCGCCTTGGCCCGGTACAGGGCCGTGTCCGCGGCCGCCAGCAGGTCCGTGACCTGCTGTCCGCCGCGCTCGCCCAGCGTGGCGACCCCGATCGACACCGTCAGCCGGAGCGGCTTGGCGTCCGGGCCGTCACTGGCCAGGATGGGTGTGGCCGCGATGTGCTCCCGCATGCGCTGCGCGATCCGGTACGCCGCCGCGGGCGTGGTCTGCGGGAGCAGCAGCACGAACTCCTCGCCGCCGAACCGCCCTGCCAGGTCGTAGTCCCGCAGGAAGGTCTGGAAGGTGCGGGCGATCGCCCGCAGCGCGGCATCCCCCACCACGTGCCCGTACGTGTCGTTGACCACCTTGAAGTGGTCCACGTCGATCAGGGCGACCGCCAGCGGGGTGCGGGTGCGGATCGCCCGGGCGAGTTCGGAGCCCGCTTCCCGCTCCCAGGTGCCGGCGTTGAGCAGGCCGGTCTTGGAATCCACCCGCGAGGCATTGACCAGCTGCCGGTGCCGGAACGAGCGCTGCAGCAGCGTGACCAGCGGCACGGCGAAGATCAGCGCGATCCAGGTGGCCGCGACGCTGACGGTGACCAGCACGGCCACGCACAGCTCCGCGACGTCGTTCTCCAGCGGCTCGCGGGCGATCAGCATGCTCCGGATGCTGGCCGCCGGGTCCGCGCACTTGAACACCGCGGTGACGATGCCGTGGTTGACGATCCACTGCAGCACCGCGGCGGCGGCGACAGTCAGGGTCCACATGGCCAGGCTGGCCTTGCCGCCCGGCAGTCCCCCGCCCCCGGGCGCGACGGCGTGGAAGAACACCGAGGCGGCGCCGAAGGACAGCCCGATCGCGGCCGCGCTGAGGACCCGCCGGTGCAGCGGGGTCTGCCGGATCCGCCACTGCTGCAGCGCCACCCGGAACGCGGGCGCCAGCAGCGCGTACAGCGGCGGCAGCAGGATCGCCACCGGCAGTTCCCAGACCCCGTAGACATCCTTGATGAGCCCGGCGTTCTCACCGGCCCGCCGGGTCAGCTCCACCGTGATGGCGCTGCAGCCCAGCAGCGCGAGGAACAGCAGCAGGTTGCTGACGTGCAGCGGGAGTGCCAGCGCGGCGGCGGCGATGGCCACCGCGTACAGCAGCGTGACGGAGCTGATGAAGGCGACGACAGCGGGGCGGAGCGACCAGACCGGCCAGGCCCGCACCCGGGAACCCGTTAGCAGGCCGGTGAAGGGGCCGGGTCCCATCGGCTCCCTCCTCAACGGTGCGCATCCGTGACGAGTTCGATCGCACGCAGTGAAACTGATGCCCCGCATTGTGACAGAAGGCACATGCCCCCTGTCAAGCTGCCATCACTCAGTGAGACGAACCATAGCAGGCGCGGACACCCGCGTCACCCGCCGTGAGCCAAACACCGCATACTGCTATAAGCAATCTTGAATCATGACTAATCATGACATTACGTCACGTGTCGGATACATGGAGTTTTGACTGTGACACGCGGCCCCGGGCGTGCGCTTAATCAACCGGAGCAGGTCGTCATGGCAGGCCAGCGGCTGGGTAGATGATCTAGTGCCCCCGCACCAGGGGCCCCCCGCACGGAAGGAGCTTTCCATGGCCACAGTCGGCTGGGGCAAATGAGCCCTGCATGCCGCCGACCTGGAAGGCAGCGCTGACCAGCCCCACCTGGGCACACCCTCCGGTTCCGCTCAGCCGGCCCGGCCCTGGCGGCCGCGGTGGGCCGCTGCCAGCAGCCCGGCCGCCAGCACACCCAGTGCGCCGCTGGCCGCGATCACGGCCGAAGGCGTGACGGCCTGCGCGACCGCGCCGGCGATCACCATGGCGCCGCCCTGGCCCAGGGCTATCCCCGCCTCGGCGACCCCGAACGCCTGCGCCCGCTGGGCTGGCGGCGCAGCGGTGACGAAGGCCGCGCTGGCGGCGACCTGGTAGCAGCCGAACACCCCGGACACCGCCAGGATCACCAGCGCGGCCGGGAGCGCCGGGCCGGCGGCGAACAGCACCAGCACCCCGCAGGTGGCCGCCGCCAGCGGCGCCATCACCGCCAGCCGCCGGGCCGGCGGGACGAACCGGCTGAACACGATGGCGCCGGCGGCGTAGCCGAACGCCTCGGCTGCCAGGATGAACCCCACCCAGGTGTCGCCGCCGCCGAGGTCGCGGGCCAGCGGCACGGCGATGCCCTCCGGGACCATGTAGAAAGCGGCCAGCCAGCCCAGCAGCATCGGCAGCCGCAGCCGCGGGTCGCGGAACACCAGCCGCAGCCCGGAGCGCACGCTGGCCAGGGTGGTGCTGGCCGCGCCCGGCCCGCGGGCCGCTGCTGGCCTGGCCCTGACCAGGGTCACCACCAGCAGCGCCGACGCGAGGAAGGTGGCCGCGTCCACCAGCAGGCAGTTGCGGGTGCCCAGCAGCGCCACCGCCACCCCGCCCGCCGCGAAGCCGGCCACCTGGACCACCTGGGACGTGGTCAGCGTGATGGCGTTGCCGAGCACGAACCGGTCGCCGGCCAGGATGTCCGGATACAGGGCGGCCCGGGCCGAGGTGAACGGCGCCCCCACCGCAGTCACCGCGAACAGCAGGCAGACCAGCACCGCGAGCGGGATGCCCGGCAGGGCCATGACCACCACCAGCGCCGCCCGCACCAGGTCGCAGGCGATCATCACCGCCCGCCGCGGGAACCGGTCCGCCAGGCCCGACAGGCTGATCGCGCCCACGAACGTCGGAACGACGCTGGCCGCGAAGGTGAGGGCGGCCAGCAGCGCCGAATGGGTGCGGCCGAACACCAGGATCGTCAGCGCCACCCGGGCCAGCTGGTCGCCGCCGACCGACAGCACCTGGGCCAGCCACAGGGCGCGGAACTCGCCCACGCCGAAGACCTGGCTGAAGGTGGCCCGCCCGGCGGCGTCCGCGGCTGCGCCCGCAAGGCCAGCCCCGTCCGGCGGCGGGCCGACTTGGGCGGATATGTCCGTTCCTCCTGGTAGCGGCCGCGACCGCGCCTCCCTGGCCCGTGCTAATCGCCATCCGAATCCGGCCGGGGGCATGCTGTCAAGGTCCGTCGGCGCCCCCGCACCACGGGCCGCGGGCCCCGTCCGCCTGCGGGCCATCGCCGCGGCCCCGTCCCCGCCCGCCGCCTCAGGAGGCGCCGCGCAGGACCGCCCCGGCCCGCCGGGCCGCCTCGGCCACGGCGGCGTCCCGCGCGGCGGTCGCCTCCTCGGCCGTGAGCGTCCGGTCGGGGGCACGGAACCGGAGCGTGTAGGCGAGCGACTTGCGCCCCTCGCCAGCCTGCTCACCGGTGTAGACGTCGAACAGCCGGACCTCCTCCAGCAGGCCGCCCGCTGAGCCGCCGGCCGCCAGCGCCGCCTCCACCTCGGCGGCCGGCACCTCCTGCGGCACCAGCAGGGCCACATCCTGGGTGGCCACCGGGTACCCGGACACCGTGGGCGCCTCCACCGGCGGGTCGCCGGCCACCGCCGCCTGGATCACCGACAGGTCCACCTCCATGGCCGAGGTGCGGGCCGGCAGCCCGAAGGCCTCCACCACCCGCGGGTGCAGCTCGCCGGCGTGCCCGGCCAGCCTCTCCGCGCCGCCCGTGACGCGCACGTACAGCGCCGCGCACCGGCCCGGATGCCACGGCGCGTGCTGGTCGGCCCGCACGCCGAACTGCGCCCGGTTCGCCCGCAGCACCGACCGGGCGGCCTCGATGGCGTCCTGCCAGCCCGCCGGGCGGCCCTGCCCCCACCAGCCCGCCTGTTCCCGGTTCCCGGTGAGCACCACCGCCACCCGGACCGGCTGGTCCGGCAGCGCCGCCGCCAGCGTGGCGACCTCCTCCGGGGCCGGCCCGCGGTCGACCGGCAGGATCGGCGCGACCGGCTCACCGTCCGGCCGCGGCCGGAACACCTGGCCGATCTCGTACAGGGCCAGGTCCGCGAAGCCGCGGCCGAGGTTGCGCACGGCTACCCGCAGCAGTCCCGGCAGCAGGGTGGTGCGCAGCAGCGGCTCGTCGTCGTTCAGCGGGTTCGCCAGCCGCAGGGCAGCCCGGCGCCGGTCGCCGGCGGGCAGCTGCAGCCGGTCGAAGTCGGCGGCGCCCCCGAACGGCTGGCTGAGCACCTCGACGTAGCCCGCGCCGGCCAGCACCCGGCCGGTCAGCCGCCGTCCGCGCTGCTCCGGGGTGAGCCCGCGGCCCGCGGCCGCCCGCGGCATCCGCACCGGGATGTTCTCGTAGCCTTCCAGCCGGATGACCTCTTCGGCCAGGTCGCTGGGGTCGGTGAGGTCCGGCCGCCAGGACGGCGGGGTGACCAGCAGCGTGCTGCCCGCGCTGCGGACCTGGCCGTGCCCGCGCCCGGCGGCGCTGTCCGCCGGCGTCCCGGCGGGCGCCTCGGTGACCTCGCAGCCGACCTCCCGCAGCCGCCGGACGACCACGTCGCGGCCGTAGCCCTGCCCGGCGACCCGGTCAGGGTGATCCGCGGCCACCGCGATGGTCACCGGCGCGACCCCGGCCTGCGCGTGCGTGCAGCCGGGCACGGCCGTGCCGCCGCCCAGCGAGGTGAGCAGCGCAGCGGCCCGTGCCGAGGCGCGCAGCGGCAGCTCCCGGTCCACGTTGCGCTCGAACCGGTAGGAGGCCTCGCTGAACAGCCGGTGCCGGCGGCTCATCCGGGCCACCCCGCGCGGGGAGAAGTGCGCGGCCTCGATGACCAGGTTCACCGACGCGTCCGAGATCTCGCTGTCCACCCCGCCCATGGTGCCGGCCAGCGACAGCGGGCCGGAGGAGTCGGTGATCAGGATGTCCTCGGGATCCAGGTCCCGCACCACGTGGTCCAGGGTCTCCAGCCGCTCCCCCGGCCGGGCGCGGCGCACCACCACCGGCCCGGTCAGCTTGTCCCGGTCGAAGGCGTGCAGCGGCTGGCCGAGCTCCAGCATCAGGTAGTTGGTGATGTCCACGGCCAGCGACACGCTGCGCATGCCCGCCCGGGCGAGCCGCACCTGCATCCACAGCGGGGTGGGGGCCCCAGGGTCGATCCCGCGCACCTCCCGCAGCACGATCCGGTCGCAGGCGGTCTCGTCCCCGATCGCCGCTGGGTACACCGCGTCTGACTCCGCGGCCACGTCCGCGGGCAGGCCGGCGTCAGCCGGGTCGGTGTAGCCGACGCCGTAGGCGCTGGCGAGCTCCCGGGCGATGCCGCGGATGGACAGCGCGTACCCGCGGTCCGGGGTCACCGCGATGTCGAATACGTGGTCGGCCAGCCCGGCGTAGGCCACGAAGTCCGCGCCGAGCGGGGCGCCTGCGGGCAGCACCATGATCCCGGCGTGCTCGTCCCCGATGGCCAGCTCCCGCGCCGAGCAGATCATCCCGTCAGACACGTGCCCATAGGTCTTGCGCGCGGTGATCTCGAAGCCCCCCGGCAGCACCGCGCCGGGCAGCGCCAGCGGCACCATGTCGCCGGCCGCGAAATTGACCGCGCCGCAGATGACGCCGCGTTCCTGCCCGGACCCGTCGTCCACCTGGCAGTACCGGACCGGCTTCCTGAACCCGGTGAGTTCCTCGACGGCGGTCACCCGTGCCACCACCACGCCGGTGATGTCCTGCCCGGCCGGCTCGACCGTCTCGACCTCCAGGCCCGCCGCGGTGAGCCGGCGCGCGACGTCGGCGGCGTCGGTGTCCGCTGGCACCGGGGCGTACTCCCGGAGCCAGGACAGTGGCACGCGCATCAGACCTCCATCCCGAACGCCCGGCTGAACCGCACGTCGCCCTCGAGGGTGTCCCGGATGTCGGTCACCCCGTGCCTGATCATCAGGCTCCGCTCGATGCCCAGCCCGAACGCGAACCCGCTGTAGCGGTCCGGGTCGATCCCGCAGGCGACCAGCACCTTCGGGTTGACCATGCCGCAGCCGGCGATCTCGATCCAGCCCTGGGAACGGCACACCCGGCAGGGCTCGCCACCCGGGCTGGTGGAGGCGCCGCGGCAGACGTGGCATTCCATGGACACGTCGGCGGACGGCTCGGTGAAGGGGAAGAAGTCCGGCCGCAGCCGGGTCCGCAGCCCTTCGCCGAACATCGCCTCGACGAACGCGCTGATGGCGCCGCGCAGGTCGGCCATGGTGAGCCCCTCGTCCACCGCCAGGCACTCGATCTGGTGGAAGACCGGGCTGTGGGTCGCGTCCAGGGCGTCGCTGCGGAAGCACTTGCCGGGGCTGACCACGTACAGCGGCAGCGGCCTGGTCAGCATCGCCCGGATCTGCACCGGCGAGGTGTGGGTGCGCATCACCACCCCCGAGCCGGCGCTGCCGTCCGGCTGGGCCACGAAGATGGTGTCCTGCATCTCCCGGGCCGGGTGGTCGGGCGGGAAGTTGAGGGCGTCGAAGTTGTACCACTCGGCCTCGACCTCGGGCCCCTCGGCGATCTCGTAGCCCATGCCGGTGAACACGTCGGCCAGCCGCTCGGCGATCGTGGTGACCGGGTGCCGGGCGCCGGGCGTGGCCCGGTCCCAGGGCAGGGTCACGTCGACCGTTTCCTGGACGAGCACCTGCTGGTCGCGCAGGGCCTCCAGGTCGGCCTGCCGGGCGGCCAGCGCCTGGCCGACCTCCCGCCGGGCGGCGCCGACCCGCTTGCCGGCCTCGGCCCTGGCCTGCGGCGGCAGCGCGCCGATCTCGGCGTTGGCCAGGGCCAGCGGCGAGCGGTCACCGGCGTGCGCCAGCCGGGCGGTCTTCAGCTCGCCGAGGTCGCGGGCGGCGGCGATGTCCGCGAGCGCCTTCGCGACGGCGGCGTCTACCTCTTCCGGCGACAGCGCGGTCACCTCCACCGGGTCGTACTGCTTGTTCGGTGCGGACATCACGCCCTGCTTTCCTGCGGGTGAAAGGGTCAGGTACCGGTCTGCGGCCGGGCCGGCGCGTCCATCAGCGGGAACGAACCGCCGCGCGGCTGCCCGCCCGGCCAGGCCTCCTGCCGCGCCCGCCGGGCGTCCCGCTGGGCCGCGGCCGGCCCGGGCAGCCCGGCCGCGCGCGGCGGCGCCGCGGGCTGGGCCATGGGCCCGCCGCCTACCCGAAGTCGGGCCTGCCGGCGGGCATGGTAAATCGGAACTCCGCCCCGCCGCCGGGCGCACCCCGCACCGCGAACGTGCCGCCCTGCGCTTCGACCACTCCCATCACGATGTACAGGCCGAGGCCCGCGCCACCGCGCCGCTTGGCCCGCCAGAACAGGCGGAAGATCCTGGGCACGAGCTCGGGGGCAATGCCCTCGCCCTCGTCGCGGACGGAGACCGCGACGGCCGGGCCTGGGCCGCCCGGACCCTGGCCACCCGGCGCCGCGCTGACCCGGCCCGCGGCACGGGTAACGGCTGTTTCCACCGGCTCCACCACAACCGTCACCGTACCAGCACCGTGGCGCACCGCGTTCTCTACCAGATTCCCGAGGATCTGGTCCACCTTGTCGGCGTCGAGCCAGGTCTCGGGCAGGCCGTCCGCGGCCTCGAGCCGGAACCGGCCGGGCGCGTCCCCGGCCGCGATCCGGCCCGCGATGATCTTCTCCGCCCGCTCGGGGATGCTGACCAGCTGGCGGTGGATCTCCATCCGGCCCGACTCGATCCGGGACACGTCCAGCAGCTCGGTGATGAGCCTGGTCACGCGGTCGGCGTCGGCGTTGACCGTCTCCAGCATGACCCGCTTCTGGTCGTCGGTGAACCGGGTCCACTTGGCGAGCAGCGTCGCGGTGAAGCCCTTGACGCTCGTCAGCGGCGAGCGCAGCTCGTGGGCGACGGTGGAGACCAGGTCGGCCCGGCTGCGCTCCAGCCGGGCCCGCTGCTGGGACCCGCGCAGGCAGATCATGAGGCGCTGGACGTCACCGCAGGCGGGGGCGCGGGTGCCGGGCCCCCGGCCCGCCGGGCCGCGCACGTAGCCGGCCGTCACCAGCAGCTCGGTGCCGTCCGGCAGGAACAGCGAGGTCTCGGGATGCCTGGTCCGCGTCGGCAGGCCCGCGTACGGGTTGACGCACCGCCACCAGCTGGCGCCCTCGGCGTCCCGGAACGCCAGCACGTCCCGCACGTCGCGGCCCAGCGCGGCGGCGGCAGCGATGCCGGTGAGCCGGGCTGCGGCCCGGTTGAACAGCATCACCCGGCCTGCCTGGTCCGCCACGACCAGGCCGTCGGGCAGCTCGTCGGCGCAGACCAGCCCCATGGCGGGCACCACCGCGTCCGCCTGGACGCTGATGAGCTCAGCCACTGCCTCGCCCGCGCCGACCCCATCCACCCGTGCGCTGCCTCCGTCCGGCCCTGTCGGTCCCGTGCGCGTCATGCCGGCCCGGCCGGCTGACATGACGCAATGTGATCAGACTTTAGCGTGTGGGCGAGCATCGGCGTCAGTCCCCCGCCAGCGGCTGCCGCTGCGCCTGGGCCGACGCGTAGAGGCAGACGGCCGCCGCCGCGGCCAGGTTGAGGCTCTCCGCCCGGCCGTAGATCGGCACCGCCACCGCCTCGTCGGCCAGCGCCAGCACACCGGCGGGCAGCCCCCACGCCTCGTTCCCGAACAGCCAGGCGGTGGGCCTGGCGAGCAGTCCCTCGGCACCCAGGTCGGGGAGCGGCCGGCCCGCCCGCCCGTCCGCCGCCAGCACCCGCAGGCCGGCCTCGCGCAGCGCGGTCACCGCGGCCGCGACCCCGGCGCTGGCCACCACCGGCAGGTGGAACAGGCTGCCCGCGGACGCGCGCACGCACTTGCTGTTGTACGGGTCCACTGACGCGTCGGAGAACACCACCCCGTCCGCGCCCGCCGCGTCCGCGGTGCGCAGCACGGTGCCGGCGTTCCCCGGGTCGCGGACGCTGGCCAGGACCACCACCAGCCGGGCCGGGCTGGAGGCCAGCTGCGCCAGCGGCACGTCCACGAACTGGCAGACGGCGAGCAGCCCCTGCGGGGTGATGGTCTGGGCGAGGTCCGCCATCACCTCGCCGCTGACCGCCTGCACGTCCGCGCCCTGCCGGGCCGCCTCGTCCAGCAGTTCGGCGTAGCGCAGGCGGGCCGGCACGGTGACGAACACCTGGCGCACCACGCCGGCCCGTGTCAGCGCTTCCGAGACTGCCTGCGGTCCCTCGGCCAGGAACGACCGGGCCCGCTGGCGCAATGCCCGCTTGGCCAGCTGGCGGGCAGCCTTCACCCGGGGCGACCGGGTGCTGGTCAGCTCCGGGACGGACCGGAAATCCGGTGCCCGGCCGCCGCCGTCAGTGCCCATCCAGCCCCCCGTACGCGCCGGCCGGCGCTCCGGCCGGCGCGTGTCCAGCCGCAGCTCCTCAGGCCGCGGCGCTGCTGGCCGGGGCCTGGCCGCCCGGCTCGGGCAGAGCCGTCTTGGCGGCCTGCACCAGGGCGGAGAAGGCCGCCGGGTCAGAGACCGCGAGCTCGGCCAGCATCCGCCGGTCCACTTCCACCCCGGCGGCCTTGAGGCCCTGGACGAAGCGGTTGTAGGTGATGCCCTCAGCGCGCGCCGCAGCGTTGATGCGCTGAATCCACAGCCGCCGGAAAGCGCCCTTGCGGTCCTTGCGGCCCGCGTAGGCGTACGTCATCGAGTGGAGCATCTGCTCCTTGGCCTTGCGGTACAGGCGTGACCGCTGGCCGCGGTAGCCACTCGCCCGCTCGAGGACGACCCTGCGCTTCTTGTGGGCGTTGACCGCCCGCTTCACGCGTGCCATTGCTTCGACTCCCTTGCGGCGGGCGGGGTTACCGGCCCAGCAGTTTCTTGATCTTCTTCACGTCCGCGCTGGCCAGCGGCTGGTCAGCCGCGAGCCGCCGGGTTCGCTTGGTCGGCTTGTGCTCGAGCAGGTGGTTGCGGTTGGCGCGGCGGCGCATCACCTTTCCCGAACCAGTCACCCGGAAGCGTTTGCTGGCTCCGCTGTGCGTCTTCATCTTGGGCATCGTCGCCGTCGTCTCCGTTCCGTTCCCCGCGCTGCGGGCGCGGCTCTCCTGGCACGTCCTCACCTTCAGGCGTGAGGACGCCACGCTTGTCGTTCCGGCCGCAGCGCACCGCGGCCGGTCATGGGCGGCTCAGGCCGGCTGCCGCCGGCCCTCCGTCCGGCAGCCGGCAGCCCCGGCGGCTACTCGTCCGCCTCCGGCTGGCTCTGCTCCGCGGCACCGTTGGCGGACGCCGTGCCGGGGTCGGCCGGTGCGCGGCGCGGCCGTGGCGCCGGGCGCTCACCGTCCGGCGCCGCCTGCCGGGTGGCCGCCTGCTCGGCCTTGGCCTCGCGCTTGCGCCGGTGCGGCCCGATCACCATGATCATGTTGCGGCCGTCCTGCTTGGGCTGGGCTTCCACGAAGCCCAGCTCCTCCACGTCACTGGCCAGGCGCTGCAGCAGCCGGAACCCGAGCTCGGGCCGCGACTGCTCGCGTCCGCGGAACATGATGGTCACCTTGACCTTGTCGCCCGCCCGCAGGAACCGCTCGACGTGGCCCTTCTTGGTGCCGTAGTCATGCGGGTCGATCTTCGGCCGGAGCTTGATCTCCTTGATGACCGTCTGCGCCTGGTTCTTCCGCGATTCCCTGGCCTTGAGCGCGGACTCGTACTTGAACTTGCCGTAGTCCATGAGCCTGCAGACCGGCGGCCGCGCCGTCGGCGCCACCTCGACCAGGTCGAGGTCGGCCTCCTGGGCCAGGCGGAGCGCATCGGTGACCGCGACTATCCCGACCTGCTCGCCGTTCGGCCCGACAAGCCGCACTTCGGGGACGCGGATGCGCTCGTTGATACGGGGTTCGACGCTGATGTGACCTCCTGGATCCTTCCTGCCCGGACCGCCAGCGGACCGGGCCTGCCTCGGCCATCCCGGCCGGGCTCACCGCGGCGGCGGCGCCGCCACATGCGAAAAGCCCCGCACGGCATGCACGCGGGGCCCACCGATCACCACTCCCGGGCACACTGCGCCGTGTGGGAGCACGTCACCGGGTGACCGCTGCCTCGCCCGGATGGGCTGGGCCGCCGTCACCCTCAGCCTGCTCTGCACTCCGCAGGCTTACCCGCCGGCCCGTGGCCGGCCAGGTGGGAGGTGGTCCTCCGCTTGCACGTCCAGCACGGGTCTAGCCGGGCTGGCCGTTTCGTAAAGACTAACAGCATCCGGGGGGTCGCCGGTATTCCCGGCTCGTCAGCGCCCCAGGGCGGCCAGACCCGCCGCCCGCATCGCGGCCACCGGGGCCGCCTGGCCGGTCATCAGCTCGACCTGCCGGGCGGCCTGGTGCAGCAGCATGGCGTACCCGCCGACCACCACCGAGCCGGCCGCCGCGGCGGCCGCGGCCAGCGCCGTCGGCCAGGGCGCGTAGATCACGTCGACCACCTGGGGCGGCGCCTCCCCCTGCGCGGCCCAGCGCGCCGCCAGGAAGTCGGCGGCGCCGGCCGGGACCGTGGAGATCAGCAGGCCCGGGCGCTCGCTGGCGGCCTCCGCCAGCGGCGTGAGCGCGACCGCGACCGCCAGCCGGTCCGCCGCGGCCAGCAGCTCCCCCGCCCGGGCGGGGTCGCGCGCCGCCACCGTCACCTTGTCCGCGCCCAGCTCGCGCATGGCCGCCAGGGCGGAGCAGGCGGTGGCCCCGGCGCCGAGGATCAGCACGGGTCCCGGCGCCGTGACGCCGGCCTCGGCCAGGGCGGCGATCAGGCCGGGCACATCGGTGTTGTAGCCGTGCCGGCGGCCGCCGTGCAGCACCACCGTGTTCGCGCCGCCCACCGCCACCGCCAGCGGGTCGGCCCGGTCCAGCAGCGGCAGCACCGCACGCTTGAGCGGCATGGTGAGGGACAGCCCGGCCCACTCGGGCCCGCAGCCCGCCAGCAGCCCGGGCAGCCGCGCCTCGTCGCATTCGATGGCCTCATACGACCAGCCATCCAGGCCGAGCGCCTGGTACGCGGCCCGGTGCAGCACCGGTGACAGCGAATGGGCGATCGGCGACCCGAGCACCGCCGCCTTCATGGCACCAGCGTACGGGTCCCGCCGGGCCTCTCAGCCCTGGCCAAGATTCTTCTGCAGCTGGGCCTTGAGCTGGGCAAACACGGCAGGGTCGCTGGTGAACTTGGTCAGCCCGGTCTTCGGGTTCACGGTCACGAAGTACAGCCAGGTCCCCTGGGCCGGGTGCAGCGCCGCCTGGATGGCCGCGTCCCCGGGGCTGTCGATGGGGCCGGGCGGCAGGCCCAGGTGCCGGTAGGTGTTGTACGGCGACTTCGCGTTCAGCTGCGTGTTCGTCGCCAGGATGCCGTAGGTGTGCAGCGCGTACATGACGGTGCTGTCGAGCTCCAGCTCCATGCCCGCGTTGAGCCGGTTGTAGATCACCCGGGCGATCTTCGGGAAGTCCTGCACCCGGCCGCCTTCGGCCTGCACGAGGCTGGCCACCACGATCGCGTCGTGCTCACCGGCCGTGAGGCTGTTGTCGAGCTGCGCGTGGCGGGCGGCCGCCGGCAGGTTGATGGTGGCGGCTTCCTGGCCGAACCGCTGGACCATCTGCTTGAGCACGGCCAGCGGCGCGGTGCCGGGCTGGATCGTGTAGGTGGCCGGGAACAGGAAGCCTTCCGGGTTGCCCTTGGCGTACGGGGGCAGCCCCAGCGCGGCCGTGTTCTTGATGGCCGCCTGATAGCCGGCCAGGTTGCCGGTGGCCTTGCCCAGGGTGGCGATGATCTGGCTGAGCCGGTAGCCCTCCGGGATCACCGCCCGGAACGTCATCCGCGAGGACGGCTTGAGCAGCATCGCCAGGGCCAGCGAGGCCTGCATGTGCTTGTGCAGCCGGTAGTAACCCGGCTCCAGGGCGCTGCCCTGCGGGCTGGACTTGGCGGCGTTGCCGAACGCCCGCGCGCTGGCGACCACGCCCTTCTGCTGCAGCAGCAGGCCGATGGCGGTCGCGGTGTCGCCGGGCGGGATGTGCACCACCACTGAGCCGGTGCCCGGCCCGGAATAGTCCGCCGGGTGGATGTAGGTGCGGTAGACGTAGTACAGGCCACCGCCCGCGGCGAGCACGATCAGCAGCAGCAGGCTCAGGAACACCCGCGGCATGACCTTGCGCATGCCGCCGCGCTTGCGCTTCGCGGCCCGCCCGGTGGGGCGGCCACGGCCAGGGCGGGCCGGCTCCCGGCGCCTGCCGCCCCTGTCCCCCTCGCCGTCCAGGCCCGCCAGGAAGCCGCTGCCGGCCTCGTCCTCACCGGCCCATGGCTGCTGTTCGTCCACGTCGCCGTACCAGTCCCCGCGGTCGGGATACCGGGGGTGATTCCCCGTATCCGGGCCCGGGTACCCGGCGCCGGGCGGCTCATCCTGATACTGGCCGCCTGCCCCGGGATAACCGGGGCCGTCCTCGTACTCCTGGCCGGCGTAGTCACCCTGGTGCCGGGGCTCGCCGAAGCCGCTGCCGGCGTAGTCCGCGGCCTGGTAGCCGCCGGTCGGGTAGTCACCGGCCGGGTAGCCGCCGGTGCCCGGCGCAGCGAACCCGCCGGACGGATAGTCACCGGCCGCGGGGAATCCCCCGGTCCGGTACTCGCCGCTGGGGAAGGCGCCGCTGTCCGCGGGATAGCCGCCAGACGGGTACTCGCCAGCCGGGTAGCTGCCGCTGCCGTAGGCTCCGGCCGGGTAGCTGCCGCTGCCCTCGGCGGGGTACCGCTCGTCCTCCCAGCCGCCGGGCGTCTCCTGCGCTGGCCAGCCGCCGGTCTCCGGCAGCGGCGGCAGCGGGCCGGACGGGTGGCCCTGCCACCCGGTGTCCGCCGGCCCGGTGCCGGTCCAGCCCTGGTCAGCCTGCCAGCCGCCGGTCTCCCACGGCGGGCCGGACGGCTCCGGTGGCCGCCGGCGGCGCCCGGTCTCCTGGTAGCCGCCCTCGGCGCCGCTGTCTTCCGGGCCGCCGTCCTCCGGCAGCCAGAAGCCTTCCTCGTCTTGCGCCCCGTCTGTCCCCCGCCTGCCGCGGCGGGTCATCCGCCCGCTCCGGGGCTGCTGCCGACCAGGTCACCGGCTGGCTGTCCGCTAGCCCGCTCGCTGTCCAGCGCCCCCTGCAGGATCAGGGCAGCCGCCGCCTTGTCCACCACCGCGCGGCGCTGCCGGGAGTCCCGGCCGCCCGCCCGCAGCGCCCCGTGCGCCAGCGTGGTGGTGAACCGCTCGTCCACCAGGCGCACCGGCACCGGCGCCAGCCGGGCGGCCACCGCGGCCGCGAACGCCCTGGCGTCCGCGGCGGACGGCCCTTCCCGGCCGGACAGCCCGGTGGGCAGCCCCACGATGATCTCGATGGCTCCGTGCTCAGCGGCCAGGCCGGCCAGCTCATCGAGGTCGCCGCGGCCGCGGCGGAGCGTGGCGAGCGGGCTGGCCAGCAGGCCACTGGGGTCGCATTTGGCAACGCCGATCCGCGCCGAGCCCACGTCGACGGCGAGCCGGGTCCCGGTCCTCAAGTTCAGGCTCCGCCGGCCTTGGGGCTCGGTTCGGTAACGATAGGGCTGCAGCACGGGTTCACGCTACGCCACCAGGTCCCGCCATGTCTCTCACAACGGACCGAACCGCACCAAACGCCTCGTCAATCGCACGTGGCGCCTGGTCGCCCAGGACGCCGCCGCCGCCCTGCGCGACGTCATCGCGCCCGCCGCCGCCCCCGCCGAGCTGCCGGGCCGCGGCCCGCACCAGCGGCCCGGCCTTGACCCCGAGCTCCCGTGCCTGCTCGCTGACCGCCACCACGACCACCGGCCGGTCGGCCGGGATGCCCGCGATCATCACGACCGCCGGGCGGCCTGGCAGGCGGCCGCGGACGTCCAGGGCGAGCTTGCGGATGCCGTCCGCGGTGGTGCCGTCGGGCGCCCGGTGCGCGGCGAACGCCACCCCGCCCACGTTCTCCGCGGCCGCCGCCAGGTCGCCCGCTGCCGACAGCAGCTGCGCCGAGCGCAGCTTCTCGAGCTCGCGCTCCGCGTCCCTGACCCGGGTGACCAGGCCAGCGACCCGCTCGGGCAGCTCCTCGCGCCGCGCCTTGAGCTGCTCGGTGAGCTGGCTCACCAGCAGGCTCTCGGTCGCCAGGAACCGGAACGCGTCCGTGCCCACCAGCGCCTCGACCCGGCGCACGCCGGTGCCGATGGACGCCTCGCCGAGGATCTTGACCAGGCCGAGCTGGCCGGACCGGGTGACGTGGGTGCCGCCGCACAGCTCCCGGGAGTAGTCGCCGACCTCGACCACCCGGACCTGGTCGCCGTACTTCTCGCCGAACAGCGCCAGGGCGCCCATGGCCCGCGCCTCGTCGATGGGCGCGACAAAGGCCCGCACGTCCAGGTCGTCCACGAGCACGTGGTTGACCTCGTCCTCCACGTCCCGCAGCACCGACGGCGGGACCGCCCCGCCCGCGGTGAAGTCGAACCGGAGCCGGCCCGGCGCGTTCTCCGAGCCCGCCTGGGCCGCCGCCTCGCCCAGGGCGCCGCGGAACGCCCGGTGGATCAGGTGGGTCGCGGTGTGCGACCGGGAGATCGCCCGGCGCCGTTCCACGTCGATCTCCGCGTGGGCGGGCGCCCCGACCGTCACCTCGCCCGCGGTGACCACCCCCCGGTGCACGATCAGGCCGGGCACCGGCGCCTGCACGTCCCGCACCTCGACGGTCCCGCCGGCCGCCCCCCCGGGGCCCGCCACCGTGATGGTGCCCGCGTCCGCGAGCTGGCCGCCGCCTTCGGCGTAGAAGGGGGTGCGGTCCAGCACGACCTCCACCTCGGTGCCCGCGCCGGCCGCTGGCACAGAGGCACCGTTCACCAGCAGCCCGGTGATCGCGGCCTCGCCGGTGACCTGCTCGTAGCCGGTGAAGGCGACCCGGCCCGACTGCGCCAGCAGATCCGCGAACACCGAGATGTCCGCGTTCCCGGTCTTCTTGGCCAGCGAGTCTTCCTTGGCCCGCTGCCGCTGCTCCCCCATCAGCCGCCGGAAGCCGTCCTCGTCCACGGACAGGCCCTGCTCGGCGGCCATCTCGAGGGTCAGGTCGATCGGGAAGCCGTAGGTGTCGTGCAGCTGGAACGCCTGCTCACCGGGGAGCGTGGCCGCGCCGCGCCGCTTGACCTCGCCCACCGCCGCGTCGAAGATCGCCGAGCCGGTGCGCAGGGTGGCGCTGAACGCCGCCTCCTCCGCGTCGATCACCCCGTGGATGCGCGGCGCGTCCGTGTGCAGCTCCGGGAACTGGTCCCCCAGCGCGCCGATGGCGACCGCGGTGAGCTCGTGCATGAACCGCTCGTCCCCGCCGCCGCGGGCGGTGAGCCCGGGCGCGCCGCCGCCAGCCCCGCCCCGCTGGCCGCCCGCCAGCAGGCGCAGGTTGCGGATGGACCGGCGGAGGATCCGGCGCAGCACGTAGCCGCGGGACTCGTTCGCGGGCAGCACGCCGTCGGAGACCAGCATGACGGCGCTGCGCACGTGGTCGGCGACCACCCGTAGCGCCACGTCGGTCCGGTGGTCCCGCCCGTACTTCTGCTCGGTGAGGTCGGCCGCCCGGTCGAGGATCTTCCAGGTGGTGTCGATCTCGTAGATGTTGTCCACGCCCTGCAGCAGGGCTGCCATCCGCTCCATGCCCATGCCGGTGTCGATGTTGCGCGACGGCAGTTCGCCCGCCACGTCGAAGTCCACCTTGCTCCGGACCGAGCTGAGCATGAACTGCATGAAGACGAGGTTCCAGACCTCCAGGTACCGGTCCTCGTCCGCTTCCGGGCCGCCTTCGCGGCCGTACTCGGAACCGCGGTCGTAGTAGATCTCCGAGCAGGGACCGCCCGGTCCGGGCACGCCCATGTGCCAGTAGTTGTCCGCGAGGCCGCGCCGCTGGATCCGGCTCTCGGGCAGGCCGACCACGTCCCGCCAGATCGAGAAGGCCTCGTTGTCGTCGTGGTAGACGGTGGCCCACAGGCGGTCCTCGGGGAAGCCGAACCCGCCGTCGCGCTCCGCCTTGGTGAGCAGCTCCCACGCGTACGGGATCGCCTTTTCCTTGAAATAGCCGCCGAAGGAGAAGTTGCCCAGCATCTGGAAGAACGTCGCGTGCCGGGTGGTCCTGCCGACCTCGTCGATGTCCGGCGTGCGGATGCACTTCTGCGCGGAGGCGGCCAGCGTGAACGGCGGCGCCTGCTGGCCGAGGAAGTACGGCTTGAACGGCGCCATGCCGGCGTTGATCAGGAGCAGCGTGGGGTCCTCGGCGACCAGGCTGGCCGACGGCACGACGGTGTGCCCGAGCTGCCCGAAATAGCTCAGGAAACGGCGGACGATCTCTGCCGACTCCATCAGCGGCCATCCTTCTCGTGGTTGATGCGGTGCCCCTGCCCCGTGCCAGCCCCCGGCAGCCCGGCACGTGCCTGCTGACTTTCGAGGGTAAGGGGTGCACGGGAGGACTGTCGTTCCATATAAAGCTCCATGCCGTCCCGGACGTCCGCCGCGAACCGGGTCAGCTGGCGGGCGCGGGCGGACGGCAGCAGCGCCCGGACGGCGGCGCTGAGCCGCCGGTAGGCGGTGATGCCCAGAGCCGCCCCCAGGAGCAGCCAGAACAGCCGGCGGATCACAGCGGGCTCTCCTCCCGGGCCGGCAGGGCCGCCCGGGAGCGAGCGGCCAGCGGTTCCCGCCGCGCGGCCACGGCGGGGCGGCGCGCGGCGGCGCGGGGTGCGCCCCGGCGCATGCCGACGGCCCGGTTCACGCCGTAGCCGAACGCCACCAGCCGGCCCACCGGCCCGCGGGCGCTGCCCGCGATCATCCTGGCCAGCGGCGCGAGCGCGGCGACCCGCCCGGTGAGCGCGGCCATGTTGGCGGTGACCTCGTCCATGCTGGAGGTGATCGCGTCGGTGCGGGCGAGCTGCTCGTTCGCCCGGTCCAGGGCGGCGTTGCCCCGGTCGATCAGCAGGTCCCCGCGCTCCCGCAGCGCGGTCACGGCCGCGCTGGTCTCGGTCACCAGCCGCGAGAACCTCGCCAGCGCGACAACGGCCGCGGCCACCAGCGTGACCCAGGCGGCCACCCCGATGATCACCGCCACCCATACGGCGTTCAGCATGCCTGCTCCTCCCGGACTCTGTGGGCTCTCAGGCAGGCTTTCACCCGCCCGACCCTATCGCGTGCGCAGTCCTCTGGGCCCGTGCTCGCCTCCGGGCCGCTCGAGCCCGCCGTCTTCCCTCCTCGCTCCGGCTCCTTCGCCGCCTCGCTCGTCAGTCCAGACGCCGGCGCGGCCCTTCGGCTCGCCCGGGCCTGGGCGCTTCCGCGCCCCTCCCGGTTGCCGTTCGTCACCCGGACGGGGCTGCGGTCCTTCGGCTCGCGCGGAGGCTCGTCCTACCCGTCGGCGCAGCGGCGAACCCCTCAGCTGAGTGGGCTGGGTCAGCAGCTGTTCTCGCCGTCTTCTCCGCCGGCCGGGTCCAGGATGGCGCGGATGCGCTCGGAGCGTTCGGCGTAGCGGGCTTCGGCGCCGTGCCGGGACGGCTCGTAATACCGGCGGCCGCTGACCGAGTCGGGCGCGTACTGCTGGGCGATCACGCCTTCGGGATAGTCGTGCGGATACTGGTAGCCCTTGCCGTGCCCGAGCTTGCCCGCCCCCGGGTAGTGCGCGTCCCGCAGGTAGGCGGGCACCGGGCCGGTGAGCCCGGCCCGGACGTCCTGGGCGGCCGCGGTGATCGCCTTGATGACCGCGTTGGACTTCGGCGCGAGCGCCAGGTGGATGGTGGCCTGGGCCAGGTTGAGCCTCGCCTCGGGCAGTCCCACGAACTCCACCGCGTGCGCGGCCGCCACCGCCGCCTGCAGCGCGGTCGGGTCCGCCAGCCCGACGTCCTCGCTGGCGTGCACGATCAGCCGCCGGGCGATGAACCGGGGATCCTCTCCGGCCTCGATCATCCGGGCGAGGTAGTGCAGGGCGGCGTCGGCGTCGCTGCCGCGGATGCTCTTGATGAAGGCGCTGATCACGTCGTAGTGCTGATCGCCGCCCCGGTCGTAGCGGACCGCCGCCCGGTCCACCGCACGCTCCAGCAGGGGCAGGTCGATGGTGCCGCCGGCCGGCAGGCCGAGCGCGGCGGACTCCAGGTAGGTGAGGGCCCGGCGGGCGTCGCCGCCGGCCAGCAGCACCAGATGGTCAGCGGCGTCGGGCGCCAGGGCCACCGCGCCGCCGAGACCCCGCCCGTCGGCCAGCGCCCGCTGGACCACCAGCCGGATGTCGTCGTCGGTGAGCGGTTCCAGGGTGAGCAGCAGCGACCGGGACAGCAGCGGCCCGACCACGGAGAAGAAGGGGTTCTCGGTGGTGGCGCCGATGAACGACACCCACCGGTTCTCCACCGCCGGCAGCAGCGCATCCTGCTGGGCCTTGTTGAACCGGTGCACCTCGTCCACGAACAGCACGGTCTGCCTGCCGCTCAGGCCGAGCTCGCGGCGGGCCGCGTCGATGGCCGCGCGGACGTCCTTCACCCCCGCGGTGACCGCGGACAGCTCGGTGAAGCGGCGCCTGGTCACCTGGCTGACCACATGCGCGAGGGTGGTCTTGCCGGTGCCGGGCGGGCCCCACAGCACCACCGACATCGCGGCGTCGTGGTCGGCGAGCTTGCGGAACGGGGTGCCCTCGCTGATCAGGTGGCGCTGGCCGATCACCTCGTCGAGGGTCCGCGGCCGCATCCTGACGGCCAGCGGCGCGGCAGCCCGCGCGGCCTCCTCACCCGCCGCGTCGAAAAGACTCGCCGCCTGGCCGTCGCCTGCCCCGCCCACAACCAGACAGTATCCGCCCGCTCCGACCGTCTGGCGCACCCGCGGCCGCCGCAGCCGGCCCGGCGGGAGGTCAGACGGTCCAGGCCGGGGTGACCGGGCCGGCGCCCGGCGCGGCCTGGGCACCGGGGGCGGCGCTGTCCAGGGCCCATGCCCGGGTGCCGGGCGGGGCGACCACGATGGCGGCGAACCCGGCCGCCGGGTCCGCCCGCACCTGGCGCGGTTCCCCCGCGGGGATGATCACGGTGTCCCCCGGTGCGAGCGTGACCGTGTCCCCGCCCAGGGCGACCGCCGCGCCGCCGTCCAGCGCGGTCCACACCTGCTCGGTGTCCACCGCGTGCGGCGGCCCTGCCTGCCCCGGGCGCATGTCGACCCGCCAGACCGCGCACCCGGCGCCGCCCTGCCCGGGCGAGGCGAGCGTGGTCATGACGGCGTTGGGCGTTTCGGTCCGGCGGCAGTCGGGGTGGCGGATGACAGTCACGGCGGGTACTCCTAAAATCGTCAACATGGTTGTCTATATAGTTAACCTGGTTGTCGATCGTGTCAAGTGAACCACCTGGCTACGAGCTGCCCATCCGGCTCTTCGTGGGCTTCCGCACGCTGATCGACGCGCTGCACGCCGAGCTGGCCCGGCAGGGGCACCCGGCGCTGCGGCCGCTGCACGGGTTCGTGTTCCAGGCGATCGGCCCGGATGGCACCACCGCGGCCGAGCTCGGCCGCCGGCTGGGAATCTCCAAGCAGGCCGCGGGCAAGACCATCGCCGCCCTGGAGCACCTCGGCTACCTCGAACGCGGCCCAGATGACCGCGACGCCCGGCGCAAGGTGGTGCGGCTGACCGGCCGCGGCACCGACGCCCTGGTCCGGTCCGCACGCATCTTCGACGACCTGCGGGCCGGCTGGGCCGGCGTGGTCGGCCCGGAGCGCCTGCACGCACTCGAAGCCGACCTGCGCACCCTCACGGCAGGCAGCACGTTCCGGCTGGACGTCCCCGGCTGGTTCGGCGCGGACTGAGCCCGGCGGCCCCGCCCGGCGGCGGGCGTCAGGCGCCGGGGGCGGCGGGCGGCCCGCTGGCGGCGGGCACGTCGATGCCGGCTTCCTTGCGCTGCGCCGGGGTGATCGGGGTGGGGGCGCCGGTCAGCGGGTCCAGCCCGGATGCGGCCTTGGGGAAGGCGATGACGTCGCGGATGGAGTCCCGCCCGCCCAGCAGCATCAGCAGCCGGTCCCAGCCGAAGGCGATGCCGCCGTGCGGCGGCGGCCCGAACCGCAGCGCGTCCAGCAGGAACCCGAACTGGGAGCGGGCCTGCTCCTGGGAGAGCCCGATCACCCCGAAGACCCGCTCCTGCACGTCCGGCCGGTGGATGCGCAGCGACCCGCCGCCGATCTCGGTCCCGTTGAGCACCAGGTCGTAGGCGTCGGCGAGGGCCTCGCCGGGCTGGCTGGCGAACTTGTCCGCCCACTCCGGCAGCGGCGCCGTGAAGGGATGGTGCACCGCGGTCCAGCCGCCTTCGCCGTCCTCCTCGAACAGCGGCGCGTCCACCACCCAGAGGAACTCCCAGGCGTCCGGGTCGATCAGGCCCAGGCGATGCCCGATCTCCAGCCGGGCCGCGCCGAGCAGCTGGCGGGCGGCGGCGGGCGGGCCGGCGGCGAAGAACACGCAGTCCCCGGCGCCCGCCGCGGCAGCCGCGGGCAGCCCGGCCCGCTCCGCGTCGGACAGGTGCCGCGCGACCGGCCCGCTGTCGGAGACCGTCCCGTCCGCGCCGATCAGCACGTAGGCGAGGCCGCGGGCGCCGCGGGCGCGGGCCCACTCCTGCCAGCCGTCCAGTTCCCGCCGGGTCTGGCCGGCGCCGCCCGGCATGACCACCGCACCGACGTGCGGGGCCTGGAAGACCCGGAACGAGGTCTGGGCGAAGTAGCTGGTCAGGTCCGCAAGCTCGCAGCCGAACCGCAGGTCCGGCTTGTCCGACCCGAACCGGCGCATGGCCTCGGCGTAGGTCATCCGCGGGATCGGCCGCGGGATCCGGTAGCCGGCCAGCTCCGCCCACAGCCGGCCGATCAGGCCCTCGGACACCCCGATGATGTCCTCGCGGGTGACAAAGCTCATCTCGATGTCGATCTGGGTGAACTCCGGCTGCCGGTCGGCCCGGAAGTCCTCGTCCCGGAAGCAGCGGGCCAGCTGGTAGTAGCGCTCCATCCCGGCCACCATCAGCAGCTGCTTGAACAGCTGCGGCGACTGCGGCAGCGCGTACCAGGAGCCCGGGCGCAGCCGGACCGGCACCACGAAGTCGCGCGCCCCCTCCGGGGTGGAGCGGGTCAGGTAGGGCGTCTCCACGTTGACGAACCGGTGCTCGCGCATCACGTCGCCGACCAGGTAGCTGGCGTCCGAGCGGAGCCGGAGCGCGGCGGCGGTGTCCTGCCGCCGGATGTCCAGGTACCGGTACCGCAGCCGGATGTCCTCGTTGAGCTCCGGGCCGCCCTCGATCGGGAACGGCAGGGCGTCCGCCTCAGCCAGCACTTCCAGGCCGGTGGCGGCCACCTCGACGGCGCCGGTGGGCAGCTCGGGGTTCTCGTTGCCCTCCGGCCTGATCCGCACCTCGCCGGTCACCAGGATGCAGAACTCGGCCCGCAGGGCGTGCTCCGGCCGGTCCTCCCCGTCGCCGCGGAACACGACCTGGACCACGCCGCTGGCGTCGCGCAGGTCGATGAAGACCACGCCCCCGTGGTCACGCCGCCGGGCCACCCAGCCGGCCAGCGTCACGGTCTCGCCCGCCTGGGCCGGGCGCAGGGTCCCCGCCTCGTGGGTACGGATCATCTGGAGTTTCCGCCTCTTTCGTCACAATCCGGGCCGGCCGCGGCCAGCCGCCGGGCCGGGCCGCCCGGGCACCAGGTCAGCCAGGAAGGGGTTGCCCGCGCGCTCGGCGCCGATGGTCGTGTCCGGCCCGTGGCCCGGCAGCACCGGGGTCTCGTCCGGCAGCGGCAGGCACACCCGCGCCAGGCTCGCCAGGATGGTGGGGTAGTCGCCGCCGGGCAGGTCGGTCCGGCCGATGGAGCCGGCGAACAGCAGGTCACCGGAGAACAGGGGGCCCTCGGGCAGCTGGAACGTGACCGACCCCGGGGTGTGCCCCGGCGCGTGGCTGACCACCAGTTCCACCCCGGCCAGCCGCAGGGTCATGCCATCGGCGAGCTCGGCGACGTCGTCGGGCTCGCTGAAGGTCAGGCCGCCGAACAGCTGCTGGCCCGGCCCCAGGGACAGCCCGCGGGCCGGATCCGAGAGCAGGGCCCGGTCATCGGGATGGATGTAGGCCGGGATGCCCTGGGCACCGCAGACCGGCGCCACCGACCAGATGTGGTCGATGTGGCCGTGGGTCAGCACCACCGCCGCCGGCTTCAGCCGGTGCTCCGCGAGTACCTCCGCGATGCCCGGCTCAGCGTCCTGGCCTGGGTCGATGATGACGCACTCGGAGCCTGGACCGGGCGCCACGACGTAACAGTTGGTGGCGAACGAGCCAGCCGGGAACCCGGCGATCAGCACGGCTGGTCCTCCCCTGGGGACGTGGGCACCGGCAGCGGGCGCTGCCCGTACAGGCTACCGAGGTGCACAGCCTCGCGACGAACCGATAACAGGGCCCTCACATCAGGCCACTTCCCGGGTACCATTCGCGAAGTTTCGCTGACCAGGGAAAGCAACGCCGGATGCAAGGAGGGTGGCAGGCGTGGCGGGGAAGAAGGAACGCCAGCGCAGGCTCGCCCGTGAGCGCCTGCTGCGCCAGCAGGCCAGGCGGGTGGAGCGGACCCGGCGGTGGCGGCGGGGACTGCTCATCGCGGTCATCTGCTGCGCCGTGGTCGGGCTCGGCACGGGAGGCTACTTCCTCTTCGGCACCGGCGGCGGCACGCCGGCGGCGGCTGGGACGAAGCACTGCACCTACACGGCCAGCGGCAAGGCCGCCCGGCCAGTGGGCAGGCCGCCCGCGGCCGCGACCGGCGCGTCCTACCAGGCCACCATCACCACCAACCGCGGCCCGATCGTGGCCGACCTGCAGGGCGCCGCGGCTCCCTGCACCGTGAACTCGTTCACCTACCTGGCCGCCAGCCACTTCTTCAGCACGACCAGCTGCCACCGGCTGACCACCTCCGGCATCTACGTGCTGCAGTGCGGGGACCCGACCGGCACCGGCAGCGGCGGCCCGGGCTACAAGTTCGCCGACGAGAACCTGACCGGGGCCCGGTACACGGCCGGCACGCTCGCCATGGCGAACTCCGGCCCGGGGACCAACGGGAGCCAGTTCTTCATCGTCTACCGCAATTCGACCCTCCAGGCCAACTACACCCCGTTCGGGAAGGTCGTCAAGGGACTGGGAATCATCCAGAATGTGGCCAAGGCGGGCACGGACAACGCCAACGGCAACGGTGACGGCCACCCGAAGGACAAGGTCGTCATCGAGAGCGTCACTATCAAGAAGACCTGATCCGCCGCAGCATCAGGGTCAGGGCTGAGCAGGAGGTTAGCGGTGAGCACCGCCAACGATCCGTGGGGCAGGGTTGACGCCGACGGCACGGTCTACGTGCGCACTGCCGAGGGCGAGCGGGTGATCGGCTCCTGGCAGGCTGGCACCCCCGAGGAGGCGCTCGCTTTCTACCGGCGCAAGTTCGAGTCCCTGTCGACCGAGGTGGGCCTGCTGGAGCAGCGCCTCACCACCACCGACCTGTCCCCGGCGCAGGCGGCGACGGCGATCGAGCGGCTGCGCGAGGCGGTGACCGACGCGCATGCGATCGGGGACCTCGACTCGCTGCGCACCCGGCTCGACGCGATCGCCGGGAAGGTCGACCACCGCCGCGAGGAGGTGCGCGCCGCCCGCGATCACGCCCGGACCGAGGCCAGGGAGGTCAAGGAGCGCATCGTGGCCGAGGCTGAGCGCATCGCGGCCGAGGCGACCCACTGGAAGAACGCTGGCGAGCGGCTGCGGCAGCTGCTGGAGGAGTGGAAGGCCGCACCCCGCGCGGACCGGGCGGTCGAGGCGGTGCTGTGGAAGCGGCTGTCCGCCGCCCGCAACGCCTTCAACAAGCGCCGCAAGGCCTACTTCGCGGAGCTGACCGAGGAGCGGGAGGTCGCCAGGGCCCGCAAGGAGAAGCTGGTCGTGGACGCCGAGTCGCTGGCGTCCTCGACCGACTGGGCGGCGACCGCGGCGGCGTTCCGCGACCTGATGCGGCAGTGGAAGGCCGCGGGCCGGGCCGGGCGCGCCGAGGAGGACGAGCTGTGGGGGCGGTTCAAGGCGGCGCAGGACACCTTCTTTCAGGCCCGCTCGGAGGTGTACTCGGCCAAGACCGCCGAGATGCGCCAGCATGCCGAGGTCAAGACCCAGCTCCTGGACGAGGCGGGCAAGCTGCTGCCGGTGAGCGACGTGCGGGCGGCCCGCTCGGCCCTGCGGGGCATCCACGAACGGTGGGAGCAGGCGGGGCCGGTCCCCCGCGAGGCGCACGACCGGCTGGAGCAGGGCCTGCGGAAGATCGAGGACGCGGTGCGCAAGGCCGAGGACGCCCAGTGGCGGCGCACCAACCCCGAGGCGGCAGCCCGTGCCCGCGGCGCGGTGGAGCAGCTTCAGACCGCGATCGCCGGGCTGGAGGATCGGCTCGCCAAGGCACAGGCCCGCGGTGACGAGCGCGCCGCCCGGGATGCGCAGGAGGCGCTGGACGCCCGCCGGTCCTGGCTCGCCGAGGCCGAGCGGACCCTGAACGAGTTCTCCGGCTGACCGTTACCGCGCCCCCGGCGGGCGGTCAGTTGGTGACGCGGTAGACGTCGTAGACGCCGTCGATGGCGCGCACCGCGCGCAGCACGTGGCCGAGGTGCTTGGCGTCGCCCATCTCGAAGGTGAACTTGCTGACGGCGACCCGGTCCCGGGTGGTGCTGACCGTGGCCGACAGGATGTTCACGTGCTGGTCGGAGATGGCCCGGGTGACGTCGGACAGCAGGCCGGTCCGGTCCAGCGCCTCCACCTGGATGGCGACCAGGAACAGCGAGTCTTCCGTGGGCGACCAGCGCACCGGGACCAGCCGCTCGGGTTCGGAGTCCACCAGGTGGCGCAGGTTGACGCAGTTGGCCCGGTGCACGGACACGCCGTGCCCGCGGGTGACGAACCCGGTGATCTCGTCGCCTGGTACCGGGGTGCAGCAGCGGGACAGCCGCGCCCACACGTCGGCGGATCCTTCCACCACCACGCCCGGGTCCCCGGCGGGCCGCGGGCGCGGCGCGCGGGTGGGCATGGTCGCTTCGGCCAGGTCCTCTTCCGCGCCGGCGATGCCGCCCGCGGACTGGACCAGCCTGGCGACCACCGACTGGGCGCTGACGTGACCCTCCCCCACGGCCGCGTACAGCGCCGACAGGTCGGGGTAGCGCATCTCCGTGGCCAGGGCGAGCAGCGTGTCAGCGGTCGCCAGCCGCTGCAGCGGCAGGCCCTGCTTGCGCACGGTGCGGGCGATGGCGGTCTTGCCCGCCTCGGCCGCGGCCTCCCGGCGCTCCTTGGAGAACCAGTGCCGGATCTTGTTGCGGGCCCGGGCGCTCTTGACGAAGGTCAGCCAGTCCCGGCTGGGCGCCGCGTCCTGCGCCTTGGAGGTGAAGATCTCGACGGTGTCGCCGTTGTCGAGGGTGCTCTCCAGCGCGACCAGGCGCCCGTTGACCCGGGCGCCGATCGTCCGGTGCCCGACCTCGGTGTGGATCGCGTAGGCGAAGTCCACCGGGGTGGCGCCCTGCGGCAGCGCGATCACCTCGCCGCGCGGGGTGAACACGTACACCTCAGCGGCGCCCAGGTCGAAGCGCAGCGACTCCAGGAACTCGGCCGGGTCCGCGGTCTCCCGCTGCCAGTCCACCAGCTGCCGCAGCCAGGCCATGTCGGTGGTGCCCGGCTTGCCGCCGCGGCCGCCGCCGACGACCGTCTCCTCCTTGTACTTCCAGTGCGCGGCGACCCCGTACTCCGACCGCCGGTGCATGCCCCAGGTCCTGATCTGCAGCTCGACCGGCTTGCCCTCGGGGCCGATCACAGTGGTGTGCAGCGACTGGTACATGTTGAACTTGGGCATCGCGATGTAGTCCTTGAACCGCCCCGGCACCGGGTTCCAGCGGGCGTGGACCGTCCCGAGCGCCGCGTAGCAGTCGCGGACCGTATCGACCAGGATGCGGATGCCGACCAGGTCGTAGATGTCGTCGAAGCCCACGTTGCGGGCGATCATCTTCTGGTAGACGGAGTAGTAGTGCTTCGGCCGCCCGGTCACCGTGGCCTTGACCTTGGCGGCGCGCAGGTCGGCCGAGACCTCCTCGATGACCTCCTGCAGGAACAGGTCCCGGCGCGGGGCCCGCTCGGACACCAGCCGGGCGATCTCGTCGTAGCGCTTCGGGTACAGGGTGGCGAACGCCAGGTCCTCGAGCTCCCACTTGATGGTGTTCATGCCGAGCCGGTGCGCGAGCGGCGCGAAGATCTCCAGCACCTCGCGTGACTTGCGCTCCTGCTTCTCCCGCGGCAGGTACCGCAGCGTGCGCATGTTGTGCAGCCGGTCGGCGAGCTTGATGACCAGGACGCGGATGTCGCGGGACATCGCGACCACCATCTTGCGCACGGTCTCGGCCTCGGCGGCCTCGCCGTACTTGACCTTGTCCAGCTTGGTGACACCGTCTACCAGGGCGGCGACGTCCTCGCCGAAGTCCTGCCGCAGCGCGTCCAGGGTGTAGTCGGTGTCCTCGACCGTGTCGTGCAGCAGCGCCGCGCAGATGGTCTCGTGGTTCATGCCCAGCTCGGCCAGGATGGTCGCCACAGCCAGCGGGTGGGTGATGTAGGGGTCGCCGCTCTTGCGCTTCTGCCCGGCGTGCCAGTGCGCAGCCGACTCGTAGGCACGCTCGATGAGCCGGATGTCGGCCTTGGGATGGGTTGCGCGGACTGTCTTGATCAGCGGTTCCAGCACCGGGTTGACCCCTCCGCCGCGGGGTGCGCCCAGCCGGGCGAGCCGGCGGCGTACCCCGGCCCCGCCGGTGGGCCCCGCTGAGGCAGGCCTGGCCGCAGGGCCGGCCGGGGCTTCCTCAGGGGCGCCTGCCGGGGGCTCGTCAGGGGACGTGTCAGCGCCGGGAGCAGCAGGCTGCGGCCCGGGATGCGGGCGGGCAGGCACGGGCCGGGAGGGCATGGACCCGTTGCCCGCCACCCTGTCCTGCTCCCCGGTAACGGGCGGCCCGTCA
>JBLMWU010000340.1:0-16928 GCA_050257395.1 Gemmatimonadota bacterium | reverse complement strand
GGCGGCCGCGCTGGCGACGCTGCGGGCACTGCGCGAGGAGGACGCGGTGGCCGTCATGCGCGAGCGGGGGCAGGCGCTGCGGGACGGGCTCGCCGCGCAGGCCGCCCGGTGGGAGGTGCCGGTCCGGCAGACCGGGCCGCCGGCGATGCCGTTCCTCAGCTTCGGCGGCGACCGGGACTTCCGGCTGGCGAACGTGTTCACCGGCGAGGCGATCCGGCGCGGGGCGTTCCTGCACCCCCGGCACAACTGGTTCGTGTCCGCGGCCATGACCGGCGCCGACCTCGAGCACGTGCTGGCCGCCACCGACCGCGCCTTCGCCGCGGTCCGCGCGGAGCTGGACAGCGGGGGATAGCAGTGGCCCGCCCCGCCGGGGCGGCGCGCTAACAGGCCGGCGGCTGGGCCGGCCGGGAAGGGTTGGAACCGTGGACGATACCGCCTCCCGCGCTGCGGGCGGGCAGCTGGCGCCAGCCGCCGACGAGGACGTGCTGAGCCGCTTCGGCTATGCCCAGGAACTGCGCCGCAAGCTGCGCTTCTTCTCCGTGTTCGCGGTGGCCTTCTCGATCATCTCGATCACCACCGGGATCTTCCTGAACTTCGGCTTCGGGCTGACCCAGTGGGGCCCGGCGATGATCTGGCTGTGGCCGGTGGCCGTGCTGGGGCAGGTGCTGGTCGCGCTGGTGGTCGCCGAGCTGGGCACCCGGATCCCGCTGGCGGGGTACGCCTACCAGTGGAGCGCCCGGCTGGTGAACCCGAGCTACGGCTGGTTCGTCGGGTTCGCGGGCCTGATGTACATGACGGTCGGCGGCGGCGCGATCATCCTGCTGGTCGCGGCGCCGCTGCTGCTGAGCGAGTTCGGGCTGACCCCCACCCCGCACCTGACGCTGGCGGTGGCGATCATCGTCATGATCCTGCCCGCCGTGATCAACGTGATCAGCGTGCAGGTGGCCGCCCGGGTCAACAACGTGGCCGTGTTCACCGAGATCGTCGGCACCGTGGTGTTCGGGGTGCTGCTGCTGGTCCTGTGGGGCATCAAGGCCAAGCCCACCAGCACCGGCGCGGGCATCCTGTTCAGCACCCAGTCGGTCGCCCACAACGCGGGCTGGTACTCGATCGCGCTGGCCGGGCTGGTGGGGATCTACACGCTGGTCGGGTTCGAGCTCGCCGCCGACCTGTCGGAGGAGGCGGTCAACGCGGGCCACACCGTGCCGCGGGCGGTCATCTGGTCGGTGGTCGGCTCCGGGGTGCTCGGCATGATCGCGCTGATCGGGTTCACGCTGGCGATCCCGGACCTCAAGACAGTGGAGGGCTCCCCGCTGCCGCTGCTCACCATCGGCGGCTACTGGCTCGGCTCCGGGCTGACCAAGGTGTTCATCGCGTTCGTGGTCTTCTCGATGTTCGCCATCACGGTGGTGGGCGCCGCCGCGCAGGCCCGGCTGGTCTACTCGCTCGCCCGGGACAACATGCTGCCGTGGTCGGGCTTCTTCCGTAAGGTCAACCCCCGCACCCAGACCCCGATCGCGGCGCTGATCGTGTTCGGGGTGCTGGACATCGCGTTCATGATCTACGGCTACCTGCAGAGCAACGCGTTCGGCACCCTGGTCGCGGCCACCGCGATCATCCCGTACATCATCTACTTCCTGATCACCGTGGCCTACGCCCGCAAGCGGCAGCTGCTGGAGCACCAGCCGGGCGCGTTCAGCCTCGGCCGGTGGGCCAAGCCGGTCATCGGGCTGGTGCTGGCCTGGACCGTGCTGGTCATGCTGGCGCTGTCACTGCCCAGCGCGTTCCACGGCGCGGACTATGTGGTCCTGGGCGGCGCGGTGCTCGCCACGCTGTGGTACTTCCTGGGCCTGCGCCATCGGCTCAAGGCCGGCACCGCCGGCCCGGCCACGCTCGAGCAGCTGGCGGCCCGGGAGGCCGCCGGGGCCGGACCCGCCGCCGCCTAGCCGGAAGGCTGACCGGCACGCCGGGCCGCTGGGCCAGCGCCGCGCCGGCGGCGCTGGCCCAGCTTTCGCCAGCCGGAGCTGGCGGCCAGCTCGCTGCCGGCCGGGTCAGGGCACCCGGTCGCGGACCGCCAGCAGGTCGGCTGCCAGCCGGTCCAGGTCCAGCTGGTTGACCCGGCTCACCGTCTCGCGCACCGCGGCCGGGAACGCCGCCGCGCCGTGGCAGGCGCCGCCGACCGCGCCTGCCATCGCCGCGATGGTGTCGCAGTCACCGCCGGCCGAGGCCGCCACCCGGCAGGCCAGCCACGGGTCGCCCGGGCTGGCCGCCAGCACGGCGAACGCGGCTGGCACCGACTCCTGGGTGGCCAGGCTGGTGCCGACCAGGCTGGCGACCACGCCGATCGCCGCCTGCGGGTCCTGCCCGGCGGTGAGCCCGGTGGCCCAGCTGATCCGGGCCGCCACGTCCGCGGCGGCGACCCAGCGCCCGCGGCCGGCGGCCAGGCCGGCCGCGCTGACGGCCGCCCGGGTCGCCTCCGCCACCGTCGCGCCGTCGATGCCCGCGCTGACCGCCGCGGCCACCGCGGCCGCCCCGGCCAGCGCGACGCCGGTGTTGTGGGTCACCATGCTGGCCGCCACGACCCGCTCCACCAGCAGGCCCGGGTCGCTGCCGGGGGTGGCCACCCCGACCGGGGCGATCCGCATCGCGGCGCCGTTGGTGGTGCCGCCGCGGCCTGCCTCGGCGACCGGGGTCCCGGCCAGCAGCGCGGCCAGCGCCCGCTTGGTGGACGGGCCGAGCAGGCTGGCCGACCCGCGCTCCCGCATCTCCTCTTCCCACCGCAGCAGCCGCCGGGCCAGCTCGGCGGCGCCGGTCTCACCGCCGCGCTCGATGATGAGCCGCGCCAGCAGCACCGCCTGCCCGGTGTCGTCGGTGACCGCGCCCGCGGGCATCCCGGCGGCCAGCGGATGGCCGGGCGGGGCCGGCTCGAAGCCGGTGAGCAGCGGGCCGTAGCGGGCCACGATCTCCGCCCGCGGCAGCGACTCGGTGGGCATGCCGAGTGCGTCGCCGATGGCCAGCCCGTACAGGGCGCCCGCGGCCCGGGCCTGCCTGCCCGGCTCAGCCATCGCCCGCCCCGGCCAGGGCATCGGCCAGCGTGACCACCTCCACCAGCGGGCTGTACAGCCCCAGGATGTGCAGCGCCTCGGCATGGCTGCCGTCGTCCGCCCCGGCGCAGGCGCCGGCCACCACCTGCACCTGCACGCCGGCGTCCGCCGCGGCCAGCGCCGTGGACAGCACGCAGCAGTCGGTGGAGACGCCCGCCAGCACCAGCGGGCCCTGCCCGGCCCGGGCCGCGAGCGCGGGCCCCCACTTGCCGAACGTGGTGGCGTCCACCGTGCGGCCGCGGTGGGCGGCGAACTCGTCCACCAGGTCGTAGAGCGGGGCGTCCGGTGGCTGCAGCGCGAACGGCCACTGCTGGTAGTACCGCCGCCAGGCACCAGCAGGCCGCGGCGGGGCGGTGAACCGGGTGAAGGTGACCCGTTCCCCGTGCGCCGCGGCCAGCGCCCGCACCGGCGCCACGATCTCCGCGAACCGGGGCGCGCGCCACGGGCTGCCGGGCTCGGCGAACACCCGCTGCATGTCGATCACCGCCAGCCAGGGCGGTGCTCCGGCGCTGCCGGCGGTCATCCCTGCCCGGCGGCGGCCGGCTCCAGCGGCGGCACGGCCTCCTGCGCCCGCACCGGGGACCGGCCGGCCGCCGCGGTCACCAGGAAGCCCAGCACCAGCGCCAGCAGCACCCCGAGGTTGGCATAGGCCCACGCCCCGGTCTTCCCGCCCAGGTGCAGCGGCCCGAGCAGGTAGCCCTGCCAGGCCAGCCACTGCGCGGACGTGTTCGTCACCAGGCCCCAGCCGAGCGCCGTGCCGGCCACGACCACCGCAACCGGCAGCCACCGGATCCCGCCGTAGCGGCCCGCGGCGTCGAACAGCTCCGGCTCGGCGTAGTCACGCCGCCGCAGCGCGATGTCGGCCAGCATGACCCCGCACCAGGCCGCGATCGGCACCCCCAGGGTGATGAGGAAGCCCTCGAACTGGCCGAGGAAGTCGCCGGCCACGAACACCACGTACACGGTGCCGAGGATCATGATCGTGCCGTCGATGAGCGCGGCGACGTACCGGCGCACCGGCAGGCCGAGGGTCAGCAGCGCGAGCCCGGACGAGTAGATGTCCAGCACCGACCCGCCGACCAGGCCGAGCACGGCCACGATCGCGAACGGGATCAGGAACCAGGTGGGCAGCAGCACGGTCAGCGCGCCGATCGGGTCGGCGGCGATGGCCCCGCTGAGCTTCGCGGACGACCCGGCCAGCAGCAGCCCGAAGACCAGCAGGATGACCGGCGCCACCGCCGAGCCGGCGGTGGTCCAGCCGACCACGCCCCGGCCGGAGGAGCTGCGCGGCAGGTAGCGGGAGTAGTCGGCGGCGGCGTTGACCCAGCCCAGCCCGAAGCCGGTCATCATGAACACGAGGGCGCCGATGAGCTTCTCCGGCGAGCCGGCGGGCAGGGCGGCGACCGTGTGCCAGTGGATCCGGCTGGCGGCCAGGACGATGAACACGATGGTCAGCACGGCGGTGATCACCGTGATCCCGGTCTGCAGCCGCATGATGGTGTCGAAGCCCATCACCCCGCCGAAGATGGTCAGCGCCACCACCACGATCAGCGCGGCCACCTTGGTGCCGGTGCCGCCGCCCCAGCCCAGGTGCTGGAACACGGTGGCGGTGGCCAGCGTGGCGAGGATGATCAGCACGGTCTCCCAGCCGACCGTGAGCAGCCAGGAGATGACGGCGGGCAGCTTGTTGCCCTGCACGCCGAACGCGGCCCGGGACAGCACCATCGTGGGGGCCGAGCCCCGCTTGCCCGCCACCGCGATGAACCCGCACAGCAGGAACGACACGATGATCCCGGCCAGGCCGACGATCAGCGCCTGCCAGAAGGAGATCCCGAAGCCCAGCACGAACGAGCCGTAGCTGAGGCCCAGCACCGACACGTTCGCCGCGAACCACGGCCAGAAAAGGTCGCGGGGCCGGCCTTTCCGCTCGGCGTCGGCGATGACGTTGATGCCATTCGCCTCGATCTGCAGCGCGCGTTCCGCCATGCTCATCTCCCTGGGACTGGTACCCCCGGATTGAACTATGCCGGACACGCGACCGGCCGGCCAGGATCCCGGAGGACCCTGGCCGGCCGGCTCAGTGCCTGTATTAGAGCGGGCGGACCTGGTCAGCCTGCGGGCCCTTGGGGCCCTGGCTGGCCGTGTACTCCACCTTCTGGTTCTCCTCCAGGGTGCGGTACCCCTGCATGTCGATCGCGGAGTGGTGAACGAAGATGTCGGCGGAGCCGTCATCCGGGGCGATGAAGCCGAACCCCTTGTCGGGGTTGAACCACTTCACGGTGCCCTGTGCCATGTAATGCTCTCCTTCAAGAAGCGAACTGCATGATCCGCGCGGCTGCCCGGACCGGCTGCTGGATGCCCGCCGGTCAGGGGAACTCCGGCGATGGAGTGCCCCCGGAACCGCGGCGAAACGCCCTCTGTCGCAGCTCCGCGTCCGCCTTCGCGACCGCAAACTTCGACAACAACTACGCCTGTCAGCATCCGGCTTGCCCGGCCTTATTCCCGCGGACGGGAAGACCGGGACCAGCGGCAAACACCATACCCGAGATCGGAGCCGTCATGGCGGACCACCGGCACGGCCGGGCCAATGGCGCCGTCGACGCGCTGGCCGGGGCACCCTGACGATTCAGTGACATAACCGGCGAGACGGGACCTGCCGCCCGGCCGGACCCGGCTAATACCACCCGTACGCGTTCGAGTGCGCCCAGGCGCCGCACGGGGTGCCGTACCGGCTCCTGATGTAGCTCAGGCCCCAGCGGATCTGGGTCCGGGCACTGGTCCGCCAGTTCGGGCCGGCGCTGGCCATCTTGCTGCCGGGCACCGCCTGCGGGATGCCGTACGCCCCGGACGAGGGATTGACGGCGTGCACGCGCCAGCCGCTCTCCCGGTTCCACAGCCGGACCAGGCAGCGGTACTGGCGCGCGGACCAGTGGTGCTGGGAGACCAGCGAACGGGCAGCCGACTGCGCGGCCACCACCTGACTGGACGCCGCCCCGGCGGGCGGGGAGAAGACCGCGAGCATGACCGCCAGGCCGGCCAGCAGGACGAGGGCGTGCAGGGACAGACGGGTGAGTGAGATCCTCACGGGTAAAGGTGAACCTTTGCTCGGGCGCGCCGCGCGCGCTCGGCCTCCGCCCCGGGCGCCTGCCGGCCTCACGGGCGCTGGCAGGGGCGTGCGGACGCGGTGCGGGACAGGGCACCGGGGAAGCTGGCAGACAGCCATCGCGCACGCGGGGCGCTTCGCGAGTTCACCCTGACGCCAATCCGGCGCCATTGCCCGCAAAACCGCCGAAACGGGCGCGTGAGGCTGGTCACACCCGCATAGCGTGTGCGGGCGCCAGCGAGGCGGGGCGGGGGCGAGACCGGAGGGACAGATGGGCACACTGGTGATCGACGGCTGCGCGGTGGCCACCATGGACGCGGACGCCGCCGAGCACACAAGCGGGCACGTGGTGATCCGCGAGGGCCGCATCACGGCGGTGGGCGCGGGTCCCGCCCCCGGCGACGCCGCCGCGCCGGACGCCACGGTGGTGGACGGCAGCGGCTGCCTGGCCACCCCGGGCCTGATCAACACCCACCACCACCTGTGGCAGTGGCTCACCCGCGGCGAGGCCCCGGGCAGCGAGCTGTTCGCCTGGCTGACCGAGCTGTACCCCCGCTGGCGGCACCTGGACGCCGGGCTGCAGTCGGCCGCCGCCCGGGCGGCGCTCGCGGCGCTCGCGCTGTCCGGCTGCACCACCACCGCCGACCACCACTACCTGTTCCCGGCCGGCAGCGGCGACCTGCTCGCCGCGGGCATCGGGGCCGCCCGGGACACCGGGCTGCGCTTCCACGCCTGCCGCGGCTCCATGGACCTGGGCAAGTCCTCCGGCGGGCTGCCGCCGGACTCGGTGGTGGAGGACACCGACGCCGTGCTGGCCGCGACCGACGAGGCGATCAGCCGCTTCCACGACCCCGCGCCGGACTCGATGGTCCGGGTGGCGGTGGCCCCGTCCGCCCCGTTCACCGTGACCGGGCGGCTGCTGCGGGAGTCCGCGGAACTGGCCCGCCGGCGGGGCGTGCGGCTGCACACCCACCTGGCCGAGACCGGGGACGAGCACGACTTCTGCCAGCAGCGGTTCGGCTGCTCGCCAGCCGAGTACCTGGACTCGGCGGGCTGGCTGGGCGGCGACGTGTGGGTCGCGCACGCCGTGCACCTGCGGGAGCCCGAGGTGGCCCGGCTGGCCCGCACCGGCACCGGGGTGGCGCACTGCCCCAGCTCCAACGCCCGGCTCGGCTCGGGCATCGCGCCGGTGCCGGAACTGCTCGCCGCGGGCGTCCCGGTCGGCCTCGGCGTCGACGGCACCTCGGGCAACGACCACGGCGGGCTCGCCGCCGAGCTGCGGCAGGCACTGCTGATGACCCGGGCCCGCCGGGGCGCAGCCGCGCTCAGCGCCCGGCAGGTGCTCACCGCCGCCACCCTGGGCGGCGCCCGCTGCCTGGGCCGGGACGGCGAGCTCGGCTCGCTGGAGCCCGGCAAGCTGGCGGACGTGGCCCTGTGGCGGCTGGACGGGCTCGCCCACGCGGGCTTCGCGGACCCGGTGTGCGCGCTGGTGCTCGGCCCGCCTGCCCCGCTGGCGCTGCTCACGGTGGCCGGCCGGCCGGTGGTCGAGGGCGGGGAGCTGCGCACCGCGGACACCGCCGCGGTGGCCGCGGACGCCGCCGCGGCCGCCCGCGAGCTGCGCCGCCGGGCCGGGCCGGCTCCCGCGGGCTGAGCCGGCCGCCTCCCGCGGGCTGGCCCCGCACCCGTTGCATTCGATTGCAGCCGCTGCCAGACTCGGCAGCGGGCAAGGGTTCCGCGGGTCAGCATGAGGAGGTTCGGGGTGTCGGACAGGCAGCGCATCAGCTACGTGCCGGTCGAGCAGATGGACGAGGCCATGCGGGCGGAGATGGAGCGGTGCGCCCGGGAGGGCACCCCGCGGCCGGAAAGCTCGGCGGTGCGCGCGCACGTGCCCGCCTGCTTCTGGTTCTTCGCCAACTCCTGGAACGACGTCTTCCGCAACGGCGTGTGCGACCACAGCATCAAGGAGCTCTGCCGCGTCTACATCTCCCGCACCGTGAACTGCGAGTACTGCGGCAACCAGCGGTCGGTCAAGGGGAGCCAGCAGGGCCTCACCGAGGGCAAGTACGACGAGCTGCTCAACTTCGAGTCATCCGCCCGCTACAGCGAGCGGGAAAAGGCGGCGCTCGCGTACGCGGAGGCGATCGCCTGGCACCTGGCCACCGACGACGCCTTCTGGGACCGGCTGCACCGCCACTTCAGCGAGCCGGAGCTGGTCGAGCTGGGCTGCGCCATCGGCCTCACCCTCGGCCAGCAGAGCTGGCTGCGGCTGCTGAACATCGGCCACCACGAGGTGATGCCGGGCACCTCCGCGTCGATGGCTCCGGGGTTCGAGACGGCGGAGAAGATGGCGGAGTCCATGGCCAGCGACAGCTACTGGGCCAAGCACTGAGCTGGCCGCCGGCGGACCCGCCCGGCCCCTGGCCGGCCGGTGACCCGGCCGGCGCCGCGTTCACCCCCGGGGAGCTGGCCCGCCGCCGCGCGGCGCTGGCCAGCGTGCTCGCGGCCAGCGACGTGTCCCACGCCCTCGTCTACGGCGCGGAGCGGGCCGGCAGCGCGGTCCCCTGGCTCACCGGCTGGCCGGTCACCCGGGAGGCGGCGCTGGTGCTGTCCCCCGGCGAGCCGGACGTGCTGTTCGTCTGCTTCGACAACCACGTGCCGAACGCCCGGCGCATCGCCCGCGGCGCCGAGGTCCGGCCCGGCGGCCGGTCGGCCCTGGCCACCGCGCTCAGCCTGCTGGCCGCGCGGGCCGGGCGGCCAGCCCGGCTGGGGGTCATCGGGCCGGTGCCGGCCCGGGCCGCCGCCCGGCTGGCCGAAGCCGCGGGCGAGGCCGTGTTCCTGGACCCGGAGTACACCCGGCTGCGGCTGGTCAAGTCGGCCGAGGAGATCGAGTGGCTGCGGGCCGGCGCGCGGATGAGCGACGCCGCGGTCGCGGCGCTGGCCGCGGCGGCCAGGCCCGGGCTGAGCGAGGCCGGCTGCCACGCCGCCCTGGAGAGCGCCTACATCCCGGCCGGCGGCCAGACCCACATCCACTACCTGGGGGCGACCGCCATGGACCGGCCCGGCCTGTGCGTGCCCGCGCAGTGGCCGGCCAGCCGGCGGCTGGCCGCCGGGGACGTGCTGACCTGCGAGGTCAGCGCCGCCTACGGCGGCTACCCGGGCCAGCTGCTGCGGACCTTCGCGGTGGACAGCGAGCCCACCCCCGCCTACCGCGACCTGCACGCGGTCGCCGAGGCCGCGTTCGGCGCCATGGCGGCCCGGCTGCGGCCCGGCGCCAGCGCCGCCGACCTGCTCGCCGCCGCCCGGGTGATCACCGACGCCGGGTACACGATCTATGACGACCTCGTGCACGGGTTCGGCGGCGGCTACCTCCCGCCCGTGCTTTCTCGTTCCGCACTCGAATCGGGGCTGGCGGAGGACTTCACGTTCACCGCCGGGATGACCGTGGTCCTGCAGCCGAACGTCATCACCGCCGACGAGCGGTCAGGGGTGCAGACCGGGGAACTGATGCTGGTCACCGGCACCGGATGCGAATCGCTGCACCGGTACCCGCGCGGATTCGCCCGTACCGGTAAGATCCAGGATTCACCGGGCGCGGGCTCCGCTCCCCTTTCCCCCGGGGGGACCGAATGCGACGAATCTTCCTGACCGCAGCCGTGGCCGTACTCGGCGCCGGCCTGGCGGCGTGCGGCAGCAGCGGTGGCGGCGGCAGCACCGCCTCGGGCAGCCCGGCGGCGGCCGCCTGCTCGCCCGCAGGCATCCGGCAGCACCTCTACCAGCCCGGGGTGCTCACCGTCGGCACGGACAAGCCCGTCTATCCGCCCTGGTTCGCGAACAACAACCCGGCGAGCGGCAAGGGCTACGAGAGCGCCGTCGCCTACGCGGTGGCCGCCCAGCTCGGGTTCAAGGCCGCCCAGGTGAAGTGGGCGTACGTGCCGTTCAACACCTCGTACGCGCCCGGCCCGAAGAAGTTCGACTTCGACATCAACGAGGTCTCCTACACGCCGCAGCGGGCCCAGGCGGTGAGCTTCTCGGACAGCTACTACGACGTCCAGCAGGCCCTGGTCGCGCTCAAGGGCACGCCGATCGTCAGCAAGCACAGCCCGGCCGACCTCAAGGGCTACGTGTTCGGCGACCAGGTGGGCACCACCAGCCTGGCGTTCATCAACAGCCAGATCCAGCCCACCAGCCAGCCGAAGGTGTTCAACACCCTCAACGACGTGAAGCAGGCGCTGCAGAGCCACCAGATCGCGGCGCTGGTCACGGACACGCCGACCGCCCAGTTCATCTCCTCCTCGGAGATCCCCGGCTCGGTCATGGTCGCGCAGTTCCCCAGCACCGGCGAGCACTACGGGCTGGTGTTCAGCAAGGGCAACCCGCTGGTGGCCTGCGTCAACAAGGCGCTGTCGACGCTGAAGAGCAACGGCACGCTGGCGTCGCTGCAGAAGAAGTACCTGCAGATCTACCTGAGCGTGCCCACCATCAAGCCCTGAGCTGCGAGACCGCCCCGGCATGACCGACGACCAGCTCGCCACGGCCTGGCAGCCGCCGGAGTCGTTCATGGCCACCGGGCGCGGTCCCCGGCTGCTCGGCAGCGGGCGGCGGGGCGCCGCGGTGTCCACCGTCAGCACCCTGGTGGTGGTCGCGGCGCTGGCCGCCGTTTTCCTGCTCGCGCCGGGCAGCGCCGAGGTGCGGCACACGTTCTTCAGCCCGCACGACATGTGGCAGTCGTTCATCGGCAACCCCCGGCAGGGCTACTACTCGGTCGGCGCGGCCCTGTGGCTGAACATCCGGATGTTCCTGGTGGCCGAGGTGCTGATCCTGGTGCTGGCGCTGGCGGTCGCGCTGGTCCGCCAGTCCACCGGGCCGGTGCTGACCCCGCTGCGCGCGCTCTGCGTGATCTACGTGGACTTCTTCCGCGGGGTCCCGCTGATCCTGGTCGTCTACGCGCTGGGTCTCGGCGTCCCGGCGCTGCGGCTGCCGTTCATCTCCAGCCAGTCCAACACCATCTACGGGGTGGCGGCGCTGACCCTGTCCTACTCGGCGTACGTGTCCGAGGTGTACCGGGCCGGGCTGAACTCGGTGCACCAGAGCCAGGTGGCGGCGGCCCGCTCGCTCGGCCTGTCCCAGGCCTCCACCCTGCGGTACGTGGTCCTCCCGCAGGCGGTGCGCAACATCATCCCGCCGCTGCTGAACGACTTCATCAGCCTGCAGAAGGACACCGCCCTGGTCGGCGTGATCGGGGCGATCGAGGCCAACCAGGCCGCCCAGATCTACGGCAGCACGGTTTTCAACTACTCCAGCTTCACCGTGGCCGCCCTGCTGTTCCTGATCCTGACCATCCCGCTGGCCCGGTTCACCGACCGGCTGGTGGCCCGGGACCGCCGCCGCCGGCTCGCCGGGGGCCTGCCGTGACCGGCCAGGCCGGGGCAGATGGGGCCGTGACCGGCGGGGCCGGGGCGGGCCCGGTGGGGGCGGGCCCGGCGGGGGCGGCCACCGAGGCGATCCGGTTCGAGGGCCTGCACAAGTCGTTCGGCGCCAACACCGTGCTGGCCGGGCTCGACCTGTCGGTCGCCACCCACGAGGTGATCTGCCTGATCGGGGCGTCCGGCTCCGGCAAGTCCACCCTGCTGCGCTGCGCCAACCTGCTGGAGCCGGTGGACTCCGGCCGGATCTGGCTGTGGGGGCACGACGTCACCGCGCCCGGGACCGACCAGAACCTGGTGCGGCGGCACATCGGCATCGTGTTCCAGTCCTACAACCTGTTCCCGCACATGACCGTGCTGCGGAACATCACCCTCGCCCCGGTCAAGGCGCTGGGGCTGCCGCGGGCCCGCGCCGAGGAGGAGGCGCGCGCCCTGCTGGACCGGTTCGGGCTGGCCGGCCGGGCGGCCGACTACCCCGACCGGCTGTCCGGCGGGCAGCAGCAGCGGGTGGCGATCGTCCGCGCCCTGGCCATGAGGCCGCAGATCATGCTGCTGGACGAGGTCACCAGCGCGCTCGACCCGGAGCTGGTGGCCGAGGTGCTGGACGTGATCAGGGAACTGGCCGCCAGCGGCATGACCATGCTCATCGCCACCCACGAGATGGGCTTCGCCCGGGACGTCGCGCACCGGGTGTGCTTCCTCGCCGAAGGGCGGATCATCGAGCAGGCCCCGCCCGCCGAGCTGTTCACCGGCCCGCGTGACGAGCGGACGCGCCGGTTCCTGCGGCGCATCACCGAGGCCGGCCGGCTCTAACCGGGGCGGAGCGGCAGGCAGGTGCCCATTCCGCATTCTGGGGGATATATCCAGTAGCGGCGGGCGGCCGGGGGAGGATCATAGGACGTATGCGGGGGGACGCCGCGCCGGGTTTCCTGGCGCACCGGTGGCTGCTGGCCGCGGCCGCCGGTGGAGCCGTTGCTGAGGCGGCGCTGCTGGCTGCGCTCGCACCAGCCGCCCGGGGGCTGGCCCCCCAGGTCACCGCGCTGCCGCCGCTGGCCGTCTACCACGACCTGCGCTGGCTGTACGGGTACGGGCTGCCCTGGCCGGTCTTCGTCGCCGGGGTGGTGGCGCTGCTGGCGGTGCGCTCCGGGGTGAACGCGGGGCTTATCCGGCTGGCCTGGCCCGCGGGCTCCACCCCGCCGCCGCTGCTGGTGCTGTGGTGGTCGTCGGTGACCCTGACCGCGATCGCCGGAGTGCTGCTGTCGCCGGTGGTGGCGCTGATGTTCGGCGCGTCGGTGGTCCCGTTCTCCTGGCCGTTCCTCGCCTCGCTGGCCGCGATGGTGCTGCTGATGCTGCCGATGAGCCACGGCGGGGTGCTGGCGTGGTGGTGGCAGGCGCTGCCCCCGGCGTCCGCGGCCGGGTGGCTGCTCGCTGATTTCGCGGTGCTCACCCTGGCCGCCGCCCTGATCGGGCGGCTGCCCACCGGCGGCGGGGTGGCGGTCGCCGGGCTCGCCGGTCTCTTCAACGCCCGGGCCTGGTACGGCGTGACGACCGGGGTGGTGCATGGGCGGCAGCAGGCCCGCACCCACCTGCCGCTGGCGCCGATAGCCGCCATCGGCGCCATCGCGCTGGTGATCGGGGTGACCAGGCTGGCGTTCTTCGTCGGAGTGCGCAGCGCGGCCCCGCACCCCCGCGGGGCCGCTCCCATCAGTAGCGCCGCCCCGGCCGGGAAGGGGACCGGGCCGGCGGTCACCGGCCTGCAGGCGCCACCGCCGGTGTCAGCCACCCACCTGGCGGGCCACCGATCACCGCGCGGGCGGATAGCGGTGCTGGTGCTCGCCGGGTTCGGCTCCTCCTGCTGCAACCACGCGGGCGACGTGCACCGGGTGCTGCCCGGCCGCTGGGTCCAGCAGTTCTCCTACCGGGGGCTGAGCAGGACCGGGCAGCCGCTGCCGCACGGGCCCACGGCCAGCAACCTGTCGCTGACCGTGCTGGGCCACCGGGTCACGGCCCAGCTGCTGCAGCTGTACCGGGAGACCGGCCGGCGGGTGGACATCGTCGCGGAGAGCGAGGGCACCCTCGGGGTGGATGCCATGCTCGCCCTGCACCCCCGCGTCCCGCTGGGCTCGGTGGTGCTGCTCAGCCCGATCATCGCGCCGGGCCAGGACAGCTATCCCAGCCTGGACGGGGCCAATCCCGGCCTGGTGGCAGGCGCTGAGCTGCGCGGCGTGATCTGGTTCGTGGGCGGGCTGTCCCCGTTCGGGACCACCGGCGCCCAGACGTTCGTGAACTCGGTCGACAGCCTCGGCGCCCGGTTCGCCGTGCTCGCGCATCCCCGGCTGGCCAGGTCGCTCCAGTTCATGCCGCTCGCCGACGCGGTCACCATGCCGGCCTGCCCGCTGGCCGCCAATGTCGAGGTGGTGCCCGCCTTCCACGGGGAACTGCTGGGGGACCCGGCGGTGCTGGAGGCGGTCCGGGCGTTCCTCAGCCACGAGCCGGTGCACGGCAGGCCCGGCCTGCGGGCCGCCGCCGAGGTCGTGGCCGCGGGCGCGGCCGCCTGGCGGATGCCGCTGGTGACCAGCCCGTCGCCGCCCTGCCCGCACTGACCGGCCGCCTGGCTCCGGCTGCCACGGCCGGCGGCAGCAGGCCAGTTCGGCAGCGGGTCAGTTCGGCACCAGCGGGACGAGCCCGGTGCCGTGGCAGGGGCCGCACAGGGCCGCGATGCACGGCACGTCGCCCACCACCCAGGCGGCCACGGCCGCGGCCGGGCCGCCGCACGCCTGGCAGGCCGGCTCCGCGCCCGCCGGGGCGTCCAGGAGTTCGCTCGCGCACGGCGCGCAGGCGAGCAGGCCGGCCGGCAGGAACCAGAACGACGGCTCGCCGGGGTGCGGACAGCGCGGCACGTTGCCGCCGCGGAGCAGCCGGGCGGTGTCATCTTGCAGCCGCCGCGCGGGCGACCCCGTGAGCGGGTAGCTCTGGTAGCCGTGCGCGCCGGAAAGATCGCCTGCCAGCACGCTGGCACCTCCGGGGGGAGCGCGGCCCCCGGGCCAGGGCCGCCGGAACCATCACAAAGTATCTGATCGGTGTCACCGCGGCGGCTGAATCGGGCCCGCCCTACAGCAGCGGCGGGCCCTGCCGGACCCGGGCCAGCGCGTCGTCCGGGCTGCCGCGCCACCAGCCCAGCGCTTCCACCCACCAGGTCAGCCCGGCCTCGCGGTAGGGGGCCACGTACGCGCCACCGCGGTCCGCGGCCGATCCGTCGGTGCGGCCTTCCAGGGCGACCGCCAGCGGGGCTGCCGACTCCCGGTGCTCCCCGGCGTAGCGCAGCACCGCCGCCAGCTCGGACGGCGGCATGGTCTCGCCGAGGCCGTAGCCGGTGTGGGTGGGCATCACCCCGTCCCACCGGGCGGCCCGCCGGAACGGCGCCCGGTGCGGCCACCGGCCGCCGCACCAGATGGGGATGCGGGGCTGCTGGACCGGCGGCGGGAGCATGGTCACGTCGTCGATGGTCACGTGCTCGCCGTGGAAGGTCACCGGTTCACCGCGCCATAGCGCCGCCAGCGCGGCCAGGGACTCGTCCAGGGCGGCCGCCCGCTGGCGGGGATCGGCGGACTCGCCGAAGGAGGTGAACTCCTCGGCCAGCGAGCCGAGCCCGGCGCCGACGATGAGCCGCCCGCCGGACAGCCGGTCGAGGGTGACCGTTTCGCGTGCCACCTTGCCCACCCGGCGCCGCGCCAGCAGGTTCATCAGCACGCCGAACCGGATCCGGCTGGTGCGGGCGGCCACGGCGGCGATGACCACGGTGGGGTCGGCGACCGGCCAGCCCTGGTCCCGGTAGAGCAGGTGGTCCCAGAGGAAGAAGCCGTCCCAGCCGCTGTCCTCGGCCGCCACCGCCAGGTCCGTCAGCAGCCGGGCGTCGCCGAACGGCCCGACGTTGGGGACTCCGGCCGCAAACCGCAGCGGACTGTTCGCAGGCGCCATGACCTCAGCTTGGCAGAGCCGTCCGCGGCGGGCCCGTCTGCAGCCGGCCCTTTTTCAGCAGGCCCGCCCGCAGCGGGCCCGCCTCAGTGGCGGCGGCTCTCCCACTGGCCCTGCTGGAGCTTGAGGCTGAGCCGCTCGAGCTCCTTGCCGTCGGCGCCGAACCCCGCGCACGAGTCGAGCACCAGGTCGCGCGCCAGCAGCAGGGACGCGAAGCGGACTCCGGGGATGTCCGGCTGGTCGTACAGCGGCACCTCGAGTTCGTCCCCGTCCCCGGTGGTCACGGCGAGCCGCCGGACGTCCGGGTGCACCCGGCCCAGCAGCACCCGCGGCCCCTCGTCACTGCCGCCGGTACTGATCTTGAGCAGCTGCCCGGGATCGAGCGGGCGGCCCCCGGTGCCGCCGCCGTGCAGGATCCGGCCGCCCGCATCCGTGATCCGGATCATGCTCAGCAGGTCACCTTCACGCGGCTGGTCCTGCCTGGCCCAGCTGACCCAGGCCAGTCCGTCGTAGGTCCCCTCCGCGATGAGGTGGCGGCCCTCCATGTGTCCCCTCCCGCCGGCATGCGCCCCTCTCCCCGCGTGGCAGCCTAACGCCGCATCAGGACCCCGCGGGAGGGGGCAACCATGCTCCCCTGTGGCAAATGCGCGGCCTGCCCCGTGCGGCCGCCGGCGCACCGGGATTACCTGGCGCGGCGGCAACAGCCGGGGAGGCCTGAATTGCCCCGATATGTACTGCTGATCGACTGACTGGACAATGAATTCAAGAATTACCGTGATGCGGGCATGTGCGCTATGCGTTTCACCGCACCCGTCACGAGGTGTATCGCGGAGGACATGACCGGGACGCCGCGATCCCCGGGCACACGTCAGGCACGGGCCGCCGGCGGATCATCCATCATGGAACGGTGACAGACCCGATCCAGGTCCGCGGCGCGGTGATCCCACCCGACGAGCTCACGTGGCGGTTCTCCCGGTCATCGGGTCCCGGCGGCCAGTCGGTGAACACCACCGACAGCCGGGTGGAGGTCTCCTTCGACGTGGCGGCCTCGGAGGCGCTGGGCCCGGTGCTGCGGGAACGCGCACTGCGCGCTCTCGAAGGCAGGCTGACCGGCGGCGTGCTCACGGTCAGCGCGTCCGAGCACCGTTCCCAGCTCCGCAACCGGCAGGCGGCGGTCAGCCGCCTCGCCGCCCTGCTCACCGCGGCCACCGCGCCGCCGCCCGCCAAACGCCGCCCGACCAAGCCCAGCCGGGGCGCGCGGGAACGCAGACTCGCCGACAAACACCGGCGGTCCGAGACCAAGCGGCTGCGCCGTTCGCGCGA
>JBLMWU010000339.1:0-8614 GCA_050257395.1 Gemmatimonadota bacterium | reverse complement strand
CATCCCCGGCCTCGTGGCGTCGCCGTCCAGTGGCCCTCTGTCGCGGCCCGGCGCGGTCAACTGCCGCCCTTGGCAGTGTTCATCGCAGTTACCGGATCTGCCGTGGCAGGGTGCCATCTGCTGCTAGTCCCTGGCGCTGAGTGCCGGGATTCTGCGTTCATCCCGACGGTCAGATGACGGTCAGATGATCTTGAAGGGGTCCCCCGATGAGCCAGATCATGCCCCTGACCTGGAAGTTTGAGTGGAGCTATGGGGATTCGAACCCCAGACCTCTTGCATGCCATGCAAGCGCTCTACCAACTGAGCTATAGCCCCTCGCGCCACCGCTCCAACCCCGAAACGGCGCCACGCCAGTGTACTAGACCCGGGCCCCTGGAAACGCCCGCCAGCCGCCCACCGCGCCAGCGCCAGCCCGGCATCAGCGGTCGTCGCTGAGCACCGGCTCGGGCAGGGTGCCGGCGTTGTGCTCGACAAGCCGCCAGCGGCTGCTCCGGCGGCCCATGACCGACCAGGCGCAGTTGGCCAGCGGGCCGATCACTCCCCACAGGTCCTCTGGCAGCCCGAGCAACCAGGCCGCCCCCAGCCGCAGCGCCGCGCCGTGGCTGACCAGTACGACGAGTGAACCAGCCGCCATCCCGTCGGCGATCCGCGCCATGGCCCGGCCGGCCCGCTCGGCCACCGCCGCCGTGGTCTCCCCGCCGGGCGGCTGCCAGATCGCGTGCTCCTGCGGGTACTGGGCCCGGATCTCGCCGTCGGTGAGGCCCTCCCAGGCCCCGCCGTGCCGCTCCCGCAGGTCCTTGTCCGGGCTGACGGTCAGCCCGGTCAGCCGGGCCAGCGGGGCTGCGGTGGCCATGGCCCGGGAGAGGTCGGAGGCGATGATGGCGTCCGGGCGCAGGGCGGCCAGCCGCCGCGCCGCGTTCTCGGCCTGCTCGATGCCGACCTCGTCGAGCGGGATGTCCGTCTGGCCCTGGAACCGGCTTTCCGCGTTCCACAGCGTCTGCCCGTGCCGCCAGAGCACGAGCCGGACCGACTGCTGCGCGTACCGGTCCGACCAGCGCATTGACACAGCCTGGGCGGCGCCCTCCGGCTTCCCGGCCGGGCCGCCTGCCTCTGTTCCCGGGTCAGCCGCCGCGGTCAGCGCGACCCCCCGCCACTGCCCCCGCCAGGGGAGGCGCTCCCGGCGGCCGGGACGGGCTCAGGCAGGGGCAGGCGCGGGCAGTCCTTCCACAGCCGCTCCAGGGCGTAGTACGCGCGCTCCTCCGCGTGCTGCACGTGGACGACAATGTCGAGGTAGTCGAGCAGGACCCAGCGGCCCTCGCGCTCGCCTTCCCGGCGGACGGGGCGGGCGCCGGCCTGGCGCATCTTCTCCTCGATCTCGTCCACGATCGCCCGTACCTGGCGGTCGTTGGCGGCCGAGCAGAGCAGGAACACGTCGGTGATGACGAGCTGCTCGCTCACGTCATAGGCGATGATGTCTGTCGCGAGCTTGTCGGACGCGGCTTCGGCGGCGATCTCCGCAAGCTCGATAGCCCTGGCGGTAGCGGTCACGTGTGCTGCTCGTCCTCCTCTTTGGCGGCCCTCCCCTAGCCTCTCACGTCTGTCTGCAACGCGGCAGAGGCGCACTCAGGGTAACGCTGCAGGCCCGCCATGCCATCCCAGCGCGGTCAGCGGCGGGCGGGCCCAGCCGCAGCTACCCTGCCGGCGACCAGGCGAAAAGCCAGAAATACCCGGATTTTGTGAACGAAAATGCCCGGCGCCGGGCGCGCCCCGGCCGCCGGGCATCCCCGGGTGGATCAGCTGGCGCCGTCGCCAGCCGCCTGCGGCTCAGCGGACTCTGCTGGCTGCGGGATCCCGACCGGCCGGGTGGCCACCGGGGTCTGCTTGGCCGGCCGGCCGGCCGGGCTGCTCGGGCAGCACGCCCTCGTCAGCCTTGTCCTTGGCGTCGAAGTAGCCGCGCGCTTCGGTCTTGTCGTACGGCTCGCGCATCCGGTGGTGCGTGCGCCAGTACGGGAGTCCCACGGCCACCGCCACGATGACCAGGCCGAGGGCGATCGAAACGAAGAACAGCGCCATTGGTGAGTTCCCCCTCACGGTGCCGGCAGCGGTGCCCTGCCGGTCATCCGCGGCCCTCTACCCGCGGCCGCCGCCGTTAACCTGCACAGGGTGCAAACCGGGGTGCAAACCGTACAGGACGGGACATCCCCGCAGGTCAGTCGGTGTCCCGGCGGTACAGGCCGCGCTTGGCGATGTACTGCACGATGCCGTCCGGGACGAGGTACCAGATGGGCTCGCCGGCCGCGACCCGCTGGCGGCACTCGGTCGAGGAGATGGACAGGGCGGGGATCTCGACCAGGCTCACCCGGTCCTCCGGCAGCCCGCGGCCGGACAGCCGGTGCCCGGGGCGGGTACAGCCGACGAAGTGGGCCAGGTCGAACAGCTCGCCAGCGTCTTCCCAGGACATGATCCGCGACAGCGCGTCGGCCCCGGTGATGAAGAAGAACTGGGTGCCGTCCCCCCGCTGGGCCCGCAGCTCCCGCAGGGTGTCGATGGTGTAGGTGGGGCCGGGCCGGTCGATGTCGATCCGGCTGACCGAGAACCGGGGGTTGGACGCGGTGGCGATCACGGTCATCAGGTACCGGTCCTCCGGCGCGGAGACCTCCCGGTCGTTCTTCTGGTACGGCTCCCCGGTGGGCACGAACACCACCTCGTCCAGCGAGAAGTAGTAGCCCACCTCGCTCGCGGCGACCAGGTGGCCGTGGTGGATGGGGTCGAAGGTGCCGCCCATGACCCCGATCCGCTTCGCCGGCCTGCCCGCGTCCATGGGCAGACTTTAAGCCATCCTCCGCGGGCCCTCCGCGTCAGGTTAGCCCTGGCAGCGGCGGCTCGCCGGCGGACCAGCGCACCACCCGGACCGCCTTGCCCACCTCGGTGCGCGGGACCGTGCCCGCGGGCAGCAGCCGCACCTGGACCCGCAGGCCCAGCTCGGCCTGCAGCCGGGACGCCAGGTCCGCCTCGGACGGCCCGGCCGCGGCCCCGGCCCGGTACTCCAGGCAGGCGACCAGCTGCCGGGCGTCCCCGCGCTCGTCCACGACCAGCAGGTAGTCCGGGCTGACCGCGCCGTCGGCCAGCACGACCCGCTCGATCTCGCTGGGGTAGACGTTCACACCGCGGATCACCAGCATGTCGTCGCGCCTGCCCGCGACCTTGCACATCCTGACCAGGGTCCGCCCGCAGGGGCAGGGCCCGTGCCGCAGCGACGAGATGTCCCCGGTGCGGTAGCGCAGCAGCGGCATGGCCTGCCGGGTCACGCTGGTGAAGACCAGCTCGCCCGGGACGCCGTCACCCGCGGGCCCGCCGGTCTCCGGGTCGATCGTCTCGACCAGGAAATGGTCCTCGTTGACATGCAGCCCGTCCGCTTCCAGGCATTCGGCGGCCACCCCGGGGCCGATCACCTCGGACAGGCCGTACACGTCGAGCGCCCGCAGGCCCAGCAGGTCCTGGATGTGCCGGCGCATCTGCTCTGACCACGGCTCGGCGCCGAACAGGCCCGCCCGCAGCCCCGGCCGCACGCCCGCCTCGGCCAGCGCCTCGCCCAGCCGGATCGCGTACGACGGCGTGCAGGCGAGGAACGCGGGCCGCAGGTCGCGGATCAGGGTGACCTGCCGGTGGGTCATCCCGCCGGAGGCCGGCACCACGGTCGCCCCGACCTCGATCGCGCCCTGGTGGAAGCCGATGCCCCCGGTGAACAGCCCGTACCCGTAGGCGTTGTGCACGATGCTGCCGGGCCCCGCGCCCGCCGACGCCAGCGCCCGCGCGCACATCCGCGCCCACAGCGCCAGGTCCGCCCGGGTGTAGGCGACCAGGGTGGGCCGGCCGCCGGTGCCGCTGGACCCGTGCACCGCGGCCATCTCCTCCGGGGGCACCCCGGCGAGCCCGAACGGGTAGCTGTCCCACAGGTCGCGCTTGGTGACCGCGGGCAGCCGGGCCAGGTCGGCCAGGCCGGTCACGTCCCGGCCGCTGCCGATCCCCGCGTCCTTGAGGCGCCGGCCCTGCAGGCCGCCGTCCGCCAGCAGCCGGTCCACCAGCGCCCGCAGCCGCGTGAGCTGGAGGCCGGCCAGCTCTTCCGGTGGCATCGCTTCCGCGCCGGGCTCGAACATGCCGCTCACCTCCTGCCCGCGGCCGCCTGGAGTTGCCGCCGCCGGCAATCCGGATGATCTCCTGAACCTGGGTCCCGGCGCCATGTTTACCGCGAACCGGGCGCGCCCGGAATCCCCGCCGCGGCTGCCGGGTTGCCACGGATATGGCTTCCGGACACCAGATCACCATCACCCCTGCCGGCCGGCACGTCGAGGTGCGTCTCGGCGGCGACCTGCTGGCCGCCTCCGACCGGGCGGTCCTGCTCGAGGAAACCGGGCTGCCGCGCCGCTACTACCTGCCGCGCGAGGACGTCCGCACCGACCTGCTGCGGCCCACCGCGACCCGCACCACCTGCCCGTTCAAGGGGCAGGCGTCGTACTGGTCGGCCGAGGCCGGCGGCCAGCTGCACGAGGACATCGTGTGGAGCTACGAGGACCCGATCCCGCAGGCTGCCGGGATCGCGGGCATGCTGTGTTTCTACAACGACCGGGTGGACCTGACCGTGTCTGAGCAGCACCCCGCCGGCGAGCAGCGCCCTGCCGCCACCGCCTGACCTGGCGCCCGCAACGCGCGGCGAGCCACGCCTGACCTGGCACCGTACCCGCTGACCCCGCCCCAGGCAGCTCACCGCGATCAGCACCACCACCGGCATCGGCGGCTGTACTCCTTTAGTCTGATTTCGCCGTGAATCAGCTGGCGATCGTGGCTGACAGTGCCGGCGGGGCCTAGCATCGGTGACATGACCTCTGAGCCGGATCGCACCCGGGTACGCCTGCCCGGGATCTCCTCCCGCGCCTACGAGCATCCCGCCGACCGGTCGGCTCTGGTGGCGATGCGCAAACTCACCGGGTTCGACGTCCTGCTGCGCCGGCTCGCGGGGCTGTTCAACGACCGGAGCCTGCGGCTGCTGTTCCTGGCCAGCTCGGTCCGCGCGTCCCAGGAGCAGTTCCCGCACCTGCACCGGCTGCTGCTGGACGGTTCCGCCATCCTGGACCTGCCGGCCGTGCCGGAGCTGTACATCAGCCAGGACCCGATCCCGAACGCGATGGCGCTGGGCTCGGACAAGCCGTTCATCGTGATCACCTCCGGCATGGTGGACCTGATGGACGACGAAGAGATCCGGTTCGTGATCGGCCACGAGCTCGGGCACGTGCTGTCCGGGCACGCGGTCTACCGGACCATGCTCTTCCACCTGACCCGGCTGGCCGCCCGGGTAGCCTGGTTCGCCATCGGCTACATCGGCCTGCGGGTGATCATCGCCGGGCTGGAGGAGTGGTACCGCAAGTCGGAGCTGTCCTGCGACCGGGCCGGGGTGCTGGCCGGGCAGGACCCGGGCGCGGCCCGGCGCGCGCTGATGAAGCTGGCGGGCGGCTCGCGGATGTCCGAGCTCAGCCACGACGCCTTCCACCAGCAGGCCCGCGAGTACGACGCGGTGCCGGATGTCCGCGAGGGCCTGCTCAAGCTGCTCCAGCTGCAGGGCAACACCCATCCGTTCGCGGTAGTGCGGTTCGCCGAGCTGGACCGCTGGGTGGCCGGCGGCGACTACACCCGCATCCTGGGCGGCGAGTACCCGCGCCGCGAGGACGACTCGACCGCCTCGGTGAGCGAGGAGGTCAAGGCGGCGGCCAGGTCCTACCAGGAGTCGTGGAACCGGACCGCCGACCCGTTCGTCGGCCTGGTCCGCAGCGCCGCCGAGACCGCTGTCGGCGCGGGCGAGCGCCTGTTCGGCGGCGTCTTCGGCCGCCGCGACAACGGCGGCAGCGACTCCTAGCCGTACCGGTAGCTGAGGGCTCCGCCGCTGCCCGGCGGAGCCCTCAGCGCGTCACCCCGGTCAGCTGGCGGGGCGGCGGGCGCCGGTGAGCAGGACCAGGTCGTCACGGTGGACGATCTCCCGCTCGTATTCAGGGCCGAGTTCGGCGGCGAGCCGCCGGGTGGAGCGGCCCATCAGCGCGGGGATTTCCCTGGCGTCGTAGTTGACCAGGCCGCGGGCGACCACCCGGCCGCCGGAGTCGCACAGGTCCACCGGGTCCCCGGCGTCGAAGCCGCCCTCGACGCCGGTGATCCCGGCCGGCAGCAGCGACGCCCGGCGCTGCACCACCGCGGTCACCGCGCCGTCGTCCAGCACCAGCCGCCCGCGCCCGACCGCGGCGTGGGCCAGCCACAGCTGCCGCACGCCGGGCCGGTGGCCGTGCGGCGCGAAGTAGGTCCCGGCCTGCTCCCCCGCCAGCGCCTGCCCGGCCCGGTCGGCGTGCGCGACCACGGTGGGGATGCCCGCCTCGGTGGCGATGGCCGCCGAGTCCACCTTGGTGACCATGCCGCCGGTGCCCACGCCGGAACCGGGCTTGCCCGAGCCCAGGGTGACCCCGGTCAGCTCCCCCAGGTCCCGGACCTCGCTGATGAGCCTGGCCCCGGGCTGGCGCGGGTCGGAGTCGTACAGCCCTTCCACGTCCGACAGCAGGATCAGCGCGTCCGCCCGGACCAGGTGCGCGACCAGCGCGGCCAGCCGGTCGTTGTCGCCGAACCTGATCTCGTCGGTGGCCACCGTGTCGTTCTCGTTGACCACCGGCAGGATGCCCAGCTCCAGCAGCCGACGCAGGGTCCGCTGGGCGTTGCGGTGGTGGGCGCGGCGCATCATGTCGTCGGCGGTGAGCAGGACCTGGCCCACCTTCACGCCGTGCCCGGCGAACGCGGCCGCGTACGCCGCGAACAGCAGCCCCTGCCCCACGCTCGCGGCGGCCTGCTGGGTAGCCAGGTCCCGGGGCCGGCGCGGCAGCCCGAGCGGGGCCAGGCCCGCCGCGATGGCCCCGGAGGACACCAGCACCACCTGGCTGCCCGCTGCCACCCGCGCGGCCATCGCCCCGGCCAGCGCGCTGATCCGGTCGCCGCGCATCCCGCCGCCGGGGGTGGCCAGCGACGAGGACCCGACCTTGACGACGACCCGGCCGGCGGCGGCGATGTCCGGCCGCCTCCGGGTCATGGGCCGAGCCTCCGGTCGGTGCCGCGCGGGCCGAAGCCGTGCTCGCGCTCCATCGGGATGTCCGGCCGCCAGTCGAACACCACCGCGTCGTCCTCGTCGCCGATGAGCACCTCGGCGTCCGCGGTCGCCCCGGCCCCGGCCAGCGCCTCCTCCACGCCGAGGCGGGCGAGCCGGTCGGCCAGGTAGCCGACGGCCTCCTCGTTGCCGAAGTCGGTCTGGGCCACCCAGCGGCGCGGCTTGTCCCCTCGCACCAGGAACTGGTTGTCCCCGGTGCGCACGATCTCGAAGTCCGGCCCGCCCGCGGCCGGGGGCCGGATCACGTACCGGGTCGGCTCGGGCGCCGGCTCGGCGGCCCTGGCCTCAGCTACCACCCGGCCGATCGCGAACGCGAGCTCACGCAGGCCCTCATGGGTCGCGGCGGACACCCGCAGGACCTCCAGGCCGCGCCCGGTGAGCACCTGCTCGGCCCGGTCCGCGGCCTCCCGGGCGGCCGGCACGTCGATCTTGTTGAGGGCCACGATCCGGGGCCGGTGCCGCATGCTCGCGCCGGTGGCGTCCTCGTAGGCGTCCAGTTCCGCCTCGATCACGTCCAGGTCGGCCACGGGGTCGCGGTCCGGGTCGCCGCCCTCGACCCCCGCGGCGCAGTCGACGACGTGCACGAACACCGAGCACCGCTCCACGTGCCGCAGGAAGTCCAGGCCGAGGCCCTTACCCTGGCTGGCACCCGGGATGAGGCCCGGCACGTCCGCGACCACGTACTGCGTGTCGCCGGCCTCCACCACGCCGAGGTGGGGGATCAGGGTGGTGAACGGGTAGTTCGCGACCTTGGGCCGCGCCGCCGACATGGCCGCGATCAGGGAGGACTTGCCCGCGTTGGGGAACCCGACCAGGCCGGCGTCGGCCACGGTCTTGAGCTCCAGCACCAGCCGGTGTTCCGCGCCGGGCTCGCCCCGCAGCGCGAACCCGGGTGCCTTGCGGCGGGGGGAGCTGAGGGCGGCGTTGCCGAGCCCGCCGCGGCCGCCCTCCGCGACGACGAACCGGGTGCCGGCGCCGACCAGGTCGGCCAGCACGTCGCCGGCCTCGGTCTTCACCACGGTCCCGTCGGGGACCTTCATGACCAGGTCGGCGCCTTCGGCCCCGTTGCGGTTCGAGCCTGCGCCCTGCCGGCCGTTGCCGGCCTTGCGGTGCGGCCGCCGGTGGAAGTCCAGCAGGGTGGCGACGCCGGGGTCGACCTCCAGGATGATGTCGCCGCCGCGGCCGCCGTTGCCGCCGTCCGGCCCGCCGAGCGGCTTGAACTTCTCCCGGTGGATGGAGGCGCAGCCATGACCGCCGTCGCCCGCCTTCACGTGCAGTGCGACCCGGTCCGCGAACTCAGCCACTTCCCTCTGCCTCTCTCCGCCACCTGCTCCAGGCTCTCACGCCGCCCCGCCTCAGCCGTGATCACCAGGGGATGGTGTCAGGGGCCGGACGTGCGTCAGGGACGGACCGTGCCGGTCCGCC
>JBLMWU010000338.1:0-34654 GCA_050257395.1 Gemmatimonadota bacterium | reverse complement strand
ATTTCTTACCCGGTTTTCCAGGGGATCGGTGGCATCCGCTGGATGCAGGAGGTGCCGGGTCGCTGGAGTGGCTGGTGAAGGAAGTGTGCTTCCACGGACTCCACACAAGGGCCTTCGGGGATGTGGGCCAGGCCGGGGAACTCGGTGACATGGCTGCGGGTCAAGGTGGCGGCGGCGAGGCGCAGCTTCATGTGGTTGTGGAGCCAGCAGGCCACCGGACGCCAGCGGTCCGACCGTGCCGGTGATCCGCCTCCGCAGCCGGTAAGCAGGCCACCGGCAAGCACCCCGGACACGATCACCGCCAGGCACCGGTACGCCAAGCGAGGCATCGCGCCTCCTCACCCAGGCCGATGAGTCTCACGCTCCACGGCAACACGGGCCGGGATAGAGGCAAAGGGTCCAGGCAAAGGTCCCCGGCGTTCCCCGGTTGACCGTGGTGGATCCGCGTCCGCCGTTTACCCCGGGGGCGCTTGGGCATATGGGTGCGAACTGGAAGTAGCTGGCAAGCGGCTAGGTGCTCAGCCGTTGCGGGGTAGGCCTCTCATCAGCCCGGTCACGCGGGATCTTCGTCCTCCCCTGCGTCCCGGTGGCGACGATCCGGGCACGCTTGCCCGGGCGCGCGTGCCGGCAGGGCATGCGGGGCGAGGGGGGACTCGTGACAACTGCGATGCGGCCTGGGGGCGCGGCGGCCGGTCCGTCTGCCAGCAGCCTGGCTGATGTCATCGACACGATCCTGGACAAGGGCCTGGTGATCGACGCATACGTGCGGGTGTCGCTGGCCGGGATCGAGCTGGTGACCATCGACGCGCGGGTGGTGGTGGCCAGCGTGGATACCTACCTGCGGTTCGCCGAGGCGGTCAACCGGCTGGATATCTCCCACGACAAGAAAGGCCTGACGGACCTGGCCGGCGGCGGGCAGGAAAGCGGCACTGTGCGCAAGGCCAAGGGTGCGGCGAAGGGCGCGCTGGAGGCCGCCGGGGAGGTGCTGCGCGAGTTCACGGAGAACCAGGAGAGCCGGTCACGGCGCACGCACGGAATGGAAGGACGCTGAGATGGCGGCGCTGGCACCCGCCGGGCAAGCCCCCGGCCAGCAGGAGAAGACCGGCTGGTACGTCTATGGCATCGTGCCAGGCGACGTGGAACTGGCCGCCGATACCCCGGGCGTGGGAGACCCGCCCGGATCGGTTGGCCTCGTGCGGCACGGCGACGTCGCCGCGATGGTCAGCGAGGTGCCTCTGTCCGGGCCGCTGGGTGCCCCGGAGGACCTGCGGACGCACGCGCAGATCCTGGATGCGACCGCGGCGCAGATGCCTGTCCTGCCGCTGCGTTTCGGCGCCGTCATGACCAGCCAGGAGGCGGTGACCGAAGAACTCCTGGCGGCCCATCACGAGCAGTTCGCCGCCGCGCTCACAGCGCTGGAGGGCAGAGCCGAATACCTGGTGAAGGGCCGCTATGCCGAGCACGTGGTGCTCGCTGAAGTGCTGTCGGAGATACCCCAGGCAGACCGTCTCCGCCAGCAGATCCGGGGCAGGGATGAGTACCTCACCCGGGATGCCCGCATCCAGCTCGGGGAGATCATCAACCAGGCGATCACCGTCAAACGGCAGGCCGACACCGCGGTCCTCGGGGATGCCGTAGCCGCGTTCTGCGTGGCCAGTGTGCTGCGGGAGCCGGCCCACGAACGTGACGCCGTGCACATAGCCCTGCTGGTGGACACTGCCCACCAGGCTGAACTGGAACAGGCCGTGGCCGGCCTGGCCCGGGACTGGGAAGGACGCATCGACCTGCGCCTCCTCGGCCCGCTGGCCCCCTACGACTTCATCCCGCCCCTCGCATCCGCGACCTGAGACACGGCCACGGGCGCAGACCGGTTGTTCCCAGACGCGCCCCCTGGTCAAGCCCGGGGATGCGTTGTGCCAGCTCAGCGGAGGCGGACGGGAATCGAACCCGCCAGCGACGCGGAGCGCCGCTCACCGGTTTTGAAGACCGGGGGGGCCACCAGGCACCCAGACGCCTCCGCTGACGACCATATCGGGCTCAGCCCGCGTACAGGGAATCGATGTCGTCGGCGTGCTTGGCGTGCACCACCCGGCGCTTGAGCTTGAGGGTGGGGGTGAGCTCGCCGCTGTCCGGGGCCCACTCGACCGGCAGCAGCCGCCAGCGCTTGACCTGCTGCACCCGGGCCAGCCGCTGGTTGGCCGCCGCGACCGCCTCGGTGACCTCGGCCACCACCTGCGGGTGCGAGGCCAGTTCGGCGAGCGAGTCCGCCTCGATGCCGTGGGACTTCGCCCAGGCCGGCGCCACCTCCCCGTCCAGGGTCAGCAGCGCCACCACGTAGGGGCGCCGGTCGCCGAACGCCAGTGCCTGGCCGATCAGCGGGTGGGCGACGAGCAGGTTCTCCACCGCCGCGGGTGAGATGTTCTCCCCGCCCGCGGTGATGATCAGCTCCTTCTTGCGGTCGACGGCCGACAGGAAGCCGTCCTCGTCCAGCGAGCCAATGTCCCCGGTGTGCAGCCAGCCGTCCTCGTCGATCAGGCCCGCGGTCTGCTCGGGCAGGTTGAGATAGCCGGGCGTGTTCAGCGGCCCCCTGGCCAGGATCTCGCCGTCGCCGGCGATCTTGACCTCGATGCCGGCCATCGGCCGGCCCACGGTCCCCAGCCGGAAGGCCTGCGGCGTGTTCGAGGTGAACGCGCCGGTCGTCTCGGTCATCCCGTAGATGTCGAGGATCATCAGGCCCAGGCCCGCGAAGAAGTCGGCCACGTCGGGCGGCAGCGGCGCCGCCGCGCTGGAGACCACCTGGGCGTCCCCGAGCCCGAGCAGGGACCGGATCGGCGCCAGCACCGTCTGCTCGGCCCGCTGGAACTCCGCTTCCAGCTCGGGCGGGGTGTGCTGGCCGTACTGGCGGCTGGCGATGTAGCGCCGCCCGACCTCCATGGCCTGCTCGGTGGCGGCCCGCTTGGCCGGGTCCTGCTCCAGGGCCATCAGCGCCTGGATGCCGGCCCGGATCTTCTCCCACACCCGCGGCACGCCGAAGAACGAGGTCGGCTTCACCGCCCCGACCACGCCCACCAGCTGCGCGGTGTCGTGGCAGAAGTGCACGTGCCCGCCGCTGATCAGCGGCAGGTAGATGCTGAACATGCGCTCGGCGATGTGGGCCAGCGGCAGGTAGGACACCCAGCGCACGCCGTCCGGCACGGTGCCGGTGGCCTTGCCCACCGCCATCTCGTACAGCACGTTGCGGTGGGTCAGCAGCACGCCCTTGGGGTTGCCGGTGGTGCCGGAGGTGTAGAGCAGGGTCAGCGGGTCTTCCGGCTTGATCGCCGCCACCCGGGCCGCCACCACGGTGGGGTCGGCGCCGTGCCGCTCCGCGCCCAGCGCGGCGAAGTCCGCCCAGGACACGTACAGGTCCCCGGCCGGGCAGGCCGCCGCATCCCGCACGATGATCTTCGTGAGCCCGGGCAGCCGGGACAGGATGGGCTCCCATCGCGCCAGCTCGTTCGCACTGTCGAGAACGGCGATCCTGGCGTCGCAGTCACCCGCCACGTACGCGATCTGGTCCGGCGCCAGGGTCGCGTACAAGGTGACCGGCACGCCGCCGGCGTGCACCGCGGCCTGGTCGGCCAGCACGTGCTCGGCCCGGTTCGGCAGCATCAGCGCGACCCGCTCGCCGGGCTGCAGCCCGAGCGCTGCGAAGCCGGCCGCCAGCCGCATGATCTCGTCGCGCATCTGCGACCAGGTGAGCGTCTGCCACTCCGCCGGGGCCTCGCCCGGCGCGGGCGGCTCGCGGTCGGACAGGGCGGGCTGCCCGCCCCACTGGTCGACCGCTGAGCTCAGGTAGTCGCAGAGGATCTTGCCGCTGATCTCGTGCTCGAGCTCGGCACGCTGCTGCAGCACCTGGCTGGTCGTCACTCGCTGCCTCCGGTAACCGTCGGTTTCTTCCTGGAATGGCACCATGCCGGCCCCTGACCCGCAAGTGATCCGGCCGGTTTCCGGTCCACTATGCCGATTAGAGTCGGGCTATGACCATGACCGCGGATATCCGGCTCACCCAGTACGCGTCCGGCGGCGGCTGCGCCTGCAAGATCCCGCCGGGCGAACTGGAGGAGGTGGTGGCCCGGCTGCTCACCGGGCCGGACGGCGCGCCTGCCGTGGCCGCGGACGGGTCGCTGCTGATCGGGCTGGACCACGGCGACGACGCCGCGGTGGTGCGGATCAGCGACGGCCGGGCGGTGGTCGCGACCGCGGACTTCTTCGGCCCGGTGGTGGACGACGCGTACACCTTCGGCCAGATCGCGGCCACGAACGCGCTGTCGGACGTGTACGCGGTCGGCGGCGAGCCGCTGGTCGCGCTCAACCTGCTGGGCTGGCCGCGGTCGAAGCTGCCCGCCGAGCTCGCGGGCGAGGTGCTGCGCGGCGGGGTGGCGGCCGCCTCGGCCGCGGGCTGCCTGGTCGCGGGTGGCCACAGCATCGACGACCCGGAGCCCAAGTACGGCATGGCCGTGACCGGCCTGGCCGACCCGGACCGGCTGCTGCGGATCGAGGCGGGCCGGCCGGGCCTGCCGCTGAGCCTGACCAAGCCGATCGGCAGCGGCGTGCTCAACTCCCGGCACAAGGCGACCGGTGAGGTCTTCCCGCAGGCGGTCGCGGTGATGACGGCGCTGAACGCGGACGCCAGCCGCGCCGCCCTGGCCGCCGGGGTGCGCTGCGCCACCGACGTCACCGGGTTCGGCCTGCTCGGCCACTTGTTCAAGCTGGCCAGGGCCAGCGGGGTGACCGCGGTGGTCGATCACCGCGCGGTGCCGCTGATCGAGGGCGCGGCCGGGGCGGTGCGGGACGGGTTCGTGCCCGGCGGCACCCGCCGCAACCTGGACTGGGTGGCGCCGCACGCCGACTTCGGGGACGTGCCCGCCGAATCCCTGCTGCTGCTGGCGGACGCGCAGACCTCCGGCGGGCTGCTGGTCGCCGGCGAGGTCCCGGGCGCGCCGGTGATCGGGGAACTGACCGCCTCCTCCGGCCCGGCGATCATCGTGCGCTGACCCCGGCTGTAACACCGAGCGCTACTCTTAAGACACGTTCAGTAGTAACTGTCTCTCCCGGCAGTCTCCTCCAGGGGCACCGGCCTCCCCCGGCCGGTGTGGGGAATTGAGAGGAACGAACGTGCTGGCGCCCGAGCATGGTGTCAACCTCCGGACGGCCGCACCGCCGTCCCGGCCCGGCGCGGCCGGGGCCCGGCCCGGCCCGCTCAGCAAGCCCGGCAGCGGGCTGCTGCTGGCCGGCGCCGCCGCGCTGGCGGCCGCTCTCGCGCTCTACGCGGCTGACGTCGCCATCCATCCGGCGGGCACCCTGCTGCGCTGGTTCGACCTGCGGGTCTACCTGCAGGCCGGGCTGGTCGCCCGGCACTCCCCCGCCACCTTGTACACCTGGCAGTCCGCGCCCGGGATCCGCTTCACCTACACCCCGTTCGCGGCGGTGCTGTGCGCTGGCCTTTCCCGGCTGCCCTGGACCGCGGTGACGTGGTCGATGACCACCGCCAGCATCCTGGCGCTGGCGGCCACCGTCTGGCTGGCCTTCGGCGGGCTGGGCTGGCGCGGCCGGCGCCGGGCGGGTGCCGCCCTGGCCGTCACCTCGGTGGCGCTGTGGACCGAGCCGGTCCAGCGGGCGCTGCACCTCGGCCAGGTGGAACTGCTGCTGATGGCGCTGATCGCCGCCGACCTCAGCGGGCCGGGCCGCCGGTGGTGGCGGGGCGCGGGCGTCGGCGTGGCCGCGGGCATCAAGCTGGTCCCGCTCATCTTCATCCCGTACCTGCTGCTGGCCCGCCGGTGGCGGCAGGCCGCGGTGGCGGCCGGCACGTTCACCGCCCTGGCCGCGGTGGGCGCCGCCGTGCTGCCGCGGGCGTCGGCGCAGTGGTGGCTGGGGCCGGCCTTCCTGCACCCCGGCCGGACCGGGTTCGTGGCGTTCGTGGAGAACCAGTCGCTGCGCGCGCTGGCTGCCCGGGTCGCGGGCAGCATCGCCGCGTCCGGCGGCGCCTGGCTGGCGCTCGCGGCCGTCACCGCCGTCATCGGCCTGGCCGCCGCCACGATCCTGTACCGGGCGGGCCGGCCGGTGGCCGGCTGGGTGACCTGCGCGCTGACCGGCCTGCTGGTGTCGCCGATCAGCTGGGACCATCACTGGGTGTGGCTCGCCCCGGCCGCGGCCGTGCTGGCGGACCTGGCGGTCCGGGCCCGGGGGCCGGCGCGCTGGGCCTGGTGGGGGCTGACCGGCCTGCTCGCGGGGATCTTCGCCGCCTGGCCGCCCGTGTGGTGGCGCGGCGCGGCACTGATGCCTTCTGGTTTGATCTGGTACGCGCCGGGCAGCTCACCGGCCGCGCGCAGCCACGCCGAGTACCACTGGCAGGGCCTGATCTGGCTGGCGGGCAACCTGTACCTGCTGACCGGCCTGGCGCTGCTGGCGGTCGTGGCCGGAGCGGCCGCCCGCTGCTGGCGTGCCCGGCCGGCCGCGGCTTCCGGGCCGGCGGTCCGGGTCCCGTTCGCCCGCGCCGGGAATTGACGGCGCGCCTGCCAGGTTCGCGTGCACAGAGGGTAAAAGGGTATGAGCCCGGCAGGGCGAGCGGCAGGAGGCGGCCATGGCCACCAGGACGGCGAGGCGCCGGGTCCTCCGGGTGCAGGCGCCGGGTGACGGCGCCGCCGCCGCGGCCGGCGGCGGGAACGGCTCCGGCGGCACCGGCGTCCTGGCCGGCCCGCTCACCGAGGCGCGGGCGGACCTGCTGGCGGTGGAGGAGCCGCTGGAGATCCGGGTGAACGGCGACCCGCTCACGGTGACCATGCGCACGCCCGGCGACGACATCGACCTGGCCGCCGGGTTCCTCGCGGCCGAAGGCGTGGTGGCCCGGCCGGCCGACATCACCGAGATCAGGATGTGTGACGAGAACGTCGCCGACGTCACGCTCGCCGCGGGCGCGGCCGGGCTGGCCGGGGTGCGGCGCAGCTTCCTGACCACCAGCGCCTGCGGCGTGTGCGGCAAGGACAGCATCGAGTCGGTGCGGGTGCGGTGCGGCTACGACGTGTCCGCGGACCCGGTCCGGGTGGATCCGGGCGTGCTGGCCGGGCTGCCCGGCACGCTGCGCAACGCCCAGCGGGTCTTCGCGAGCACCGGCGGGCTGCACGCGGCCGGGCTGTTCCGCGCGGACGGCGCCCTGCTGGCCCTGCGGGAGGACGTGGGCCGGCACAACGCGGTCGACAAGATCGTCGGCTGGGCGCTGCGGGGCGGGCGGCTGCCGCTGGCGGGCTGCGTGCTGCTAGTCAGCGGGCGGGCGTCGTTCGAGCTGGTGCAGAAGGCAGCGGTGGCGGGCATCCCGGTGCTCGCCGCCGTATCCGCACCCTCGTCCCTCGCGGCCGAGCTGGCCGAGGAGTCCGGCCTGACGCTGGTCGGGTTCCTGCGCGGGCAGTCCATGAACGTCTACACGGGGGCGCACCGGCTGCCCGGCTGAGCCCGCCGGGAGGCGCCGGGGCGGCGCGTCCCGAAGTCAGTGACCGGTACGCGGGTGCCCGCTGCCCGGGGCATGGCCGGTCACGGCCCGCACCAGCTGCACCAGCTGGACCACCAGGGCGATGCACGAGCCGGCGATGGCCACGATCAGCAGCACCCGCACGGCCGTCCCCCACGCGTCCGAGCCGTGGAAGTCGAACGGGAACACCTGCCAGATCCGGACCGCCGCCGCCAGGCCGATCCCGGTCGTGGCCAGGTCACCGGCTGCTTTCAGCCCCGGCGGGTCGTAGGCCAGGTACACCAGGTTCGCAGCGACCCCGGCCGCCAGTGACAGGTTGACCAGCCAGATCACCTGGCTGGCCGCAGCTGTCAGGAAGGGCATCGCCTGCCACCCCGGCCAGGCGTTCAGGATGATGAGGAACGCCACGCCGAAGGCAATGGCGAAAACGTAGCCGGTCCGCCGCACACCCGCTGACGGGCGGCGGGCCGATCCGGTGCGTGCCATGGCAGCCCCCTGCCGATCTCTGCCTGCCACGCTAGCCCGCGCGCTCATCCGGGGGCAGGGACCGACGTCACCTGCTGGCGGCGATCGGTCCCTGCCCTCCCCCCCGGCTACCGGGCCGCGGCGGTGTCCGCCAGTCCCCAGCGCCGCCGGATGGCGCCGTCAGCCTGCCCGAAGGCCAGATCGACCAGGATGCCCAGCGCCAGGATCACGATCATCACGCCGATCGCGGAGACCATGTCGCTCTGGTCCTGGTCGGTGGACAGCAGCACCCCGACGGACGGCTGCCCGAGGATGATGACCAGCAGCTCGCCCGCCATCAGGCTGCGCCAGGCGAACGCCCAGCCCTGCTTGAGCCCGGCCACGAAGGACGGCAGGGAGGCGGGCAGGATCAGGAACCGGTACAGGGACAGCCGCCGCAGGCCCATGGTCCTGGCCGCCCGCAGCAGCAGCGGCGGCGTGTAGTCCACGCCGGTGATCAGGCCGCTGGCGATGGACGGCGCCGCCCCCAGCACGATGACCAGCAGGATGGCCGGCGTGCTGGTGCCGAACAGGATGATCGCGAACGGGAACCAGGCGATCGACGGCATGGTCTGCAGCGCGGTGATCACCGAGCCGGTGGCGGCCCGCAGCGGCCTGATCCGCGACACCAGCGCGCCGGCCGCGCCGCCGATCGCGATGGCGAGCGCGAACCCGATGGCGGCCCGGCGCATGGTGGTGGCGATGGCCTGCCACAGCAGGGCGTGCTGGGCCTGCTGCCACAGCCCGGCGAACACCGCTCCCGGGCCGGGCAGGGCGTACTGCTTCCAGCCGCTGAGGTTGATGAGCTCCCAGACGGCGATCACCAGCGCGACGGCCAGCAGCTTGGGCCACGCCGCCCGCCACAGCCGGCGGGCGCCCTGGGCGGCGCCGGCGCGCTGGCTGAGTTCCAGGTTGTCCAGCCCGGCCAGGGCGGCGGCTTCAATGTCAGCGGCCATGCCGGACCATCTCCTCCCGCAGCCGGTCGGTGATGGCCGCGGCCAGCGCCGCGACCGGGGCGGAGTCGATCCGGCGGGGCCGGGCGATGGGGACGGCGAACTCGCCGATGACCCGGCCGGGCCTGCTGCTGAGCAGCACCACCCGGTCCCCGAGCCGGACCGCCTCCCGCACGTTGTGGGTCACGAACAGCACGGTGAGCTGGCGCCCGGCGCAGATCCGGTCCAGCTCCCCGTGCAGCAGGTCGCGGGTCATCGCGTCCAGCGCCCCGAACGGCTCGTCCATCAGCAGCACGTCCGCGTCCTGTGCCAGCGCCCGGGCCAGCGCGGCCCGCTGCCGCATCCCGCCGGAGAGCTGGTGCGGGCGCCGCCCGCCGAAGCCGCCGAGGTGCACGGTCTCCAGCAGGTCCGCGGCGCGCCGGCGGCGGGCCGGGCGCGGCACCCCGGCCGCGCGCAGCGCGAGCTCCACGTTGCCCGCCACAGTCAGCCACGGGAACAGCGCCGGTTCCTGGAACATCAGCGCCACCTTGCGGCTGCCGGTGGCGACCGTGCCCGCGGTCGGCTGGTCCAGCCCGGCCACCAGCGACAGCAGGGTGCTCTTGCCGCAGCCGGAGGCGCCGATGAGGCAGGTGAACTCGCCCGGCGCGACGGCCAGCGACACCCGGTCCAGGGCGAGCAGGGCCTGCCGGCCCCGCCCGAACGCCCTGGACACGCCGGTGAGGCGGACGGCCGGGTCCTGGCCGGCCGGCCCCTCCGCCTGGCTGGGCACCAGGCGGAGGTCCGGGGCGGCCGCCCGCTGGCCGGCGCTCACCCGGTCACCTGCGGTTCGCCAGCCGCCTTGAGCAGCTTGTTGAGCGGCGCCAGGTCGTAAATGCCAGCCAGGTTGCTGACCGGCTTGAGCAGCCCGACCGCGGCCGCGTGCTGGGCGTCCGTCTGCAGCGACGAGGCGATCGGGTCATCGGTGAAGGTGAGGTACGGCAGCGCCGCGCTGAGCACGCTGGGCTTGAGCCCCTTGCCGAGGAGCTTGGTGAGCTCGGCGTTGGCGGCCTGCGCGGCGGCGGTGCCGTTGCCGTTGACGTAGCCGTTCGCCTGGATCTGGCCCTTGAGCAGGCCGTTCACGGCAGCCGGGTGCGCCTTGAGGAAGGCCTGGCTGACCACCAGGTTGGTGGTGACGAACTTGCCGCCGGGCCACAGGGTCGCTTCGTTCACCAGCCGGGTGCCGCCGGCGAGCACCATCTCGGTGGCGTACGGCTCCGGCTCCCAGCCGCCCGCGATCTGGCCGGACTTGAACTCGAGCACGGCGGCCGAGTTGGGCTTGATGGGCTTGACCGGGACGTCACCGCCGCCGGTGGCGATGGCGGTGAGGTTGTGCTGCCTGAGCCAGTACCGCAGGGCCACGTCCTGGGTATTGCCGAGCGAGGGGGTCGCCAGTGACTGGCCCTTGAGCTGCGCCTGGCTGCTGATGCCGTGCCTGACGACCAGGGAGGCGCCGCCGGAGGCCGCCCCCGAGATGATCTTGATGGCGGTGCCGCCGGACTTCTGCCAGGCGTTGATCGCCGGGTTGGGGCCCACGTAGGCGGCGTCGAGCTGGCCGGCCAGCAGGGCGGTGGTCTCCTCGGTGCCGGAGCTGAACACCGAGGTCTTGAGGGTCACCCCGCTGCCGAGGTTCCTGGTGAAGAAGCCCTTGGCGATGCCGACCAGGGCCGGCTCATGGGTGATGTTGGCCAGGAACCCGAGCCGCAGCGTGATATGGCCCTGCCCGGATCCGCCGGGCGCGCTGGTGGACGCGCCGGATGTGCCGCAGGCGGCAGCCAGCAAGGTGACAGCAGCCGCACCAACCGCGAGCCGCATGCGCATAGAGGTACCCATCTTTCCGATCAGATATATAGGAATTTTCCAGATACCCAACCACATGAGTAGGGAAATGCGCAACCGGGGCCCGGCGGGCAGATCAGGCCGGCCTGCCGGCCGTCTCAGGAGGCCGCGTGCGGCGTCAGGGGGTCGCCTGCAGGGTCGGGGCGGGGATCGGGTGGCCCCGGAACAGCAGCGCCGCCACCTCGGTGACGGTGGTGGTCCCGTCGTGGTAGCCGCCCTGGCCGTTCAGGCTGTTCATCATCGCCAGCGTGTAGCGCGCGCCCGGGCCGGCGAAGCCGGCCGAGTTGATGATCCAGCCTGGCTTCTCCACCGACCAGCCGTCCTTGTTGCCGGGATGGTTGGCGGGACCGGCGCCCCACACGCCGAAGTGCTGGTCGCCCGCGACGTGCCGCAGCGTGTTCACCAGGTAGCTGCGCAGTGACAGCGGCAGGTCGGTGAGCACGTAGTTGACCACCTTGCTGAGGTCGTCGGCGGGGCACATCATCTCGCCCCAGTACGGCCCGGTGACCCCGGCCTGCGGCATGTACTGCACGGAGGTCAGCCCGATCTTCGGGAAGTAGCCCGTGTAGAACGAGGAGCCGAACTTGAACCACAGGTTGTCGGCTGCGTTGTCCGAGCTGACGTGCAGCATCTGGTACAGGGTGCCCCAGTCGGCGCTGGTGAGATGGATCACCCCGGCCTGGTTCTGCATCAGCAGCGTCACGGCCATGCCCAGCTTGCTGGTGGAGGCCATGTAGACCGGGGTGCCGGCGTACTTGTTCCGCCAGGTGGCACCGGTGACCCGGTCGTGCAGCACGATGCCGATGAACCCCGGGCGGTTGCGCAGGTAGTGCTCGACCGCCGCGATCCGGGCCCGCATGGCGCAGGAGAACCCGTGCGGCGCGGCCGGGCACGGCGGCGCGGTGGTCGCCGGCGCCTGCGGGCTGGGGCTGGCCGCCGCGGTCGTGGCGGCCGCCGCGGCGCCGGTCGCCGCGGCCGCCCCCTGGCTGGCCTGGCCGCCGAGCAGGCCGCAGCCCGCCAGCAGGCAGCTGCCCGCCGTCAGCGCCGCCGCGGCCGCCAGCGCGGCTGCCCGCGGCCGCCGCTCCCCCGCGGCAGATCGGAACATCACGGGACCAGAGCATAGGGACAGCCCGGCTGGCTGCGCGGGGCATTCGCCCGTTCCGGCAGCCCGCGCGGGCCTCAGTTGCCGCCGGGGGTGGAGAAGTTGATGCCCACGACCGACGGGTGCTTCTCCAGGCACTGCTGGAGCCGCGCGAGCTGCGCGTCGCTGGCGCCGCCGACCTGGTAGCGCACGTCGTAGAGCTGGTCGGAGGCGAGGTGGTCCGTGGGCAGCGCTTCCGGCCTGACCTGCGCGATGTGCGAGCACGCGGCCCGCACCTGCAGCCGGGTGGCCTTGCTGGTGCCCGGCTTGAACTGGACCACGGCCTCCTGCTGCCCGAACGTGGCGTCGAACCTGGCGCACCCGGCCGCGCTCACGGCCACCGCCGCGGCCAGCGCCGCCGCGGCGCCGGGGCGCAGCAGCCCGCGCGGGTGCCGGTGAGGCCGCTGGCGCAGGCGTGACCACGGGGAACGCGGGTGACGGGCAGCGGGCCTGGCGGCGGGGCTGACCGGGGGACGGGGACCTGGCACGATGGCCAGCTTACGGTCGCTGCCGACTGGTATCGGACAGCGGGGGAAGACCCGTCCAGGTACGGTTGACCGGACGAATGCATGCGGACCAATGCGCGAGGCACCAGGCCCGGGCGATGCCCGGGGCCCTCGACGCCAGCCGGGACCGGGAGGCGCCGTGGCGGGGCTCATCGAGGACTACGCGATCACCGGGGACATGCAGTCGGCTGCCCTGATCAGCAAGGACGGCTCGGCCGACTGGCTCTGCCTGCCCCGGTTCGACTCCCCCGCCTGCTTTGCCAGCCTGCTGGGTGACGAGCGGCACGGGCTGTGGCAGATCGCCCCCGCCGCGGCCCGGGCCGGGGGCGACTGTGAGGTCTCCCGGCGCTACCGGGACGACACCCTGGTCCTGGAGTCCACCTGGCGGACCGCGGACGGCACCGTCCAGGTGATCGACTTCATGCCGCCCCGGGACGGGCACCCGCCGGTGCTGGTCCGGATCGTGCAGGGCATCGACGGCGCGGTGGACATGGAGTGCCTGCTGCGCATCAGGTTCGGCTACGGCCAGATCGTGCCCTGGGTGCGGCGGGTGGGCGGCCGGATCGTCGCGGTGGCCGGGCCGGACGCGCTGTGGCTGGCGACGCCGGTCCCGCTGACCGGCCGCAACCTCGCCCACCACGCCACCTTCACGGTGGCCGCCGGGGAGCGGGTGCCGTTCGTGCTGAGCTGGATGCCCTCCCACGAGGGCGAGCCGCCGCCCTGCGACCCGCTGACCGCGCTGGAGGAGACCACCCGGTTCTGGCAGGACTGGGCGGCCCGGTGCACCTACCGCGGCAGGTACCGGGACGCGGTGGTCCGGTCCCTGATCACCCTCAAGGCGCTCACCTACCAGCCGACCGGCGGGATCGTGGCGGCGGCGACCACGTCGCTGCCGGAGGACCTCGGCGGGGTGCGGAACTGGGACTACCGCTACTGCTGGCTGCGCGACGCCACGATCACGCTGGAGGCGCTGCTGCGCACCGGCTACACCGAGGAGGCGTCCGCGTGGCGGGGGTGGCTGGCCCGGGCGGTGGCCGGCGACCCGCGGGACGTCCAGATCATGTACGGGGTCGCCGGGGAGCGGCGGCTGGCCGAGTGGGAGGCCGACTGGCTGCCCGGCTACGCGGGCTCGGTGCCGGTGCGGATCGGCAACGCAGCCGTCAACCAGCGCCAGCTCGACGTGTACGGCGAGGTCATCGACGCGCTCACGCTGGGGCGGCTGTCCGGCGTGAGCGCGGACCGGCATGCCTGGTCGCTGCAGCGGATGCTGCTGAGGTTCCTGGAGGAGAACTGGGACGAGCCCGACGAGGGCATCTGGGAGGTGCGCGGCCCGCGCCGCCACTTCGTCCACTCCAAGGTGATGGCGTGGGTGGCGTTCGACCGGGCGGTGCACGCCGCCGAGGCGGGCGCGCCCGGGCCGGTGGAGCACTGGCGGCAGCTGCGCGAGCGCATCCACGAGCAGGTCTGCGACAAGGGGTATGACCAGGCGCGGGGGGCCTTCACCCAGTACTATGGCTCGGCTGAGCTGGACGCCGCGGTGCTGCTCATGATCGAGGTCGGCTTCCTGCCGCCCGACGACCCACGGGTGGTCTCCACCGTCGAGGCGATCCAGCGGGACCTGATGTCGGACGGGCTGCTGCGCCGCTACGAGCTGCCGGCGGACGCGGCGGGCTCGTCCGGGCTGGACGGCCTGCCCGGGAGCGAGGGCGCGTTCCTGGCCTGCAGCTTCTGGCTGGTGAACGCGCTGCACATGATCGGCCGCGAGGATGAGGCGGTGGAGCTGTTCGAGCGGCTGCTCGCGTTGCGCAACGACGTGGGCCTGCTCAGCGAGGAGTATGACCCCCGGTATGGCAGGCAGGTCGGCAACACCCCGCAGGCGTTCAGCCACGTGCCCCTCATCCAGGCCGCGCTCAACCTGGGCGTGCACGCCCCGCACCACTGCCGGCGCCCGGGCGGGCGCAGGCACACCGGCGGCCGGGGCGGGGCTGCGGGGCAAGGACGCCGGTGACCACGACTTACCGCCCGGCGGCCGCCCCCGGTGATCCCGGCCCGGTGCCGGGCAGCGGCGCGATGTCGCACCAGCCGGCCGCGCCCGGCCCGCGCGCGCACATCCTGGTGGTCAACGGCCGCAAGGTCCGCCAGCCGGTCTTCGTGCTCAGCGCCCCCTGGTCCGGGACGGAGCTGCTGGCCTCGGCGCTGAAGCGGTCACCCGGCTTCCACCTGACCCTCGGCCAGCGGTGGGTGCTGCCGGTGGTGCACGGGTTCGCCCGCAGCCCGTCCATCGTGCGCGGGCGCCAGGACGCGGCCGCGACCGTGCTGCGCAACACGTTTGCGCAGGGCTGGCAGGTCAACCCGCACTGCTGTCTCGGCTGCTCGGCGGCCTGCCGGGAGGCGGGCGGCAGCCAGGGCACCGGCCCGTGCGTGTCCGAGCGGGGCATCAACCGCTACGGCGATGCCAGCCCGGACCTGCTGTACTGCGCCGAAACGCTGGTGGACGCCTTCCCGGACGCGAAGCTGGTGCAGATCATCCGGGACGGCCGGGACGTGGTGGCCGGGATGCTCACCGACCACCAGGTGCTGGCCTGGTTCCGGCCCGGGTTCGTGAACCTGGACGCGGAGCAGACCCACCCGCTGCTGGGCGTGGAGAGCGAGGCCGACCGGGCCGGCTGGCCGGTGCTGTCCCTGCCGGGCAAGTGCGCGATGCGCTGGCGGGGCACGGTGCGGATGATGGCGCGGCTGCGCGGCAAGCTCGCCCCCGAGCAGCTCATCACGCTGCGCTACGAGGAGATGATCCGTCAGCCCGGCGCCGCGGCCAGCGCGGTGGCCGCGTTCACCGGCGCCGAGATCGCCCCGCTGGACGTGCGGGTGCAGGGCAGCGCGATGGAGCCGGGCCGGTGGCGGCGGGTGCTGACACCCGCCCAGGCAGCCGAGGTGGAGCGGGTGGCCGGGGAGGAGCTCCGGCGGGTCGGCTACGGTACCTGAGCCGGCCTTCTGTGCCGGCCCAGACGGCCGCACACTGTCTCGCTGGCGGAGGAAACGGCATGGATCTCGGATTGCGCGACCGCGTGTTCGTGGTAACCGGCGGCAGCCGGGGGCTGGGCTTCGCCACCGCGCAGGTGCTGGTGGCCGAAGGCGCGCGGGTGGTGCTGAGCGCGCGGGACGGGGACGGGGTGACCCGGGCCACCACCGCGCTGGGCACCGAGGCGGCCGCCGGGCTGGCCGCGGACAACGCCGATCCCGGCACCGCGCAGCGGCTGGCCGGCCTGGCGCAGGAGCGGTTCGGCAGGCTGGACGGCGGGCTGATCAGCGTCGGCGGGCCGCCCGGCGGCACGGTCGCCGAGAGCACCGACGAGCAGTGGCGGGCCGCGTTCGAGAGCGTCTTCCTGGGCGCGGTCCGGCTCGCCCGGGTGCTCGGGGAGACGGTGGGCGAGGGCGGGTCGATCGCCTTCCTGCTGTCCTCCTCGGTGCGCTCGCCGATCCCCTCCCTGGCCATCTCCAACGGCCTGCGCCCCGGCCTGGCCGGGGTCGCCAAGTCGCTCGCTGACGAGCTGGGGCCGGCCGGCATCCGGGTGAACGGGCTGCTGCCCGGCAAGATGGACACCGACCGGGTGCGGTGGCTGGACGCCCGCAGCGGCGATCCGGAGCGGGTCAAGGTGGAGAACTCGCGGCAGATCCCGCTGCGCCGCTACGGCGAGCCCGCCGAGTTCGGCCGGGTCGCCGCGTTCATCCTCTCCCCCGCCGCCTCCTACGTCACCGGGGCGATGATCCGGGTGGACGGCGGCGCCATCCGCTCGATCTGACCCGGGCTTCGCCAGCGGCGGCCCTGCTCCCCGCCAGCGCGGAATTCAGCCGCGCATGAGCACGATTAAAAGCACAATGAGGAGAACGAAGAGCAGGCCGATAATCACCGCGATACCGCTGCGCTTGCAGGGCGGTGCCGCCGGCGGGGGCGGGGCCTGCAGCAGACGCGGGACAGGCGGCATCTCGTGTCCCTCGGCGGGCGGATGTTCCTGGTTTTCCTGCTGGCCACAGCGGCCAGACTGGTCGGCCATGAGCCTTCCTTCCGTGCGGGCGCGGACTTCGTCAAGACGCCCGGCGCTGCCGCACGGATTACACGCAGCGCATTTTTTACTGCCCGCCGCCCCGCCAATCAGCAACAGAAATAATGCTCGCCCGCAAAGCGGCGGAAAAAACGCGGACCGGGTTTATACCGACGGCGCGGTCTCCTGGCGCGCGAATTGTGTGTGGTACAGCTCGGCGTACAGGCCGCCCGCGGCCAGCAGCTCGTCGTGGGTCCCCTGCTCCCGGATCCGGCCGCCGTCGATCACCAGGATCTGGTCCGCCTCCCGGATCGTGGACAGCCGGTGCGCGATCACGAGCGAGGTCCGGCCCGCGAGCGCCGCCTTGAGCGCGTGCTGGACCGCGACCTCGGACTCGGAGTCCAGGTGGGCGGTGGCCTCGTCCAGCACCACCACGGACGGGGCCTTGAGCAGCAGCCGGGCGATGGCCAGCCGCTGCTTCTCCCCGCCGGACAGCCGGTAGCCGCGGTCGCCGACCACCGTGTCCAGGCCGTCCGGGAGGGTGGCGATGAGGTCCCAGATCTGCGCGGACCGGCAGGCGGCGATCAGCTCCTCCTCGGTCGCCGCGGGCCGCGCGTAGGCGAGGTTCGCCCGGATCGTGTCGTGGAACATGTGCGCGTCCTGGGTGACCACGCCCACCGCCTCGCGCAGCGAGTCCAGCGTCACCTCCCGCAGGTCGTAGCCGCCGAGCCGGACGGCGCCGCCGGCCGGGTCGTACAGCCGCGACACCAGGTGGGTGATGGTGGTCTTGCCCGCGCCGGACGGGCCGACCAGCGCGGTGAGCTGGCCGGCGGGCGCGGTGAAGCTGATCCCGTGCAGCACGTCCTGGCCGGCTGTGGTGCGCTCGGTGGCCGGCACCGCGATGGACTCCAGCGACGCCAGGGACACCTCGCTGGCGGTCGGGTAGCGGAACGTGACCTCGTCGAACTCCACGGCGGGCGCCACCGCGGGCCGGTGACCGTTGCCGGTCACGCTCACCGGCAGGGCCACCGCGCCCGGCTTGTCGGCGACCAGCGGCTGCAGGTCCAGCACCTCGAAGACCCGGTCGAAGCTGACCAGCGCCGTCATGACGTCGACCTGCACGTTCGACAGGCCGGTGATCGGGCCGTACAGCCGGGCCAGCAGCGCGGTCAGCGCGACCAGCGTGCCCAGGTTGAACGCCCCGTGGATGACCAGGCCGCCGCCGAGCCCGTACACGACCGCCGTGGCCAGCGAGGCCAGCAGGGTCAGCGCCACGAACAGCACGTTGCCGAACATGGCCGTGGTGACGCCGATGTCCCGGACCCGGGCGGCGCGGCCGGCGAACAGCTGCTCTTCCTCCTGCGGGTGGCCGAACAGCTTCACCAGCATGGCCCCGGCCACGTTGAACCGCTCGGTCATGGTGGAGCCCATCTCGGCGTCGAGCTGCATCGACTCCCGGGACAGCCGCTGCAGCCGCCGGCCCACCAGCCGGGCCGGGATGATGAACAGCGGGATCAGCACCAGCGCGACCACGGTGACGACCCACGACAGCGAGACCATGGCGACCAGCACCAGGATCAGCGTCAGCGCGTTTGACACCACCGACGACAGCGTCGAGGTGAGCGCCTGCTGGGCGCCGATCACGTCGCTGTTCAGCCTGCTGACCAGGGACCCGGTCTGGGCCCTGGTGAAGAACGCGATCGGCTGCCGCTGCACGTGGCTGAACACCTGGGTGCGCAGGTCGTAGATCAGCCCTTCGCCGACCCGGGCGGAGAACCAGCGCTGCGCCATCGACAGCAGCGCCCCCACCAGCGCCAGCACGGCCACCACCGCCGCGATGCCGATCACCACGGACATCTGCCGCTTGAGGATGCCCTCGTCGACGATCACCTTGAGCAGCAGCGGCACCGCCACCGCGAGCACCGCCGCCAGCGCGGTCACGGTCAGGAAGAGCGCGAGGTCCAGCCGGTACGGCCGGGCGTAGCCGAGGATCCGGCGGATGCTCCCGGGCTTGATCCGCTGATGGGTGACCGACCGGTCACGGCTGAAGGAGCGCATGGCGTGCCAGTTGGTCGCGTACATGCCGGGGGCAACACCGGCCGCCCGGCGCGTCTTCCCGGATTTGCTCAGGGCGAACCGCGGGCCGGGCCCCTGGACGGAGAGCCACCGGCCTTAGGGCACTATGGGGGCAAGATTGTTCGCCTCACGCAAAGGATGACCCAGTGGCTGCCGAGACCGAGGCGGATACCCGGACCTGGACCGAGCCGGGTGCCTTCCCGGTGGCGCCCGGGGTGCACCGGATCCCGCTGCCGCTCCCCATGGACGGGCTGCGGGCCGTCAACGTGTACGCGATCGAGGATGGCGACCGGCTGGTCCTCATCGACAGCGGCTGGGGCCTGGCCGAGTCGCGGGCGGCCCTCGACAGCGCCCTGACCTCGATCGGCCGCGGGCCCGCCGACGTGCGCCAGGTGCTGGTCACCCACGTCCACCGCGACCACTACACCCAGGCGCTGCAGCTGCGGGCCGCGCACGGCACCAGGGTGAGCCTGGGCGCCGGGGAAAAGGACTCCATCGAGCTGATCCTGTCGCCGGGCACCGGGCCGCTGCACCCGCAGGTGGCGCAGCTGGCCGCGAGCGGCGCCGGGCCGGTGCTCGCGCGGCTGCGCGAGCTGGGCATGCGGCCGCCGCGGGACGACGACCAGTGGGAGGCCCCCGACGAGTGGCTGGACAGCGGCCAGGAGATCGAGCTGGCCACCCGCACGCTGCGGGTCGTCCCCACTCCCGGCCACACGCAGGGCCACGTCGTGTTCGCCGACCTGGGCTCCGGGCTGCTGTTCGCCGGCGACCACGTGCTGCCGCACATCACCCCCTCGATCGGGTTCGAGCCGGTCACGGCCAGCCAGCCGCTCGCCGACTACCTGGACTCCCTGCGGCTGGTGCGGCAGCTGCCCGACCTGCGGCTGCTGCCCGCGCACGGGCCGGTCACCGGCAGCGCCCACCGGCGCGTCGACGAACTGCTCGCCCACCACGTCACCCGGCTGGACGTGTCCGAGGCGGCCATCGCCGCCGGCGCCGTCACCGCCTACGAGGCGGCGCTGCAGCTGCGCTGGACCCGCCGGGACCGCCACCTGGAGGAGCTGGACCCGATCAACCAGATGCTCGCGGTGGTGGAGACCCGCATCCACCTGGAGCTGCTGGTCAGCCAGGGCCGGCTCGGGGTGTCCCAGGAGGACGGCGTGTCCCTCTACCGGCCGGCCCCGGCCGGGCCGGGCGTGCGAGCCGCGACCCAGTAGTGTCACGGTCGTGAGAGACGCTGGACTCGCCGGAGTGCAGAAGACCCTCACCCCCGTCCTCAAGGCCAAAGCGCTGGACAACCGGCTGCCAGACCCGATCCTCGGCGATCAGTACGCCGAGCAGACGATGCGCCGTCTCGACGCGGCGCTGGCCGGCTGGCACCCGCGGCTCGAATACGCCGGCGAGGCGCCGATGAACGACTCACCGGAGCTGATGGCCAAGGCACCCGCGAACATCCGCCGCATGTACCGCGTCATGAACCTGCTGCCCGGCTTCACCCGGTCCAGCCGCATCGTGCGGTTCCGGTTCTGACCCGCAGAGAGGACATCACATGCCCGGCGGTCACGAGGCCCGGCTGCTGCGCGGAAAGCCGGTCGCGGCGGGTATCCGGGCCAGCGTGGCGGCGGCAGCGGAACGGCTGCGCGGCCAGGGCACCGTGCCCACGCTGGCGCTGGCCGTCGCGACCGCGGACGAGTCAGCGCGCCGGTACGTGCGCGCACTCACCGGCGCCGCGGGCAAGGCCGGCCTGGCCGTCCGGCTCGCTGACCTGGGCCCGGACGCCACCGCCCGCCAGCTCGCGGCGCAGCTGGCTGAGCTGGCCGCCGACCCGGGCGTGCACGGCATCATCCTGCAGACGCCGCTGCCCGCCGGCGTGCGGGCCGACGAGCTGACCCCGCTGATCCCGCCCGGCAAGGACGTGGACGGCGCCAGCCCGCTGAGCGCGGGCCGGCTGCTGGCCGGGCTGCCGGCCTTCGCGCCCGCGACCGCGGCGGCGGTGCTGACGCTGCTCGACGCCTATGAGGTGCCGCTGGAAGGCAGTCACGCGGTGGTGGTGGGCCGGAGCATGGTGGTGGGCAAGCCAGCCGCGCACCTGCTGCTGGCCAGGAACGCCACGGTCACGATCTGCCACTCCCGCACCCGGGACCTGCCGGCCGTGACCCGGCAGGGCGATGTCCTGGTGGCGGCGATCGGGCGGCCCCGCTTCCTCGGCGCGGCCCACGTGCGGCCCGGCGCGGTGGTGGTGGACGTCGGCACGACCCCCGACGCCAGCGGCACCCTCACCGGTGACGTGGATGCCGGGGCGGCCGGCGCCGTCGCTGGCGCGCTGACCCCGGTGCCCGGCGGTGTCGGCCCGGTCACCACCGCCACCCTGCTCCAGCACACCGTGACCGCCGCTGGCCAGGGCTCGACGGCACCTGCGAAATCCGGTAGCCGCTGACCACAGCGGCAGCCAGCACGGCCTGGCGCCGCGGTCAGGACTGGCCGGCCCGGGCGCGCTGGAGCGCGGCCTGGGTGCGGCGCTCGGCGGCGGCCTGCCCGGCCAGGGTCCGGCCGGGCGCGCCGGCCAGCAGTTCCTTCACCGCCCGGGCGACCGCGGGCTCGGTGCTCAGCAGGGCGCTCACCAGGTCGCTGACGGCGGCGTCCAGGTCGGCTGCGGGGACGACCAGTTCGGCCAGGCCGATCCGGGCGGCCTCGCTGGCCCGCACTGTCCGCGCGGTCAGGCACAGCTCCAGCGCCCGGGGCAGGCCTGCCAGGTCCACGAGCGGCTTGGTCCCGGCGAGGTCAGGCACCAGCCCGAGTGCCGCTTCTTTCATGCACAGCTGCGCGTCGTCGGCCAGCACCCGCAGGTCGCAGGCGAGCGCGAGCTGGAATCCGGCGCCGATGGCGTGGCCGCGCACCGCCGCCACGGTCACGATGTCCGGGTCGTGCAGCCAGGTGAACCCCTCCTGGCAGGTGCCGATCCATTCCTCGAAGCCAGGGTCGGCGGGGCTGGGGATGCCGTCCTCGCCCGGCACCCCGCCGGGGGTGAAGAGGCGCAGATCGATGCCGGCCGAGAACGATGGGCCGTCACCGCGCACCACGACGACCCGGGTTCCCTCCGGCAGGCAGTGGCGGGCAGCAGCGAGCCCTCGCCACATGGCGGGCGTCTGAGCGTTACGCCGGTCAGGCCGGGCGAGCGACAGCGTGACCGCACCCGGGGCAGGCTGGCCGGCGTCGAGGCGCAGCCCGGCACGCGACAGCTCAGCCGGGCCCGGCGCCGGGTCGGTCAGCGCTTGCCCTTCGCCTTGCCGCGGGTGGCACCGCCCCGGCCGCGCAGCGAGACCCCGTTCTCGGTCAGGATGCGGTGGACGAAGCCGTACGAGCGCCCGGTGGAGGCAGCCAGCGACCGGATGCTCTCCCCCGCGTCGTACCTCTTCCGCAGATCAGCCGCCAGCTTGGCCCGATCGGCACCGGTTACCCGGGTTCCCTTCTTGAGGCTCTCGGCCACGCGTACCTCCCGTGAACTGATGTGACCGCTGCGTCACCGTCCCTGCCATGATCACGCATCCACACGGGATCGGCCACCCAGATCGGGGTAAATGATCACGCCTTTTTTCACTTTTCAGGCGACTCCGCAGGCCAGCGCCGTGAGCCCGGTTAGTCATTTAGATGGCCCGGCCGCCGCGTGCGCTAGGCGAGCGCGACAAGATCGGCGAGCTCGTCGCTCCAGGTGTCCTCGACGCCGTCGGGCAGCAGCACCACCCGCTCCGGCGACAGCGCCCCGACCGCCCCCTCGTCGTGCGTGACCAGCACGATGGCGCCGCGGTAGCGGCGCAGCGCGGCCAGGATCTCCTGCCGGCTGGCGGGGTCCAGGTTGTTGGTGGGCTCGTCCAGCAGCAGCACGTTCGCTGACGACACCACCAGCAGTGCCAGCGCGAGCCGGGTCTTCTCGCCGCCCGACAGCACCCGGGCCGGCTTGTCCACGGCGTCGCCGGAGAACATGAACGAGCCCAGCACGCTGCGCTGCTCGGCGTCGGTCAGGTCCGGGGCGGCCGAGCGCATGTTCTCCAGCACGGTGCGGTCCTCGGCCAGCGTCTCGTGTTCCTGCGCGTAGTAGCCCAGGCGCAGGCCGTGACCCGGCCGGACCTCCCCGGTGTCCGGCTGCTCGATGCCGCCCAGCAGCCGCAGCAGCGTGGTCTTGCCGGCTCCGTTGAGACCCAGCACCACGATCCGGCTGCCCCGGTCGACCGCCACGTCCACGTCGGTGAACACTTCCAGCGACCCGTAGGACTTCGACAGCCCCTGGGCGGTGAGCGGCGTCTTGCCGCACGGGGCGGGCTCGGGGAACCGCAGCTTCGCCACCCGCTCCCGCGGCCGCTCGGCCGCGAGCCCGGCCCGCAGCCGCTCGGCCCGCCGCTCCATGCCCTGCGCCGCCCTGGCCTTGGTGGCCTTGGCGCGCATCCGGTCGGCCTGCGCCTGCAGGGCCGAGGCCTGCCGTTCCGCGTTGGCGCGCTCCCGGCGGCGCCGCTGCGCGTCGGTCTCCCGCTGCTGCAGGTAGGCCTTCCAGCCGACGTTGTAGATGTCGATGACGGACCGGTCGGCGTCCAGGTGGAAGACCCTGCCGACGACCGTCTCCAGCAGGCCGGTGTCGTGGCTGATCACCACCAGCCCGCCCCGGTAGCTGCGCAGGTGGTCGCGCAGCCAGCTGATGGAGTCGGCGTCGAGATGGTTGGTGGGCTCGTCCAGCAGCATGCTGTCGGCGCCGGCGAACAGGATGCGCGCGAGCTCCACCCGGCGCCGCTGCCCGCCCGACAGCGTGTGCAGCGGCTGGTGCAGCACCCGGTCGGCCAGGCCGAGGCTGGACGCGATCGCCGAGGCCTCCGCCTCGGCCGCGTACCCGCCCAGCACGACCAGCCGTTCCTCCAGCTGGCTGTAGCGGCGCACCGCGGCGTCGCGCCGCCGCGGGTCGGGGTCGGCCATCTGCTGCTCGGCCGCGCGCATGCCGGTGCGCACCTCGTCCAGGCCGCGGGCGGACAGCACCCGGTCCATGGCCAGCCCGGTCAGGTCGCCGGCCCGGGAGTCCTGCGGCAGGTAGCCGATGGTGCCGTCGCGCCGGACGGTGCCCGCGGCGGGCAGCGCCTGCCCGGCGAGCACCTTGGCCAGGGTGGTCTTGCCCGCGCCGTTGCGGCCCACCAGCCCGACCTTGTCGCCGGCGCTGATCTGGAAGGTCGCGTCGCCCAGCAGCAGGCGCGCGCCAGCGCGCAGCTCCAGGCCGGTGGCTGCGATCACGGGTGAGGACTCCAGAGCTCGAGGACGTCAGTTGCCGCGCGTTACCGCCGGGGCGTCCCTATCACGAGCGGAGCAGCATGGTCACAGGGTACCGGCTGCCCCCGCACGGGGACGAACGGATATGCGCGGCCCGCGCATTCCCGGCCCGGCAGCCCCCCGCCGCCAGCAGTGCCGCCGGGCTCCACCGGGCCGCTCAGCCCGCCGGCGGCCCCGGCACCGGCGGTTCAGCGACCCGGATCTGCACGGCGCGGAGCAGCCGCCCGCAGTCGCGCAGCACCGCCAGACGCGGGTCCGGCACGGTGAGGAACCGCTCCACCGCCAGCGCGAGGTAGGGCCGCAGGCGCGGATCGCCGCTCAGGCCGGCCACGGCCCGGCGGTCCCCGCCGAGCACCACCGCGTCCAGCCGGCCTTCGTACGGCGCGAAGACCCGGGCGGCGGTGTCCGCGGCGGCGCTGAGCGCACTGGCCGCCTGCTGCTCCCGGCGGCGGGCGAACCGCTGCTGGGACCAGCCGCCCGCCGCGCTGCGGCCGTGCACCAGCCGGGACCCGGTCTTGGATGCCGCCAGCGCGGGCGGTGCGCCGGTGAACACGCCCGCCGCGTAGCCGCCGAGCCGGACCAGCAGCACGCCGACGGTGCGCCCGGCCGCCGCGTGCGCGGCCATCACGGCCGCCAGGCCTATCGCCGCCGCTGTGCCAGCGCCGGCCGCCGGATCCCCGGCATCCGCCAGCGGCCCAGCTGGCCCCGCACCATCGGCAGGCGGGGTGGCCGGCCCAGCCCGCCCGGCGGCAGGCCCAGCAGGTGAGCCCGTCTCCAGTGGCGGGAACGGCACCCGGCAGTCGGCCGAGGCGCCGTCCGCAGCCCGGATGACCGCGCCTGCCGGGCCGGGCTCGGCCGCCAGCGCGCCGTGCCGGGCCGCGAAGGACTCCACCCACCGGGTGAGCCGTTCGGGCTGCACGTCGATCCATCGCCCCGGGCCAGGCCCGCGTTCCGTCATCACCGTCCGCCTGCAGTAGTTCGTTCAATCAAAACTTAACGGTCAATCCCTCAACGATAGGCTGTCGGTTGATATCAGCCGAGTCGTCCGGGGTAACGGTGACACTCAACCAGCTCCGCACCTTCCTCGCGGTGGCCGACCACGGGTCCGTGCGGGCGGCCGCCGAGGACCTGGTGGTCACCCAGGCCGCCGTGTCCGCCTCGCTGGCCGCGCTGCAGAAGTCCCTCGGCGTGACCCTGCTGGCCCCGGACGGGCGCGGCCTGCGGCTGACCAGCGCGGGCGACGCCTACGCCGGGTACGTCCGGCGGATCCTGGGCCTGCTGGACGAGGCCGGGCTGGCCGCCGCCGCGGCGGCCGATCCCGAGCGCAGCGAGCTGCGCATGGCGGCGGTCACCACCGCGGCCGAGCAGCTCGTGCCCGGCCTGCTCGGCGGGTTCCTGCGCGAGCACCCGCAGATGGGCCTGCGGCTGGAGGCGGGCAACCGGGACCGGGTGCGCGCCCTGCTCGACCGCCACCAGGTCGATCTGGTGCTGACCGGCCGCCCCGAGCCCGGCTGGAGCGTGACCGTGCGCGCGGTCCGGCCGCACGCGCTGGTGGTGGTGGCGGCGCCGGGCCTGGCCGCCCGGGCCGCTGGCGCAGACCTGCTGGCCTGGCTCGGGCAGCAGACCTGGCTGCTGCGCGAGCCCGGCTCCGGCACCAGGGCCAGCACCGACGCGCTGCTCGCCGAGCTGGACCTGGCGCCGCCAACCCTGCTGGTGGGCTCCAACGTGGCGATCCGCGAGTCCGCCCGGGTGGGGCTGGGGGTGACCCTGGTGTCGCGGGACGCGGTGGCCGGGGAGCTGGCCGCGGGCCGCCTGGCCACCCTGCCGGTGCCCGGCACCCCGCTGTACCGGGACTGGTATCTGCTCGCCCACCCCGGGCCGCTGCCCGCGCCCGCCGAGCTGCTGGTCGCGCACGTGGTGCAGACTGGCGACTTCTCGGTCCCGCAGCAGTCCCGACCCGGAGGAGCCCCGTATGAGCAGCCCGCAGACCGGTAACCCGCAGGACGGCCCGCTGCTGGCGGCGCCGCAGGTCGCCCAGGCCGCGGGCGGCAGGGCGCGGGTGATGACCGGGCTCACCCTGTTCACGGGCCGGCGCTACCTGTGCGGCCCGGCGTTCACCGCCGCCTGCGCGCCCGGCGACAACCTGGCGGTGCAGGCCGCCGTGTACCAGGCCCCGCCCGGCAGCGTGATCGTCTGCCACGGCGGCGGCACCACCACCGCCGGGCTGTTCGGCGGCCTGGTCGCCGCGGACGCGGCCGCGCACGGGCTGGCCGGGCTGGTGATCGAGGGCCCGGTGCGCGACACCGAGGACATCGACCGGCTCGGCTTCCCGGTGCTGAGCACCGGCACCGCCCCGGCCCGGGCGGACAAGGCGGCCGTCGTCTCCATCGGGCAGCCGGTCGTGGTCGGCGGCGTGCTGGTCTCCCCCGGCGACCAGGTGGTGGCCGACCGGGACGGCGCAGTGGTCATCCCCGCCGACGGCTGGCCCGCGGTCCGGGACGCCGCCACCGCGCTCGCCGCCCGGGAGGAGCAGGTGCTGGCCCGGATCGCCGCGGGCGAGCGGCTGGCCGACATCAACGGCCTGGACCTGACCCCGTACCTGGTCCGGCCCGCGCCCTGAGGCGCCGTTCCGGCGGCCAGCCGCCGGGCGGGTCTCATGCCGGGTCCCCGGCCGGGCCGGTCCCGGGCGGGCCAGCCCCGGCCCAGTCCGGGTCGGCGGCCAGCTTGGCGGCGATCCGGTCGCGGAAGCTCCGGCGGGCCAGCGCCGCCTCGATGTCGGTGACCACCCGGGTCAGCGGATAGGGGATCTCGGCCTCCAGCTCGGCGACGGCGGCCTCGGTCGCCCGCCACTCCGCGGCCAGCCGGCCGGCGATCCGGCGGGCCTTCGGCGTGAGCACCACCTGCTTGCTCCGGGCGTCGGCGCCGGTGACGGTGCGCACCCAGCCCGCGGCGCGCATCGCGGCCACCTTCTGGCTCACCGCCGAGTGCGTGCGCTCCACCGACTCGGCCAGCTCGGTGATGGTCATCGGCCCGCGGGCGTGCAGCCGCAGCAGCTCCAGCACCCAGCTCGGCTTCATCCCCCCGATGCTCGCCTCGGCGTAGATGCTGGCGATGTCGGCGTCCATCGCCGCCTGCAGCAGGCGCAGCGGCCGCCAGTGGCTCTGCTCGGCCGGATCCGGCGCCTTCCCCTCGATCATGCCCTCATTGTAACAGTGCTTATATAAGTGCTGTTACAATGGGCCGGGCGGCACGCGGAGGAGGCAGGACATGACCGGCAGGCGGCGGCTGCTCGCGGACCTCACCCCGCTGCGGGAGTCAGCCTCGTTCCGGCGGCTGTGGGCCGGCAGCACGCTGTCCTCGGTGGGCAGCTCCCTCACCAGCTTCGCAGTCATCCTGCAGGTCTACGAGGTCACCCGCTCGCCGCTGGCGGTCGGCGCCGTCGGGATCGCGCAGATGGTGCCGACGCTCGCGGTGGGGCTGCTGGGCGGCGCGCTCACCGACGCGGCCGACCGGCGCAAGCTCCTGCTGGCCGCCAGCAGCGGCCTGGCCGCGGTGTCGGCCGCGCTCGCGGCCCAGTCGTTCGCCGGGCTGCGCCTGGTCTGGCTGCTGTACGCGCTGGTCGCCGTGCAGTCATCCCTCGCCGCCATCAGCCGCCCTGCCCGCAGCAGCGTCATCCCGGCCCTGCTGCCCGCCCCGCTGCTGCCCGCCGCGCTGGCGCTGGACCGGCTGAGCTTCCAGATCATGCTGACCGCGGGCCCGGCCCTGGCAGGGGCCATCGCCGCCGCGCCGCACCTGGGCCTGCGCGCGTGCTACCTCATCGACGCCGTCAGCTTCGCCGCCACCCTCTACGGGACGGCCCGGCTGCCGGCCATGCGGCCGCACGGCGGCGGCACCCGGCCGGGCCCCCGCGCCGTCGCCGAGGGGATCCGGTTCATCGGCCGCAGCCAGGTGCTGGCGGGCGCGTTCCTCGCCGATCTCACTGCCACCGTGTTCGGGCTGCCGGTGGCGCTGTTCCCGGCGATCAACGCCGAGCGGTTCGGCGGCAGCCCGCGCGTCCTGGGCCTGCTCACCGCCGCCATCGGGGTGGGCGGCCTGCTCAGCGCCGCCGCGAGCGGCCCGCTGCGGCACATCCGCGGCCAGGGCCGGGCGATGCTGTGCGCGGTCGCCGTGTGGGGGGCCGCGTTCGCCGGCTTCGCCCTGGCCCGCAGCCTGTGGCTCACCCTCGGCCTGCTCGCCCTGGCCGGGGCCGCGGACACGTTCACCGTGGTGTTCCGCGGCGCCATCGTGGCGGCGGTCACCCCGGACCGGCTCCGCGGCCGGGTCATGGCCGCCGACTACGTCGTCGGGGCGGGCGGCGGCCAGCTCGGCAACCTGGAGGCGGGCGCGCTCGGCTCGCTCACCTCGCCGGTGACCAGCGCGCTGGCCGGCGGGCTGGCCACCGTGGCGGGCGCGGCGCTGATCGCGCTGGCGCTGCCGTCCTTCGCCCGCTACCGGACCGCGGGCCCGCCGGCCGCGACCGCGGCCGCCACCGCGGCCGGGGCGGCCGCCGCGACTGTTCAGCAATAGCTTGATAGTCCGGGGAAAACTCTCAATAGACACCTACAGGGTTCCCTGGTTGTGTGGACGGTGGACCGCACCGATCACACCGGAGGAACCATGGCCGCGGGGCAGGATCGCTGGAGCGCGGGGGTCATCCCCTACGCGCAGATGGGCTACTGGCAGCCCGACTACGCGCCCAAAGACACCGACGTGCTGGCCGCCTTCCGGATCACCCCGCAGGACGGCGTGCCGCCGGAGGAGGCGGGCGCGGCCGTGGCCGGCGAGTCCTCCACCGCGACCTGGACCGTGGTGTGGACCGACCGGCTCACCGCGTACGAGCACTACCAGGCCAAGTGCTACCAGGTGGACCCGGTGCCGGGCCGCGAGGGCGAGTACATCGCCTACATCGCCTACGACATCGACTTGTTCGAGGAGGGGTCCATCCCCAACCTGACCTCCTCGATCATCGGCAACGTGTTCGGCTTCAAGGCGCTGAAGGCCCTCCGGCTGGAGGACATGCGGATCCCGCTGCACTACGTCAAGACCTTCCAGGGCCCGCCGCACGGCATCGTGATGGAGCGGGAGTACCTGAACAAGTACGGCCGGCCGCTGCTGGGCGCCACCACCAAGCCCAAGCTCGGCCTGTCCGCCCGCAACTACGGCCGGGTGGTGTACGAGGCGCTGCGCGGCGGGCTGGACTTCACCAAGGACGACGAGAACATCAACTCCCAGCCGTTCATGCGCTGGCGGGACCGGTTCCTGTTCACCATGGAGGCGGTCAGCCGGGCGCAGGAACGGACCGGCGAGATCAAGGGCCACTACCTCAACGTGACGGCCGCGACCATGGAGGACATGTACGAGCGGGCCGAGTTCGCCAAGGAGCTCGGCAGCGTCATCGTGATGCTGGACCTGACCGTCGGCTACACGGCGATGCACTCGATGGCCCGCTGGGCCCGCCGCAACGGCGTGCTCCTGCACCTGCACCGGGCCGGGCACAGCACCTACACCCGGCAGAAGACGCACGGGGTCAGCTTCCGGGTGATCTCGAAGTGGTGCCGGCTGATCGGCGTGGACCACATCCACGCCGGCACCGTGGTCGGCAAGCTGGAGGGCGACCCGGCGAACGTCCGCGGCTACTACGACACGCTGCGCGAGCCGTTCATCCCGCGCAACCTGGCCCAGGGCATCTACTTCGACCAGGACTGGGGCTCGATGCCGGGCACCATGCCGGTCGCCTCCGGCGGCATCCACGCCGGCCAGATGCACCAGCTGCTGGACTACCTGGGCGAGGACGTGGTGCTGCAGTTCGGCGGCGGCACCATCGGGCACCCGATGGGCATCGCGGCCGGGGCGACCGCCAACCGGGTCGCCACCGAGGCGATGATCAAGGCGCGCAACGAGGGCCGCGACTTCCTGGCCGAAGGCGAGCAGATCCTGCGCGACGCGGCGAAGCACTGCCAGCCGCTGGCGATGGCCCTGGACACCTGGGGCGACATCACCTTCACCTACGAGTCCACCGACACGCCCGACGTCGTCGCCACCCCGACCGCCTGACAGGAGCCAGTGATGCGGATCACCCAGGGCACGTTCTCCTACCTGCCCGACTTCACCGACCGCGAGATCAGGGCCCAGGTCGAGTACGCGATCGGCAGGGGCTGGGCGGTGGCGGTCGAGTTCACCGACGACCCGCACCCGCGCAACGTGCTGTGGGAGATGTGGGGGCTGCCGATGTTCGGCATCGCCGACGCGGCCGCCGCCCTGCACGAGGTGACCGCCTGCCGGGAGGCCTACCCGGACCACTACGTCCGGGTCACCGCCTACGACGCCAGCCTGGGCAGGCAGACCACCGCGCTCAGCTTCATCGTGAACCGGCCCGCGCACGAGCCGGGGTTCCGGCTGGACCGGCAGGAGACCTCCGACCGGCGGATCCGCTATTCGCTGCACCCCTACGCCGCGGACCGGCCGGCCGGGGAGCGTTACCCCGGCGGGCACCGTAACGGCTCCGGCCCCAACGGATCTTCTTGACGGTGAACGGGAAGCCAGACGCCGGCCCCCGCGGCTTCGCGATGCCGCGGCCCGGGGTGAACGGCCCGGTCCCGGCGGCCGCCGGAACCGGGCCGGGCGGGGCAGACGCGCCTGCCGGGCCGGCCCCGCCGGAGCCGCTGCCGCCCGGCGCGACCGTCGACCTGGCCGCCGAGGAGCAGGCGCTGCGCATCAGCGAGCTGCTGGACCGGCTGGACCGCGAGTTCATCGGGCTGGCGCCGGTGAAGACCCGGGTCCGGGAGATCGCGGCCCTGCTGCTCATCGACCGGCTGCGGCAGCGCTACGGGCTGGCGTCCTCGCGGCCCAGCCTGCACATGTGCTTCACCGGCAGCCCCGGGACCGGCAAGACCACGGTCGCCACGCACATGGGCGAGCTGCTGCGCGAGCTCGGCTACCTGCGCAAGGGCCAGCTGGTCAGCGTCACCCGCGACGACCTGGTCGGCCAGTACGTCGGGCACACCGCCCCCAAGACCAAGGAAGTGCTCAAGCGGGCGATGGGCGGGGTGCTGCTCATCGACGAGGCGTACTACCTGTACCGGCCGGAGAACGAGCGGGACTACGGGCAGGAGGCCATCGAGATCCTGCTGCAGTTCATGGAGGCCCACCGGGAGGACCTGGTGGTGATCCTGGCCGGCTACGCCGACCGGATGGACGTGTTCTTCCGCTCCAATCCCGGCATGGCGTCCCGGATCGCCCACCACATCGACTTCCCCGACTTCAGCCGGGCCGAGCTGCTGCAGATCGCCGACCTGATGCTCGACCGGGAGCACTACCGGCTGTCGCCGGGCGCCCGGGAGGCGTTCGCCGAGTACGTGACGCTGCGGATGAGCCAGCCCCGGTTCGCCAACGCGCGCAGCATCCGCAACGCCATCGACCGGCTGCGGCTGCGCCAGGCCCGGCGGCTGGTGGCCGCGGGCGGCCTGATCGGCCGGGAGGACCTGATGGAGATCAGCGCCGGGGACGTGCGGGCCAGCCGGGTCTTCGCGGGCGCGGGCCAGGCGCCGTCGGAGGAGCAGGACGCCGCAGCGGGCCTGCCGTAGGAAGGTGCCCCCGCGGGCGGGGGGACCCAGCGGGGGCACCAGATGGGGGCTGGCGTGCGGTCGCCTCCTCGGCGAGTGGCGCCACGCGGCTCCAGCCAGACGGTAGTCCGCGCGGGCATTTCTGATTGCGGCCCGGGGGACACGATCACGCCAGCGATTATTCAAACGCCGTACGGGGTATGGGTATTCCTTCTGCCCTGGGTGGTGTGACGCCGATCACAGCTGCGCGGCGGGCCGGCTCAGCCGGCCTGGCCCGGCCGGGAGATGGGCAGCACCAGCCGCACCGTGGTCCCCCGGCCCGCGGAGCTGATCAGCTCCAGCCGGCCGCCGAGCAGCTCGGCCCGTTCCCGCATGCCGGACAGGCCGAATCCGGTGGGGCGGGCGGTCCCGGCGGCCGGGCCGTTGCTGGCCACCGAGGGCACGTCGAAGCCCGCGCCGTCGTCGGTGACCTCCAGCACCACCCGGGTGGCGTGCGCCGCGAGCCGGACCCGCACCGACTTGGCGCCGGAGTGCTTGGCCACGTTCTGCAGCGCTTCCTGGGCGGTCCGGTAGACGGCGGTCTCCAGATGCTCGGCCATCCGCTGCCGGGTGGCCTCCACCTGCACGTCGAGCTGCGGGAAGGAATGGCCGAGGCTCTCCAGGCTGGCGGCCAGCCCCAGGTCGTCCAGCACCGGGGGCCGCAGCCCGGCGATGGCCGAACGCGTCTCGTCCAGCGCCGCCGTGGCCAGCTCCTGGGCACGCGCCACCTGCTCCGCGGCCACCGCCGGGTCGCCGGGGATGGCGTCCGCCGCGGCCGACAGGTGGAAGAACAGGCTGACGATCCGCTGGCTGATCCCGTCGTGGATCTCCCCGGCCAGCCGGCGGCTCTCGTTCTCCTGCCATTCCACGGTCTGCTCGGCGAACCGCTCCAGCGCCTCCTCGCGCTCGGCCAGCCGCTGGTGCAGCCGGGCGTTCTCGATCGCCCCGGCCACCAGGCCGGCCACCGACCGGAGCAGCTCCACGTCGGCGCCGCTGAACTCCCGGCGCAGCCGGGTGTGCACGTTCAGCACCCCGACCAGGTGCCCCATGGGCGTCACCACCGGGACCGACACCATGGAGGTGTACTCCTCGCCGCGCAGCGCCGGGATGTACCGGTAGCGCGGGTCAGCGGTCTTGTCGCCGACGATCACCACGGGCTCGCCGTGGTCGGCCACCCAGCCGGCCACCCCCTCACCGACGGCCAGCTCGATCTTGCCGACCAGGCCGTCGAACGGCGGGGTGGCGCCGCGCAGCTGCAGCGTCCGCCCGCGCTCGTCGAGCAGGTGCACGAAGCACACGTCGGTGGCGGTGGTCTCGGTGACCAGGCTGGCCACCCCCTGCAGCATCCGGTCCAGGTCCAGGCCTGCCGAGATGGTGTCGATGACCCGGGTCAGGAGCTGGACCTCGTGTTCCGCGTCGCCGAGCCGCGCGGCGGTCAATGGAAGACCCCCTCCCGCAGCGCCACCGCGACGGCCCCGGCCCGGTCGGCCACGCCGAGCTTGCGGTAGATGCCGCGCGAGTGGGTCTTCACGGTCTCCTCGCTGACCACCAGCTTGGCGGCGATGGCCCGGTTGGACAGCCCGGCCACCAGCAGCGACAGCACCTCGCTCTCCCGCTGGGTGAGCCCCAGGTGGGCGCCGGGCCAGAACTCGCCGCTGTGCAGCCGGGCCGCGGACAGCGCGACCCGCCCGGCCAGCGTGGGGTCGATGAGGACCTCCCCGTCGCAGATCCGGCGCAGGTAGTCCACCAGCTCGCCGCCGCGGATCCGCTTGAGCAGGAACCCGGCCGCCCCGACCCGCAGCGCCTGGTAGAGGTACTGCTCGTCGTCGTAGACGGTGAGGAACACCACCTTGCAGCCGGGCAGCGCGGCCAGGATGTCCTTGCACAGGTCCAGGCCGCTGGCGCCGCGCAGCCGGATATCCAGCAGCACGGCGTCCGGCTTCAGCTCGCCCACCAGTTCGACGGCGTGCCCGGGCTCGCTGCACTCGCCGACGATCTGGGCCTGCTCCCGGTAGGGCTGCAGCATCGCCTTCAGGCCGTCGAGCACCATCTGGTGATCATCAATGATCACCACCCGCAGCGCCTTGCCCGCCTCCCGGCTCATGACCGCACGCTACCCGTCCGCACCAGCGGATATAACCAGCCGGTTCATGCTTGGGCCTCCAGGAGGTGCCAGAGGAGGAGGAGCTGGGCGATGGCCAGCGCCTCGCTGCGGCGGCCCGGCGCGAACTCCCCCAGGGTGTCCGGCAGCGCCGGGTCGTGGTCGAAGGACAGCTGCTCCCAGATGGCCTTCTCCACGATCCGGCTGTCCTCGCGCGGGGCGTAGCCGTGCACGTGCAGGGCATCCACCGGGCGGCCGTCGCTGTCGCGGATCAGCTTGAGGTGCACGGTGCGGCGGTCGTCGTCGGTCAGCACATGGCACAGCTCCGGGTGCTGGATCGTCGGCCGCAGCAGGATCTCCGCGGACAGCGGGGTGCCCTGCGGCTCGGTGTGCCCGGCCACCGGGGCGAACCGGACCGCGATGTCCGCCCACTGCCGCTGCGGGCGGATGTAGGCGGCCGACTCCGGTTCCCGGCGGGCCAGCTCGGCCAGCACCTGCTCCTCGGTGTACCCGCGCTCGGCGCAGTCCCGGCGCAGCTTCCACTCCCGGCGGATCTCCTCCGGCGGGTCGAGGTACACGGTGATGTCGAAGCAGGCCCGGGCCAGCTTGGTGTGCAGCGGCAGCAGGCCTTCCACGATCACGAACTCGCGCGGCTCCACCAGCACCGGCCGGACCAGCTCGCCGGTGGAATGGTCGTAGACGGGCTTGAGGATCGGCCGCCCCAGCGCCAGCAGCTGCAGGTGCTGCTCCATGATGTCGATGTAGTTGCAGTCCGGGTTGAGCACGGTGAACGGCACGTCCCGGCGCTCGGCCCGGTCGTAGCGGTGATAGTCGTCCACGCACAGCGCGGTGGCCCGGCCGGCCCCCAGCGCCTCGGCGATCCCCCGGGTGAGCGTGGTCTTGCCCGCGGCGCTGTCCCCGGCGATGGCCAGCATGACCGGCCGGCGGCCCTCCCCCGCCTCGTGCCGGCGCAGCCGCATGAGCTTGTCGGGCATTGTCAACTGCCTCGC